>DKQD01000154.1:20659-44428 GCA_002474345.1 Bacteriovoracaceae bacterium UBA7317
CTTCATCCTCACCTTCATCTTCACCCTCATCTTCATTTTCGTTAGTATTAATTTTTTCTTTTTTGGAAGTTTCTCCTTTTTCAATGGATTCTATATCTTCTATGCTCTCAGTATCTTCTGATTCTTCTATGTCTTCGATTGATTTATCTTCCTCTTGAGCTGCTAGGTCTGAATCATTTTCTTCATCGTCATTTACGGTTTCATTTTCAATTGGCAAATATTCATTTTTGTTTTTTCTTCCTTCCATTAGACTTGAAAAAAGCTCTTCCTCTAAACTTAGGTCGGAAGATGTAGAATTCCAGGGACTTGATGAGTCATTTTTGACTTTTTGATTTTTAAATATTGTTAGTTTGCAGCTTTCTTTGTTGTTTGAGTGAGTCTTCCCTTTTAAGTAAAGCTTAAATTTCGCGCTTTTTTCAAGTATGTTATTTTTCTCTTTTGAAAAAAAAGAAAATGTATTGTCAATCCAATGGGTTTTAATAAAGTTTTTTTTAAAACTGACTCTTTTTAGGTCAAACCTTTTTAAGAGAAGGGTTAAAGTCTCAAATGTTTTTTGACAACTAAATGGAACTTTTCTTGTTGGAAACTCATAAGATGCAAGTTGGGCCCTTTGTGGTTTAGCTTTTTTTCGACTGCAGGAAGAAGTAATTGATCCTAAGAAAAAAAGGATAATAATAATCACTTGGTATTTATTAATTTGATTTTTTTTAAAAAGCAATTTCTTCAACCTCTTTTGATTTTCTTTTTTCAAGCTCTTCTAATTTTTTTTCAATAAGAAGAATTCTTTTCAGTCTGTAAAGGAGAGTTTTCTCTATGATTTGATCACTTGGAATAACTTTCCAGCCTTGGAGTAAGTCCTTCTGAACTAATTGTCTTTTAGAGATGAATACTTTAGTGACTTCTCTTTCTGTTCTGTATCCTTTTACAACGTTTATAATTAATTTAAATTTAGCTGTTTTGTAACCAGAACCTCGATTAAGAGAGTTTGAAAAATTCATCTCAAGGGTATTATCAATCCATCTTGTTTTCCACAGTCCTGAAGCCCTATTACTAACTTCAAGAGAGTAATTATATGTGTCAATGATGTTTTTTATTGCACTCCATGTCATCTCGTAATTAGCTCTAAAAACCTGAGAAGGGAGTTCGTAATCCCTTGAAACATTTTTAAAGTGGTCATAGGAAGTGCACCCTGTTAGACAAATGAAAATTATGACTGTGAATGTTTTTTGAAGGAAAACCTCTATTTTGTCTTGAATAGTGTGTCTTGTGGGGATATTTTTCATCGATGG
This sequence comes from Bacteriovoracaceae bacterium UBA7317, assembly GCA_002474345.1. Taxonomy (GTDB): domain Bacteria; phylum Bdellovibrionota; class Bacteriovoracia; order Bacteriovoracales; family Bacteriovoracaceae; genus UBA7317. Next base: position 21,949 of record DKQD01000154.1, read on the forward strand.
ACATTTTATCACACTAAGTTAATAAATTCATTTTCACTTTCAAAAAATTGGAGCTTGTCAGTGGACTATCTTAAAGCGGCCCAGAATGTTTTAAACCTAGAAGCAAATGCCATACTAGCAGCATCCGAGCGTATGGATAAAAAGGTAGTTAATGCCGTCATGTCCATTTTTGAGAGGCTCGAGGAGACAAGGGGGCAATTGATATTTTCTGGAGTAGGAAAGTCTGGATTTATAGGGCGAAAAATTGCTTCGACATTTGCTTCTTTGGGTCTAAAGTCTTTTTTTCTTCACCCAGTTGAAGCTCTTCACGGAGATTTGGGCAGAGCAAAAAAAGAAGATACCATAGTTTTAATTAGTAAGTCAGGGACAACAGAAGAGGTAATGAAACTTATACCTTTTCTACCAATTCCTCGAGAAAGAAGAATTGGTCTTCTTGGAGACTTGGGTTCACCCATTGCTAAAGAGTGCTTTGTGACATTAGATTGCTCTGTTGAAAAGGAAGCCTGTTTGAATAATCAAGCTCCAACCACGAGTTCTACCTTGACCCTTGCTATGGGTGATGCTCTTGCTGTTCTCTATGAGAGGATGATAGGTCTTTCGAAAGAGGGATTTGCTTTTAACCACCCTGGCGGAATCTTGGGAAAATCTCTACGAATGAAGGTGGAGGACTTAATGGTCAGTATTAATGATTGTCCCCAGTGTCGAATTGAAACAAGTCTTCAGGACGTTATTCTTTCTATGACTGAGAATCCTGTTGGAGCTTGTGCTATTTTAGGCCCCAATAATGCCTTGAGAGGTATTGTTGTTGACGGTGATATAAGGAGAGCTTTTGCTTATGGTAAAGATGTTTTGAAAGTTTCTGTGAGAGATTTTATGACATCTTCACCTATTTCAATATCGAAGGGAGAACTTGCAAATAAGGCTTTAGACTTAATGGAGAACCGTAAAAGTCAAATAACTATTCTTCCCGTTTTAAATGAAAAAGATGAGTTCATGGGATTTTTGAGGCTTCATGACCTTCTTAATGCCGGTTTTTCTTTGCGAAATTGAATATGCTTCTTTTTATTTATTGTAAGAAGAACTTTTTGAATAAGAAAAAGTAAAGCTACGATGAGGCATAAAGGAAGCAGTCCCCATTTTTGGAAAAATGTCGGCTGTCTTTCTGAGTTATATTTAAACTTGTAGTCTTTTGAAACTTGTTTAAAAACATCTGTTCTTTTTTGCTCTGATCCGTCTGGAAGAAGAATTGAGCTTATTCCTGTGTTTGTCATCCTAATAATTGGTAAATTGAACTCAATTGCTCTCCAATGGCTCAGGAACAGGTGTTGAAAAGGTTCAATTGTGTCTCCATACCAGGAGTCATTCGTGAGGTTTATCAGAAAGTGAGGATTATCTTGAACTTTGTTAAGATACTTTCTTATAAAAGAAGAGAATAAAATTTCGTAGCAAATTGCAGAAATGAAGGATGATTGATTTGAAGTTTTAAAAAGGGGAAAGTTCTTTCCTTCAGCAAAAAATGAAATATTTTTAATATAGCGGCTTAGAAAAGGATTAAGAGGGCCAAAAGGAAGCCCTTCCCCAAAAGGTATAAGTCTGTGCTTATGATAAACATTTTTGAAACTCCCTTCCTTTGAAACTAGAAAAGCACTATTGTATTCAGACTTATAACCTCTATTGATCTTATTGCTTACTCTGTCATACCCGCCAAAAAAAACTTCTGACTGCATTTTAGATGCGACTGTTCGGATAACTATTGGAATCGCATTTTTATTTTCCTTCATTTTACTGGAGCTAAGGAGCAGAGGATAGGATGTTTCCGGCCAGACAATTAAGTCGGGTTGAGAGTTAAGAGGTTGAGTACTAAGTTTAAAATACCTTTGAGTTACTGAAAGTATCGAGTGTGGCTTACCACTTTCAGAATCCAGTTTCATGAAGTTACCAATATTGGCTTGTACAAGGCGAACGTTTAAATTTTTGATGGAGCCTTTTTCTTCACCTATTGGTGGAATTTTAAAGAGAAAATTTAAAAGTAGAAAAATGAAAAAGAGTGATAAAGGGAGAAAGTTTTTAATTTTTTCTTTTCTAAAAAGAGGAAGAAAGGAAAAAACAAGCCAAAAACTAAAAAAGGAAAAAGCTGGTGCTCCAAAGATTGGCGCCATACCTAAGTAAGGTGAGAGTCCTAGCCAAGGGTGTCCCAGGTGGGCTGGGAATTGTTGTGGACTGTAGTATTCTAAAAATACTAGTCCAATAGAAAATAAAATGATTCTAAGGTCGGGCTGAATTTTAAAGATCATTTTTTTAAGAAACTTTATTTTGAATAAAGCAATGAAAATGAAAACTTGTGGTAAAAGAATAAATGAAAAAATTATCGATGTGAAAAAGTTAAGAAAACCTGAGATTTCTCCAAACTCTGTAAGGAAGTTAGGAATCCAATAATAGCCAATAAGATTGTATCCCAGAGAAAATAAGAACCAGTGTGAAAAGTCATATGACTTTTTATTTTCATTGAAATTTTCTTTGCCCTCAAATGTATTTAAAAAAGAGAGCTGAGCGAAAAAAATTAAATAGCCGATGATAGGTAAAAAGGGCAAAGGGGATTTTGTAATGATGGATGGAAAACCAAATGCGTAAAGTGTTCCACCTAAAAAAGATAAAATAAAGGGGGTAAGAAAAGAGTTTTTTAATCGATAAACCATAGCAGATGTATCATACGACTTTTGACTTAATTTTGCCAATTTTAGATAACCTTATTAATTCTCTCTACTTTTTTTGATGGTTAACCTTGAAGCACTTTTAAATGCATTAAAGGCATCTAATTTGCCACCCATAACATGTTTATGAGCTATGGTGGTGGGACCTCTTTTCAAAGATGAATTGATTAAGATCTCTTTTATCTGAGAGGGCCTTAAACTAGGAAAATGTGAAATAAGAAGAGATGCAACACCTGTGACAAAAGCAGTAGCTTGGCTAGTTCCTGTCATTTCTCCAAATTTATTTCCTGGCATGGGCCCAATAATTTTAAAGCCTGGTGCCATAAGGTGGACAGAGTTCTTTCCAAAGTTTGAAAAGGGAAGAATCTTGGAGTTATTGTCATGAGCTGCAACACTGATGATATTATTAAGTTTATAGCTTGCTGGGAAGTAGACATTTTTTTTGTGGTCTAGGTTTAGAGCTTGGTTTCCTGAAGCTGCAATCAGGAGGATATTGCTCTTCTCAGCTTTTTTTAAAAGGTTAAATTCTTTGAAATAAGGTTTTAGGCCACCGCCAGAGTAATTAATGATATCAACCTTCATTTTGATTGCGAGTTTGTAAGACCTAAGTAATGAGTTAAAGTTGTCTTTTCCTTTTCCCTTAGGATTATTAAATTTAATTGAGATAATTTGTATATCAGGGTTGATACTTTTAATAATCCCTGAAACGTGAGTTCCATGACCATTTAGATCACCAGAAAGACTACTTTGACCGTGGGTAAGATCTATACTTTGTGGTAAAACATTTTTTGAATATTTCTTTTTTTTGCCAAGAGAATTTTTGAAAAAAGAATGGTTTAAATCAATGCCAGTATCAATGATGGCAACTTTTACAGTTTTTCTTTTTTTGAAGACCTTCTTTGCTTTTTTTAATTTTATAAGTTGAAAGGGAATAGGGTTTAAATTCTTAACATTAATTGGCGTGGGCGAAGCCTTTGCAATCGACGAGTTGGTGACTAATAAGTAAATTAAACTTAGTAAAAGAAGGCCTTTAATCATACTAAATGTCCTTTTGGCAAAATGCATCCCAAACAGGAGCAATAGCTATATGCCACAAAAATGATGGGCTTTTAAAGGTTTTTAAGGAAGGAGTTGGAAGTTTATTTGTCATTTTTCAAAAAAATAGAGAAAATTATAAAAATAAACTTATTTTGTTTGTATTCTTGAATATATCGTTGTTTGCTGATTTGCATGGTAAAAAGAGAAGAGTTTTGTTTTTTGGGCATTTGCCTCTCATTTAAATGGGAATGAATTGTGAAAAGGGTTTTAATTTTTTTTAGCTTATTAGCACTTTTAGGAGGCGTTGTTTTCTTTTTCACTCTTGATTTCAAAGAGCAGGAAGAAGTAGAAACAGGATCAACGGAATTAGAGACCACTGAAGCGGGGTCAAGAAACATAGTTAGAACTGATTTTAATTCGTTAGAAAATAAGAAAACTTCGAGAGAGGAACAAACTGAAAGACCAGAAGTTGGGAAGGCCGAGGATAATGGAGTTAAAGATGCAGAAGACCCTAATAGAATAAACTCTGAATTTGAACTAGACCCTCAGTATTATCCTTCAATAGGAGGTTACTTGAAGGTCGACGGAAAGGATATCCAAGCTCTTGAAATCTTTTTTAGGAAGACTGAGTCTTTTATAGTTAGTCTGGGTTTTAAAAAGGTGACAAACTCTATTTTTCAAGTTGAAAACTCCTTTTGGAACCTCCATCGAAACTCAGATGGAAAGAGTTATAATGTGAGGGTCGGTAGTGGACCTCTAAGTGGCAATATAGTTACTTTCACAGAGAAGAGAGAGCAAGGCGCTATTGAAAGTACAGATAATGAGCAAGAACAAGGCCAAGAGGGTGATAGTGAATCCGAAGATCCTGTGGATAGCGATGATCAGGCACAAAATGGATATGAGTTGCCAAATAGTGATCAAGAGGATCCGTCTATTAACGAAGACAGCAATGAGGCTATGGAAGATTCAACTTTTGAATAAAGTTCTGAGCATTTTTAGCATTTAGCCGTCCATTGGATAGACATTTTCTTAAAAGAGAAGTTTCTTTCGAAACTGAAGTCATAATTATTTTTTTAAGGTTTTTAAGATCCATATTTGGAGATTGTGAAAGAATGAAAGCTGCTACACCAGAAACAAAAGCTGTTGCCTGACTTGTTCCAGTTCTATATCCAACACGACTTTTTGGAAGAGCAGCTTTTATACGACTTCCAGGAGCTGAAAGATGGACAGAGCTTTTCCCATAGTTTGATGATGGGAGAATGTTTAGCTCTTGGTTGTTTGCAGTTACTGTAATTATATTTTTGAATTTATAGCTTGCTGGGAAAAAAGCATTCTGTTTCTTGTCGATATTTGAGCTTTCATTTCCGGCTGCAGCTACAACGAGGATACCTTTTCTTTCCGCTTCTTTAAGAATTTCTCTCTCTTCACTAGACGGCTCAGGCCCTCCTCCAGAGTAGTTGATTATATCAACGTTGCTTTTTACGGCAAATCTCAGTGCTTTTATTGTAGCGTCTAGGTTATCTTGTCCTGAGGCATTGGGGTTATAGTACTTTAAAATAAGAAGCTTTACGTGGGGGTAAACGCTCCTAATGATTCCGGCAATGTGGGTACCATGACCGTGGAAGTCATAGGGTTGGTTTTTATTGTCAGCTCCTGCAGAGAAGTCGATTCCATAATTCTTTCTTGAAGAATTTCCTTTTAGAACTTTGAGGTTATTCCTGAAATATGGATGGTCAGGGTCAATACCTGTATCTACAACTGCGACAACAACTTCTTTCTTTTTTTTACTGAAGGACCTCCAGGCTTCCTTGAGATATATTGATGAACGACCATTTGTTGGGTTAATGGCCCAGCTAGCGTATCTATTGGTCAATTCTGAAAAGTTGAAAATGCCTTTGGCCTCTAAATTAAATATAAACAAATAAACAAATAGAAAGAGGCAAATAGATTTTGGGTAATTTATTTTATTTAGATTCATATTTTTTAAAGCCTGGCAAAATGACAAATCTCACAAGTATGCTTGTCGAAAAAAAGACAAAAGTATTTAGTTAATTCTGGATAAGCAAAGAAGAATTAGTTAGATTTGAAGGCTTTATTTTAAGAATTATTTTTTATGGAGGTCTCTCCAACTTTTACCTTTTCTAGCAGCTCTTCTTTTTTGAAAAGCTGTTACAGCTTTCAAGTGCTCTTTGTAGTTTTTTGAAAACTTATGGGTACCGTCATTTTTACTAACAAAGTAAAGATAATTGTGTTTTTTAGGATTTATCGCTGCTTTTATTGACTCTAATCCAGGATTACTTATTGGGCCCAAAGGTAATCCAAAAACTTTATAGGTGTTGTAGGGAGTTTTCTGAAGAAGGTGCTTTTTTCTTAGATTACCTGTAAAAGATTCATAAATACCATAAATTGTGGTCGGGTCGGACTGAAGCCTCATTCTTTTTTTGAGTCTATTATGAAAAACACCTGAAATGGTTGGTCTTTCAAAACTCGCTCCTGTCTCTTTCTCTATAATTGAAGCCAGAATAATTAGGTCGTGCCTTTTTTCTATTGAAACATTCAAACCAAGCGACTTCCATCTTCTGAAAAACTGCTTTACCATTACCGAAATAACTTGTTTAGGAGGTGTTTGTTCGTTGAACCTATAAGTGTCAGGATAAAGGTAGCCTTCTAAAGTCTTTCCTGGAATACCAAAAGAAAAGACTAAGTCTTTATCTTTTGTTGCCCTGATAAATTCCTTATATGAACATATTTTTCTTTTTTCTAGCATCTTACCGATTTCATAAATATTTTTTCCTTCTGGAATTGTAAGCTTGGGAGCAATGTTCGCACCCTTTAAGAGGGTTTCTATTATATCTAAACTTGAGGACCCCTTTTTTATGAGGAAGTTTCCAGATTTAAATTTTGTTAGAAGTCCTTTAAATTGGCAGTAGCGGTAGAATATTTTCGGATTGCTAATTAAGCCCTTTTTCTTGAGTCGATAATTAATTTTCGAAAATGTCTCACCTGGCTTAACAACAAACTCCGTAGACGCTCCCTCATAGGACCAGACGCCTAGGTGGTAATAAAATTTTGCTCCACTTAATACTATGGCAAGGAGAGGAGCTAGAAAAAGAAATATAAAAAGGTTTTTTTTCATTTTTAGTTGTGGAGTAAATGTTAATAGTGGTTTCTTATAGGATACTTCTCAGAAGTGGACTCAGCAAGATTATTTTTTTTGACAAAGTCTTCAAGTATTATTGAGGCGGCCAACTCATCTATTTTTTTTAAATTGATTTTAAAATTGTACTGAGGAAGATTTTTCATCCTCTCTTTTGCCTCAAAGCTGCTTAGGGTCTCGTCTTGTGTGTAATGGTTAAGCGACACAAAAGTACTTTGGCACTTGAGCCAAAATTTCATTATCCGATCTGTCATTTTTGTTGGAGTCCCATCGGTTAAATAAGGAACCCCAACAACAAGGGTATCTATTCCTTCTTCCTCGATGATTTTTGACAATTCTTCGATGAGTAGGTCATCACTTTTATATATTATTCGACCAAAAGGAAGAGGGTAAGGGTCTCTTTTGGAGTTGTATGTGGCCAAACCCACAACTTTTGTTCCGTAGTCTAGGCAGAGTATTGATTTAAGGTCAAAAACTATGGGTTCCTTTTCAATAAGATGTGTCATAATCTGTTCTTAAGTGATTGGAGCCTCTTTAGCAAGGGGCAGGGGCAATTTATGAAAAAAAAGAAAGAGTTTTATTTTGGTCTTGACAAGGCAGCGATAAGGATTATTATGATCCTATAGTCTTAAAACTACCTAAAAAATTTAAAAGACATACAATCTTTTAGCCAACACTTTAAGGGGCTTTTTACCACGTAATAATACCACTATTTTATTTCAAACTATAAAATTTATTTATATCTAACTTAACACATTAAAATTTATCAGGGGAAGTTTCCAAAATGCATCTCAGTGACTTAAGAGAAAAAGAAATTAAAGAACTTATTTCTATGGCGACGGAATTAAAAATTGAAAATCCAAGCTCGCTTAGAAGACACGAACTAATCTTCTCAATTCTTAAAACCATGGCGAAGAATAATGAAGATATCTACGGCGGAGGAGTTCTTGAAATTCTGCCAGACGGCTTTGGTTTCTTAAGGTCTCCTGGGTATAACTACTTACCGGGTGCGGATGATATTTATGTAAGCCCTAGTCAAATTAGACGTTTTGGTCTTAGAAAGGGTGACACTACTGAAGGGCAAATTAGACCGCCTAAAGATGGGGAGAGGTATTTTGCTCTTTTAAAAGTTAATAAGATTAATTATCAAACGCCTGAAGTTCATAAAAAGACGGTTCTTTTTGAAAACTTAACTCCACTTTACCCTGAGAAGAAAATTAGTTTAGAGTTTGATAAGAAAAAACTATCAACGAGAATCATCGATCTTTTCGTGCCTCAAGGTTTTGGTCAGCGTTGTCTTATCGTTGCTCCACCTAAAGCAGGTAAAACAGAGCTTCTAAAAGAAATCGCTAACGCTATTACTAAGAATCATAATGACTCTAAGTTGATCGTGCTTCTTATTGATGAGAGACCCGAAGAAGTTACGGATATGAAAAGAAGTGTTGATGCGGAAGTTGTATCAAGTACTTTTGATGAGCCTGCAAATAGACACGTTCAGGTTGCTGAGATGGTTATGGAAAAAGCCAAGAGGCTTACAGAAGCAGGGGAGGATGTTGTTATTCTTCTTGACTCTATCACAAGGTTGGCGAGAGCTTATAACACTGTTGTTCCTCCGTCTGGAAAAATCCTTTCTGGTGGTGTTGATTCAAATGCTTTACACAGACCAAAAAGATTCTTTGGTGCCGCTAGAAATATTGAAAATGGTGGGTCTCTTACTATTATTGCCACGTCACTCATTGATACCGGTTCTAGAATGGATGAAGTTATTTTCGAAGAATTTAAAGGAACAGGGAACTCTGAGATTCAACTTGATAGAAAGCTTCTTGAAAAGAGAATTTTCCCATGCTTGGATATCAATAAGTCCTCAACAAGGAAGGAAGACCTGCTTGTTGAAGATGGCGATCTTCAGAGAATGTATGTTCTTAGAAAGGTTCTCCACCCCATGAATACTGTTGACTCCATGGAGTTTATGTTGAGTCGGATCACAAAGACGGCTTCTAACTCAGACTTTATGGAATCCATGAATGGCTAATAAATAAAAAAAGGAGTCCCTGACTCCTTTTTTTTTCCCGCCCAAGAACTTTTTCTTGATGATAAAACTCCAATGACAGGTTTTGCGGTTGAAAATATTAAAATAGGCTTGAAATAGAAAAAAGGTCACCTCTATGTTTGATAAATTAGAAGGCGTTGTTAGGCGCTATGAAGAGTTAACAGAAAAATTGGCGGACCCGACACTATATGATCGTCAGGCTGAATTCAAAAAAGTTTCCAGCGAAAGGGCCAATTTGGAGGAAATTGTTAAGTGTTTCAATGAATACAAGAGGGTGCGTGATGAAATACAGGACGCTAAAGATATTTTAAAAAATGAGAAAGATGAAGACCTCAGAGAAATGGCTAAGGAAGAGCTTTCTGATTTAGAAAAGAAGCTCCCAACTCTAAAAGAAGAGTTAAGCCTTCTTCTTTTACCAAAAGATCCCCTTGATGATAAAAATGTGATGGTTGAGATCAGAGCAGGCGCCGGGGGCGATGAAGCTTCCATTTTTGTTGCTGACGTTTTTAGGATGTATCAAAATTATTTAAGAGACCTTGGTTTTAAAAATGAAGTTATTTCTCTGAGTGAAGGTGATGAGGGGATCAAGGAAGTCATTTTTAGTGTTAAAGGTGAAAAAGTCTACTCTAAGCTGAAGTATGAATCTGGTGTCCACCGTGTTCAAAGGGTCCCTAAAACTGAATCCCAAGGAAGAGTTCACACTTCAACTATAACGGTTGCTATCATGCCAGAGGTTGATGACGTAGAGTTTGAACTTGATATGACTGAAGTTAGGATTGAGGTTTTTAGGGCTAGTGGAGCTGGTGGTCAGCACGTTAATACAACTGATTCTGCAGTAAGGGTAACCCATATCCCAACAAATATGGTTGTTGCAAACCAAGACCAAAAATCTCAGCTTAAAAATAAGGAAAAGGCCTTAAGGATTCTAAGAAATAGAATTTACGATAAAATGGTTTCAGAGCAGCAAAAAGAAGAAGCTGCTGAAAGAAAAGCCCTTATTGGCCGAGGTGACAGGTCGGAGAGGATTAGAACTTATAACTTTCCTCAGGGTCGTTTGAGTGATCATAGAATTGGCCTCACTTTATATTCTTTAGATAAAATTATTGAAGGGGATTTATCTCCAGTTACAGACGCTCTAATTGCTCATAATAGGGCTGAGCTTCTTAAAGGGCAGGAAGATTAATTTGTGAAAAGTCTTGACCAATATGCTAGCGATTATTTCAAAACAAATTTAGGAGTTCTCCATTCCTTTTACCCCGGTTTAAGGGTTGAGGTTTTGAAAAGAGAGCTAGAGGTTTATCTTTTTGGTGTAGAATCCCACAATGGGAAACGTTTAAAAGAATTTCCTTTCTTACAAGGTCATCATCAGAAAGCAATGTATTTTTTTAACTCTATGGATAAGGGAATGCCTCTTCCCTATATTACAGGAAAGGCTTTCTTTTATAAAAATGACTTTTTTGTCAATCCAAATGTTCTTATTCCGAGGTCTGAGACGGAGATTCTTGTTGAGGATGCTGTTGGCTTCCTAAAAAAAATGAGAAATGAGAAAGAGAGCTTAGATAAGGACCTCAAAATATTAGAGGTTGGGACTGGTTCGGGTGCTTTGATTCTTTCACTTCTCAGTGATTTGGATTTTTCTGTAGATGCCCTGGCAACAGATATTTCGGATAAAGCTTTAGAGATAGCCAAGAAAAACTATTTCCATTGCCAATATGGAATACACGCTCGAACTAAATTAAGTTTTTTAGAAGCAGATAGACTCTTTTTCAATGAAAAAGAGCACCTAACTTTTGATCTTATTGTTTCAAATCCGCCTTATATAAAGAGAGAGGAAGACTTCGGTCTTGTTCACAAAAAAGTTCACGAGTATGAACCTCACGAAGCACTTTACTTAAAAGATGAAGAATATTTAGCTTGGTTTGATGTTTTTTTTGATCAAGTTAAAAAAGCTTTGAACCCGGGTGGTGTTTTTATAATGGAAGGTCATGAAAATCATTTAGGAAGCCTCCAAACTCTTTTTTTGACAAAGAATGTTCAAAAGGTTGACCTTAAAAAAGATTATTGTGATAGAATTCGTTTTTTGATTGTAAAAGTTTAATTGTGACCAATCTTGGGGTTGGAGGTTTATATGGATCAGCTTATTATTGAAGGACCAACTAAGTTAGAAGGAACAGTAAAAGTTTCTGCTGCTAAGAACGCCTATTTGCCTATTTTGGCTTGTGTTCTTCTGAGTCCTAAGCCAGTCCATCTTAAAAATCTTCCTAAGCTTAGAGATATTAAGACAATGATGGTCCTCTTAAAGAACTTAGGAGTTCAAATTTCTGAGAAAGGGGAATGGACAACTTTTGATGCTTCTAAAGTTATTTCCCAAGAGGCGACTTACGACCTCGTAAAAACAATGAGGGCTTCGATCTTAGTTCTAGGGCCACTTCTTACAAGGTTTAAGTATGCAAAAGTCTCTTTACCCGGTGGTTGTGCAATAGGGGCCAGGCCTATTGATATCCACTTAAATAATTTTGCCAAATTGGGTGCTCAAATAAATCTTGAAGGTGGTTACGTTTCTGCCGAAACTGATCAGTTAAATGGTTGCTCTCTTGTTTTAAGCTTTCCATCAGTAGGAGCAACAGAAAATATTTTAATGGGTGCTATTCTTGCTAAAGGAAGAACCATTATTGAAAATGCTGCCTTAGAACCTGAGATAGAGGACTTAGGGAACTTTCTTATAAAAATGGGTGCCAAGATTGAGGGTTTAGGAACATCTCGTATTGTTGTTGATGGGGTACCTTTTGATGAACTCAAAGAGGTAGAATATGAGGCCATTGGTGATAGAATTGAGGCCGCTACTTATATTATGGCTGGTCTTGCTACGAAGTCGACTCTTACCGTTAAAGGCTTTCACACGAATCATTTGGAAGCAGTTTTAACAGCTCTTAGTGAAATGGGGGCAAAAATTGATAGGGATGAATACGAGGTAACAGTTTACCCAAGTGACTTAAAAGGTATCAATATTGAAACGTCTCCCTATCCTGGCTTTCCAACTGACGCACAGGCTCAACTAATGGCCCTAACTTCTCAAGTTGAAGGTGTCTCAATTATAACAGAAAATATTTTTGAAAATCGCTTTATGCACGTTCCAGAGCTAAGAAGGCTTGGAGCCTCCATTGAGCTAAAGCAGAAAACAGCAGTCATTAAGGGTGAAAGTCACCTCAAAGGCGCACCTATTATGTGTACTGATTTAAGAGCAAGTGCAGCACTTGTGTTGGCTGCCTTAGCAAGCAGCGGAAAAACTAAAATTCAAAGAATCTATCATCTTGATAGGGGTTATGAGTGCCTAGCTGAAAAGCTAAGCCAGCTCGGGGCTTCAATTGATAGAGAAAAAAATGTACCAATGTCCTAATCACTCTTAATAAGACATATTGAAAAACCTTACCTCTAAACGATCTTTATTCAAAAATGAGCTCATTGAAAGCCAACTATTTGGTGAAGCTCTTCATATCAAGTCTCTCTCATTATGAAATATATCAATTCTATAACCTTTTTTACCGTTTCTTATTTCTTGAACAATCTGGAGATTCACATTCCTGGGGATGTTAAGCTTCTCTTTTAACTTTTCTTTTACTTCATTCAAAGAGTTATTATTAGACGGTTTGTGATTAATTTGCTTTGAACTATCATTATATTTTTGATTAAGGTAACTGCGTTTCTTATGATTTTCTTTTTTGCTAAAAATGGGGTTTCTAGATAAGTCTCTTTTGAAAGTAGAGTTTGCAGTCATTTGATGAGAAAACCTTTTTTCGAAAATATCTTTAGATTGTGAACTTTTAAAATTTTGTTTACCCATGATAAAAAATGAAATTAAAACTAAAAGAGAAAAAATTATAAAGACTTTTGATGTTCGCATATGTTGATTCCTATTTTAAAAGGGTGAAGTCATTAGAACTTCACCCTTTTTGAATTAATTATCCCAATCTCTTTCTTGGTTTAATGTAATTTTAGGAGGATTTTCCTCAGTGTTAAAATTGTAATACTTCGATCCAGTAGCATTTTTTATTGAAAAGTTTATATGAAGCCTATTCTTATCTCCAATAACGTCCTTGCTGGCCCTGATGTAATTGCCTTGCTTGCAAGAATTACTTACAAAATCAGGAAATTCATTTTCCATTTTTTCACAATATGTTTCGCCAACAATTTTTTTGAAACCATCGTTTATGAGTTTCTGGTAGTTCAATGCCTCCAATGATGAATTAAACTTTTCAGTTATAATATCCTTAGCAATACCCTCTTCAATCCAAAAATGTTCTGATATCGTTCTAAAATGTAATGAATTAGATTTTAGAATAGGTTCAAGGTAAGAACTAAATGAATAGTCGTACCTGCCCGTAAAAATATTTTTTGGATTGATCATTCCAGTGGTTTTAGATTCTAAAAAATCACGGTAGTGGTCCAGATCAAAAATTGTGCCTGCTCTTGATCGAAATCTTTTTTTCCAAAAATAAGCCGTCCTCCATTTTGTTTTGACGTCTTTTAATGAATGATCTTTTATCTCGTCTTTATTTTTTATTTGTTCTCCAACTTTTTTGGAAATAGCATCACCTAGCTTATACGTATGAAAAGTTACGTTATTCAAGGATGAAAAAATATCATGTGATGCATTTAGTTGTTCCTTTCGATGAAATTCTGACTGGCAGATTAGGGAACGCTTAAGACCCTTTAGCATGTTTTCCACGTTATGAATTTTACAGTGCCTTCCTTTGGAGCAAAGAAAGACGGTGACCTTACCAGAGTAATTTGCCGTACTAAAAAGGTACAAATAGACATCACTTTTTTTAGCTTTTATACTTACACTTTTAATGTCAAAAAACTTATTTGGACCGAAAGGAATTGAAGGTCCATCTTTTTGCATGTGATCTTTATGTGATGGATATGTTGTAGACCGCCTTATACTAGAATTTTTCCAAGAATCATTATTTTCAAAGTCATCATAGTTTTTAGGAATATAATACTTTTTTGATTTTCCAACATTTTGAACTTTGGAATGTAACTCACAAAAATCTTGATTACTCCTATCAACCCTTCTATGCAGCTCAGGTCTTAATGGTTCAATATTTAGTCTTGGTGGCATTCTTCGGGGATGATCTTGAGCTTCTAATAAACTTGAGATAGTTAATAATCCGATTGTTAAAAATTTAATATATAAAAACAATTTCATATTTCCTCCTTTTTATATATTGATAAAGAAAATGAACGAGATTTTTTTCTCGCCTAACTTTGTCCTTCTTTTTACCTAGTAAATTTTTATACCAAATTCAATTTCTTATATGCCCATTAATTAAAAAGTGTTTCGATGCTTTCCATTTTTCATAGTTGAGTTTTCTTTCTCCTACTTGATTTTTTTAGGCTTAAAATACTCACTATTTTTTTAATGAATTTTCAGTAAATTATTTCGTTTAAATTTGAAGAGGTGAAATAAGATTTATAAGGTTTTTAGTTTTTCTGGTTTAGGTGGTAGTTGATTTTATAAATAAAATTTATTTGGCTAAAAAGAAGAAAAATCTACAGTTTCTTCCTCCAAATAGAACATATTATGCCTTTCAAGAATATCTTGTGGTAAAAATCTTAGTCAGAATATGTATCTGGAAGGTAAGTGTAATGAAAAATCTAGTCTTTCTAATTTTCATCCCTTTCATTTTAGGCTGCTCTGTTTCTTTTGAATGGGACAAAAATAACTTTAAAAAGAAAGTAAGATTTGACTCATCCGAAGTTATTTATGGAATAGATGACAGGGTTGAAATAGATGATTGGGATGGAAAGGGAAATGTTAAAGAGTTATCTACTTCTGTTCTTTCCCTATACAAAGAAAACGGTGAAGAAGCTAAACTGAACAGATTGCCTTCCCCTCTATGTGAGGGAGAACCTTTCCGTGATCAGCCTAGAAAAGCTCTTTGCACGGGCATCTTGATTGCTCCTGATATGGTTTTAACTGCTGGACATTGTCTAAAAAAGAATAACCAATGCAAGAATCTTGTTTGGAAGTTCGATTATCCAGGCCCTGAGGCTTCTTTAAATCGTCCCTCAGAAGAGGAGAAGAAAGCTTATCGTTGTTCTCATGTTATTAGACCAAAAAATTATTACCAAAATAGAAGGCTTGATTTTGCCTTCGTTAAATTAGAAGAACCAGTTTTAGAAAGAAACCCATTCTCTCTTGAGGAAGCTATTCAGGATATTGAAATTAGAGACGGTGAAGGAGTGTTTGCGATTGGTAATCCTTCAGGTTTTCCACTTAAAGTCATGAAAGGTGAAGTCACTTTTAAAAATGAAGACGGCTTATTTTTCAAAACTAATATTGATTCATATAGAGGCAACTCTGGAGCACCAATTTTTACTAAAAAGGAAAGTCGTTTAATTGGTTTACTAGTCAGTGGAGAAAGGGACTTTGAGTTTGACTCTTTAAAAGGTTGTTATTACTCAAAAAGATGTTTGGAAGGTGAAGAATCTAACTGTTCTGGAGAAAAAGCCATATCTATCTCCAATATCTATGAAAGTTATAAATGGATTAAGGATAAGAAAAATAACCACGGTAAAAAACTATTTAGCCATTTTAAAAGTTTTGAAAAAGCTTGTTCTTCAGATGAATTAGATGCCAAATCAAAATATTTTTTAAGTCTATTGGAAGAAAAAGCAAGGTCACAAAATTGTTCGACTATAAAAAAGAGATTAGAACGGGCCAGGTATTTAGATTTAAGCTCATCCTTTATAGAAGACTCTTATGCGCTTTCATTTTTTAGTAACTTGGAATTTTTAAATTTGGAAAATAATAATATCGAAGATTTAGAATTTTTGAACTCATTTTCAAATCTTCAACTGCTTTATTTAAAGGGAAATAATAAACTTAATAAAATTGATATTGATAATTTAAATGGATTAAAAAAACTATCTTTTAGCAATCGTCTGCCTTTTGTCGGTTCTTTTAAAGATATGACTAGTTTAAGTTCTCTAATTGTAGAAAATATTGACCCTCGAATTCTTTCATCTATTAGTGACTTAGAAGAGTTAAAAGAATTAAGTATTAAAGATAGCAATCTATCATCATCTTCATTTTTAAATGGGCTCAGTAATTTAGAAAAATTATCTCTCACAAAAAGTAAATTAAAAGATATTTTATTTGTTTCTAGAATTCCAAAAATTCGTTTTTTAGATATTTCTGAAAATTTAATTGAGGATTTGTCTCCTCTATACTCTTTAGAAAATCTTTATAGTTTTAAAGCCGAAGGAAATCCTATTAAAGACTGCCCCTTAAACTCAGTATCTTTTGCTTTAAAATCATTTTGTGAAAAAAGAGCGGGTCTTTAGGTCATTTATACGCTAATTTTAACCTCATTCCTTTTATTTCCGATAAGTATAAGGCAATTAAGTTTAGTTTGAACTTTTTCTTGAGGGATTTCGGAAATGGAAATTTTTGGACAGAGTCTTTCTATTTTGGAGATAGTAGGAATTTCTCTTGGATTAATAATTCTTTTAATTTTCATCTTCGATGTTTTTATACAGAAAAAATATGCAATTTTGCACAACTTTCCAGTTCTTGGTCACATGAGGCATTTGTTAACTATGATTGGGCCTGAAATGAGACAGTACTGGGTTGCTAATGATAAGGAAGAGTTGCCCTTCAATCGCTCGGAAAGAGATTGGATTTATGCAAGTGCTAAAGGAGATAACAATACTTTTGGTTTTGGAACGAGTGAGCTTCTTTACGGGGTAGGTTATCCCATTATTAAACATTCAGGCTTTCCTTTTCCAACTTCAAAAGCTTATGCGCCTTTTGGAGATAAAACATCAATTCCTTGTGCAAAAGTCATTGGCAGTCTCCATAAGAGAAGAAAAATGTATCGACCTAAATCAATTATTAATATTTCTGCAATGTCTTTTGGTTCTTTAGGAAAAAATGCTATTAGTTCACTCAATCAAGGAGCTAAGTTAGCTGGGTGCTATCACAATACTGGTGAGGGTGCGATCAGCGATTACCATCAATTTGGCGCTGATCTTATGTGGCAAATAGGAACGGGATATTTTGGTTGTAGAGACGAAGAAGGAAATTTTAGTTTGGATATTCTTGAAGAAAAATGCTTACAACATCCCGTAAAGCTTATTGAGATAAAATTATCTCAGGGAGCTAAGCCTGGTAAAGGAGGAATTCTTCCAGGAACTAAAGTAACAAAAGAAATATCTAGAGTAAGAGGTATACCCGTTGGCGAGGATTGTTTATCACCCAATACTCATTCTGAGTTTTCAAATGTTGATGAATTAATCGACTTCATAGAAAAAATTGCTCAAAGAACAGGTATTCCTGTGGGTATAAAAGCAGCCGTGGGACAAATAGAGTTTTGGGAAGATCTCGCTTTAAGAATGAAAGAGAGAAATGAGGGACCAGATTTTATAACAATTGATGGCAGCGAAGGTGGGACCGGAGCAGCTCCATTGACTTTTGCAGACCATGTTTCTCTCCCCTTTAAAATTGGATTTACAAGAATTTATGATATTTTTCAAAAGATCGGTCTTTCTCGTTATGTTGTTTGGATTGGTTCAGGAAAACTAGGTTTTCCTGATAGGACAATCATAGCAATGGCCATGGGCTGCGATATTATTCATATTGCTAGAGAGGCGATGCTTTCAATTGGCTGTATTCAGGCCCAAAAATGTCATACAGGAGAATGCCCCGTAGGAATTGCTACACAAAATAGATGGTTGGAAGCAGGAATTAATGTGCCCTTAAAAGCAGAAAGGTTTAAGCGCTATCTAGAAAGCTTTAGAAAAGAACTTTTAGCAATTTCTCATTCAGCTGGTTATGAACATCCATGCCAATTTACCGCTTATGATATTGAGTTTAGCACAGGAGTTAATAAATTTAGTTCCCTAGATGATGTACTCCACTATAGAAAAGACCCATCACCATTTAGGAGCATGGTTGATTTAGAAAAAAAGTTCAAAAAGAAAAAAAGTAGATCATAACTTTTTCTTCTACTTCATATTTCCATAAAGTTGTTCAAGAATCCTTTCATTTGTTGCCGGAGAAGCTAGTTTAACTTTTTCATTTGATCTATAAGACAAAGCATTTTTTACGGCCATAAAAACATTAATGCCTAATAAAAATGGAGGCTCACCAACAGCTTTGGAGCGATGGACTGCTTGGTGGTTGTTATTATTTTCTATAAACTCAATAGTAAAATTTCGAGGAGTATCCTGAATACTAGGGATTTTATAGGTTGTAGGGGAGTGGGAAAGGAGTTGACCCTTATCTGAAAAATATAATTGTTCCCCTGTAACCCAACCCATGCCTTGGATAAAAGCACCTAAGACCTGCCCCTGATCGATTCCAGGATTTATAGGACGACCTAGGTCCATCAAAATATCAGTGGAGAGAACTTTAAGTTCTCCTGTATATTCGTCTATCTCAACTTCTGATATAGCGGCACCATTTGTATAATAATTAAAAGGTTTTCCCTCACTTTTTTCTTTATTAAAGCCAATACCTTCTGTCTTAAAAAAAGCATAAGACCCTAAGCCAACTCTGTTAAAATAAGCGAGAGATAAAGCTTCTTTGAAAGGAATTTTATGACCATTTTTTTTGTCTAACACTTCTTGGTTTTCAAAAACAATGTGCGAAAGATCTCCGCAGTCTTCAAGCTCGTACTCTACAACTCCATCGCTAACTTCTCCTGCCCAGTGTTTATGGAGAACTATTCTAAGTCTTTCTTTAATTTTATTACATGCTTTTAAAGTAGCACTTCCATTAATATCTGCTCCACTGGAAGCAGCTGTAGGAGATGTATTATGGTTTTTTTCTGTAGAGGTTGGCATGACTTGCACGAGGTTTGATGGAATACCAAATGCGTGAGCGGCAATTTGCTGGATTTTGGTGTTTACGCCTTGGCCCATCTCTGTTGCTCCTGTTGAGACTTGAATACTTCCATCTAGGTGGACGTTAACGAGAGCATTACCTTGGTTTAAAAATTTTGCAGTAAAAGCGATCCCAAATTTTGTAAAGCCAAGAGATAGCCCTCTCAGTTTTCCATTATTTAATGTATTAAAATTATTAATTGCCTCTCTTTTCTTTTTGTACTCCGCTTTTTGAGTTATTCTTTCAAAAATTTCCGGGAGAGGGTTATGGTCAATTTTTTGGCCGTAGTGGGTTATATTATTCTCATCTTTTCCATAGAGGTTAACTTTTCTAATTTCTGCAGGATCTTTTCCCGTTTCAAAGGCTATGTCTTCAATGATTGACTCAATTGTCATGGTTCCCTGAGGGCCTCCAAATCCACGAAATGCTGTATTAGAAGGGTGGTTTGTTTTACAGCATGTTCCGGTGATTTTGGCGTGAGGAATAAAATAGGCACTATCAATATGAAACATTGCTCTTTCTAAAATAGCGCTTGATAGATCTGCATAGGGTCCAGCGTCGGAAAAGAGGTCAGCTTTAAGGGCCATTATTTTTCCATTATCATCGAAGCCAACTTCATAATAATTTTTAAAAGGGTGCCTCTTCCCTGTCATCGCCATATCCTCATCTTTAGATAGGGCAAGGCGTGCAGGTCTTCCAAGCTTATAGGCGCAAAGTCCTGCGTAAGCAGCAAAAGGAGCTGCTTGGCTTTCCTTTCCTCCAAACCCTCCTCCCATTCTTTTAACGATACAAGTAACATGATGAAAAGGGATACCAACTGCTTCAGCAACTAAATGTTGAGTTTCAGTTGGATGTTGGGATGATGAGTGAACTTCAAGTTGTCCATTTTCCAAAGGGTAAACAATACTTGCCTGACTTTCGAGATAAAAATGTTCTTGCCCACCACATTCAAAATCACCCTTCAATTTTCTTTTAGAGCTTTTGAGCGCCTTATCGACATCTCCTTTGATAATAGGTGCCGCTTTGTACACACTTTGTTCCGTCTTGATTGCTTCATCTATTGAAAAGAGTGGTACTTGTTCCTCGACCTCGATTTTAATAAGTTTTTTTGCTTTTGGAAGTACATCTTTGCTTTCAGCTGCAATAATGGCAACGGGCTCATCAAAATGACCGATTTCTTTATCAACAAGCAAAGGTTGCGTTTTAAAAATAGCACCCCATCTGTTGTGAGAAAGGTCCTCTGCTGTATAAACAGCAAGGACGCCTGGTAACTTTAAAGCTTCCTCAAAATGAACCTTTTTCAGGTTTCCTGCTGCACAAGGAGAGCCAACGACTCCTACGTGGATTTCTCCCCTTAATGGAGAGCGGTCATCTACAAAAATACTAGTTCCTGTTACATGACCATAAGAAGAGTCGTGTTTAATATTACTTCCTACACTCATAGTTTTTTTCCTTGCTCAGTTCCATATTGCGACTGGATTTCTCTATAGAATTTCATTAACAGGTTTTTTGATATTTGAGTCCTAAATTTTGCTGAGCCGCGTACATCTGAAATTGGAGTTATTTCTTTTTCGACTTGTAAGGTTGCCTCTCCAATGTTTTTTTCATTCCACTCTTTACCATTTAGTAACTTTTCTGTTGTGGAAAGCCTTTTGACAACTGGGCCGACACCTCCATAAGCAAGCTTAATGCTTTTTATTTGACCATTTTCTATATTTCCCATTCCCGCAAAGGTAACTGCTGAGATGTCCATATCTTTTCTAAGACTCACTTTGTAGAGTTTTAAAAAATACTCTTTTGGAGGTATTGGAATAATAACTTTAGTAATAAGTTCATTGTCTTTAAGGTTTAAGTCCTTGTAGCCCTTATAGAACTGAGTAATAGGAACAACTCTTTCTCCATCAGTGCAAGATAAGACGACCTTTGCTTCAGAAATAAAAAGGAAGGGGGTGCCATCAGCGATGGGTGAAGCATTGGCAATATTACCAACCAGAGTCCCGGCATTTTTAATTTGGGGAGAAGCGAATATATGAATTAGTTTTGAATACTCTGGGATATCGTTCTTGAGAGCTTTTTCAATATCGTGCCAAGTCGCTGTCGCTCCAATATGAAACTCTTGTCCTTTTTTTTCAATTTTAGACATTTCGGGAACTCTATAAAGAGAAAGGACCTGTTCCATTTCATGGCGGCCTTTACTGACTTGAACTCCAAGGTCAGTTGCACCTGAAGTACATTTGAGAAGCTTCTGATCATTTTTAAGTTTTAAGGCATCATCTATTTTTGAAGGCAGAAAAATTTGACGTGACTTATTTTCCAAGACAACGCCTTCCTTTTCGAGGTCTTCGAATTCTTTAAGCATCTCGCTATTGTGGTACCGTTCATAGAGAGGGTTCACTTCTTTTAAGTTAACAGCTAGAGATGACTTTATTATAGAGTCGTAACCAGTGCATCGGCAAAGGTTACCTGTCAAATAGTTTTTCGTTGTCTTTTCATCGATGGGTTTTTCTTTGAGCTTTAGTTGATCTGTCATACCCGCCATAGCGCAAATAAATCCTGGTGTGCAGTATCCACATTGGGCACCATGGTTGACCATCATTGATTCTTGTACCGGATGGAGTTTATCTTTTTCGGCAACTCCTTCAACTGTAATAATTGAATGCAGGTCCATTAAGTGAAGGAAGGTGATACAGCTGTTTAGAGATTTGTAAACCAGCTTCCCTTTATCTAAATCTTTACGACTTGCAACCAAAACTGTACAAGCCCCACAATCACCTTCTGCACAGACAACTTTTGTTCCTGTTTTCCCTAAATCATCACGTAGGTAAGTTGAAAGGGATGTGAAGGCATCTTTAGCATCTATTTCATGTTTTTTACCATTTAGATAAAAAATTATTTTATCTCTCATAAAGAGGTTCCTTTGATAAAGAAGCCAAATTTTATATCATTTAGATCTTAAAAAAAAAAGTTGGATTTTAATTGTAGAGGATTCCTAGAAGTTCTGCACTAACGCTAATTGCGATTTCCTTTGGAGCTTTGCCTCCGATTGGAATTCCTATAGGGCATTTTACCTTTTGAATATCATCTTTTCCAAATTCCTTTTCTTCGAGCCTTTTTTTGAATCGGAGCCACTTTGTTTGACTTCCAATAAGTCCAAGATAAAGAAGGTTTTTGTTTATTAGATTAGAGAGAAGGTCAAAGTCTAATTGGTGAGAGTGAGTCATAATGATTGCTAATGAAGATTGAGGAAGCCAATCTTGGTTAAAAACGTATTGAAGAGGGTCTTCAGAAACTCTTATAATTTCCGGAGATAGGTTTTCGTGCTGAATCCATTCATCTCTCGTATCAATTAAGTGGACTTTATAAGGTGTGCCGACCAATGTATTGGCAAGATTTTGACCCACATGGCCTGCTCCAAAAATGAAGACTTTTGGTTGGCATTGAATGACATCAATAAAAATTTCTACAACTCCACCGCAGCATTGGCCAGTTTTTATCCCAAGGTTAAAAGAGAAGGAAGAGCTTTTATTTTCCAAAATACAGTTTTGAGCTGTTTTGATAATTTGTTTTTCTAAGTTACCGCCACCAATTGTTCCATAAAAAGTACCATCGGTTAGGACAATCATTTTTGAGCC
>DKQD01000137.1:0-371 GCA_002474345.1 Bacteriovoracaceae bacterium UBA7317
AAATAAATTGAGGCTTGACCACGGTAATCTTCACAATGTGCGGTTTGATAAAATTCATGAGCGCTATTGGATGCCGACAGACAATCATAAAGGGATTGTCCTCGTCGATAAAAAGTGCGAGGAGATTGAAAGAGTCTATATGACAAATGATGATACCGAGTGGCTAGAGTTTAACCACGACCACACTCTTGCCTTTGTTGCCTGCTTTGACCACCACCTCTATATTTTTGATAAAACACAAAAGACACCTAAGCTTATTAAAAAGGTAGGACCCTTTAAGTTTCAACTAAAACAGGTCCTCTACGTTGATGATGATCATATCTACGTCAACTTAGAGTCTGGTGAAATATATTGGATTAATGTAAAAGGTG
>DKQD01000137.1:712-7159 GCA_002474345.1 Bacteriovoracaceae bacterium UBA7317
AATTCAAAAAGATTACGCCTTTGGAACAAACTGTATTTGGGATTTAGTTCCCTCCCAAGAAGATCCAAGCCTTCTTTACTGTCCCATGGAAAATGGGGGGCTTACCCTGCTTCACTATGATGCCGCTCCAAATGGCCTTTACGAACTCCATGTAGAAAAAAAATATGATTTTAATTTTGGCCGTATGAGAAGGGTCCACCCTCTTAAAAATAAAGACTTTGTTGGTGGTTGTACAGACGGAACCCTTTTTAGGGCCAATGAATCTGGAGAAATTCTTTGGAGTTATAAATCAAAAGGAATAATTAGGGACCTAAGCGTCCATGAAGAATACGGAACCGTTTTTGGTGTTAATGAAGAAGGAGAGGCCATTGAGCTCGATTTAAAAACAGGTCAGGAGCAATGGAAAGAGAAGTTTGAAAAGGCCCTATGGGCGTGCTCTTATTACAACGACGACTACATTCTTTTTTCCGAAAGAAGTTTTTCTCCTCTTGATCAGGGGAAAACGAGTTCAGGTTGCGATGCTTTTCTTTACGTTTATGACATAAAAAATAAAGCAAAAGTAAGAGAAATTTTCTTTTCGGGAAATATAAAAAGAATTCAAGTCCAGGAAGATGGAAAGGTTCTTTTAAATGGAAATGGAGACGTCAATACCTCACTCATTGATATCCATTCAGGAAGAACCCTTAAAGTTTTTGAAGACTGGCAGCTCAATACTTGTGAAGGTGCCTCGATCATTGATGATTATTTGTACACCGTAACTTATGGCTATCAAATCAATACTTACAAGATGACCGGAGAAATTTTAGACTCTCAATTTTCACCAGAAAATTACCCAAAAGCTGTTCTTGCAGATGTTTCTAAAGGAGGCGTCCCCCTAGCAGTCGTCGCCGGCCGTGGTGCTTTTGTCACCCTTTACGATATTAGAAATGTTGCCCCAACCCCAGTTAGAACTATTTATTTATAAAGGAAAATAAAATGAAGTACGCAATTATTTGTGGAAGCCACAGACAAAACTCAGAAAGCCTCAATGTTGGATATTACTTAAAACACCAAATTGAGAAAAATAAAGAAGACAAAGCCACGATCTTAGACCTTGCCTCATCTAATATTCCCCTTTGGGACGAATCTATTTGGGAAGGAGACCCAAAGTGGGATCAAATTTGGGGAGACCACTCTGAAATGCTCGCAGAAAGTGAGGCCGTCATCATCGTAACGCCCGAGTGGAATGGCATGGTAACCCCTACCTTAAAAAACTTTTTTCTTCTATGTTCTAGCGGAGAACTTGCTCATAAACCTGGCCTTATCGTTTCCATCTCTGGAGGGCGAGGGGGAACCTACCCCGTTAGTGAACTTAGAATGAGCAGTTATAAAAATACTTACCTCTGCTATATCCCAGACCATATCATCATTAGGAATGTTTCAGATTTTTTCAACGACTTTGAACAAAGTGAATCAAAGGAAGAGTCTTACCTAAGGGATAGAATTGATTACTCCCTTTCCATTTTAAAAGAATATGGAAAAGGCATGAATATTGTAAGAAGTAGTCAAAAGGTTGATCTTCAAACTTACCCCTATGGAATGTAGTGATGAAATTATTTTCGCAATATAAAGATCTTCCCTCCACAGTTTATGTCCTGGCCATCACCAGAGGCATAAACTCTTTCGGAAGCTTTGTATTTCCTTTTTTAACTCTTTACCTAACAACTGTTTTAGGAATGACAAACTCTGAAACGGGTTTGGCCTTGACTTTTATCTCTCTTATTCCCATCCCAGGCTCTCTTTTGGGTGGGTATTTGGCAGACACTTTTGGAAGGAAAAAGGTCATCGTGTATGCTGAGGCAATGGCAATTTTATGCCTTTTTAGCTGCCTCTTTTTTGATAAGTCTTTAGGAATGCTTATTCCTCTAGGTCTTAATAAATTCTTTGTTTCCATTGTAAGGCCCAGTCTTATGGCCCTTATTACGGATCACACTGAAGTAAAAAATAGGGGACGGTCTTTTTCTTTTGTCTACCTCTTAAATAATATTGGAATGTCTTTTGGTTCTATGATGGGTGGTTTTATTATGACCATGAATCCCAAGCTCCTTTTTATAGGTGATGGACTAACGTCTTTAGTGGCCCTCATTTTTGTCATCTTGTTGGCAAAAGAGCTTCCAAGTCCGCCAAAGGAAAAAACTAAAAAGGAAGTATCTCTTGCTAGGCACCTTTTTAAAATGCCCTCTCTTCTTTTAGTTATTTTTGTTTTTACCCTCTTTTCTTTCATCTATGGGCAAGTCAATTTTGCCCTTCCTTTAGCGACTAAAGAGGCCTTTAAAAATGGTGCACAGGTTTTTGGGACGATAGGATCCTTAAATGGTGTTTTGGTTATTTTTTTAACGCCTCTTCTATGCAGGACAATGGACCGCTTTCACCACCTCATCAATTGTTCACTAGCGGGCGTTTTTTATGGCCTTGGGTTTGGGGTCTTAATTTTTTCCACTTCAATCGAGGTCTTTTTTGTTTCAACATTACTTTGGACGATTGGAGAAATTCTTACCAATACGTATGGTGAGACCTACCTTTCTACTGTCGCTCCTCAAACACATAGGGCCAGGTTTAATTCTCTGACTCCCATCATTTTTGGAATTGGTGGTTCCATGAGTTCATTGGTTATGGGAGTTATCTCCGAACATTACGGTTTGAAAGCTGTCTGGACCTTTGTGCTTTGTTTAGGTCTGCTG
Source organism: Bacteriovoracaceae bacterium UBA7317 (assembly GCA_002474345.1). Lineage (GTDB taxonomy): Bacteria > Bdellovibrionota > Bacteriovoracia > Bacteriovoracales > Bacteriovoracaceae > UBA7317. Next base: position 3,433 of record DKQD01000137.1, read on the forward strand.
GGCTCTTACATACTTTTAAACATCTACTTTAAAAAGCATGAAAAGATTAACGTTTTGCCATAGGAAAAAATTATGAACTTCCCACAAGCGGTCATGAACATGAAAGAAAGTGAAGATTTAGTTGATTCCCCTGAAATAAGAAACAAGTCAAAAATTCCTACTGAAAATGGTGATAGCTATTTCTATTCCTTTAGGGGCTTATCTGATGGCAAAGAACACCTCGCCATTGAATATGGGGAAATAGGAAATAACGTACCTCTTGTCCGCCTACACTCTGAATGCATGACTGGCGATGTTTTCGGCTCCAACAAATGCGATTGTGGAGAGCAGCTGAATGAATCAATCAAAATATTTTCTAAAGAAGGAGGTCTTCTTCTTTACCTAAGACAAGAGGGTCGAGGTATTGGCCTTTATAACAAACTGGATGCTTACTTTCTTCAAGAAAAGGGATTTGACACCGTCGAGGCCAACCAGCTTTTGGAGTTTGAAGATGACCTTAGGGATTATGAAGCTGCGGCCCAAATGCTTCAGGCCATGGGAGTAACTCAAATAAAGCTTGTAACAAATAATCCAGAAAAAGTCGCTCAGCTAGAATCTTATGGAATCACGGTAGTTGAGAGGATTCCAACAGGGCTCTTTCTAAAAAAAGAAAACGCTCATTATTTAAAAACAAAAAAGAGTAAATCAGGTCATCTTTTAAATATTCCCCATTAAAAAAAGGTTTAATTATGAGAACACATTTATCCCCTTTAAGTGGCGTAGCAACTTTTTCAGACCAGTACATAGCCTCAGCTGGTTATGATAATCAAGTCATCCTATGGGACGCTAAGACGAAAGAATCTATTTATTCCGTCCGGCACGATCATTTGGCCAACCAATGCCAGTTTCATAAAAGTGGAAAATACCTCATCAGCTCAAGCTCAGACTTTTCCGCTCGTTTGTGGTCTGTCCCTGATATGAAACTTGTCGCTGTCCTCTCGGGACATCAGGATGACGTTGAGATGTCCTCTTTCCATCCTTCTAAGGAACTTATTGCTACTGCTTCAAGAGACCATAAAGTCAGAGTTTTTGATTTTTCTGGGAAAATAATACACCTTTTTGAAGGACATGAGGCCGATGTCATTTCTGTCGTTTGGTCTGAAGACGGCCATTCACTTATCTCTAGTAGTGATGATGGAACAGTGAGGTCATGGGACCTGGCTTTAGATAAATGCAGTGATATAAAAGATTTTGAAGAAGTTGAAACGGACACCCTTGTTATTTTTCCGGATCAAACCCTCTACCTAGGAAATGACTTAGGAGAAATTGTCATTGTCAAAGGAGAAGAAACGTCTCGGATTAAGGCCCATAAGTCGGGGATCAAAAGGCTTATCCACTGTCCAGAAAGAGATATTATCCTAAGCCTTAGTTACGATAGAACAATGAAGCTGTGGGATAAGGATAATTTTGGAAATTTAAAACTCAACGATGAATCCTCTCTTCCAGACCTCGTCTGGCCTAGATCCGCTGCCTTTCTTGGTCATGAGGAAATTATTTTTTCTACTTTTGGAACCACTTATTGCTCCTATAATTTTAGGGCGAAAATCTGGTGTATTGATCACGTAGGACATACTCACGGAATAAATGCTGTTCTTCATAAAGATGGGGATACATTTACCATTGGAGATGCTGGCGTTTTGAAGAAAAATAACAAAGAGGTCACCCATTTAGGCTCACTTTGTAACTTCCTTATTCATTACAAGGACATAGTTATTACTGGAGGACAGAAGGGTGCCGTTTACAATGCTCTTACCGGAGAGCTCATTTATCAAAATAAATCTCCTTTAAATTGTGCAGCGGTTTTAAATGATTCTTTAGTTATTGGGACCTACACAGGAGAGGCCCTCTTTTTTAACGAATCTTTAGAGTTTCAAAAGAGCGTTTCTCTACACGATAACGCCATAAAGGGTTTAGCGGCAGGAAACGGAATCCTTTTTAGCGTTTGCGCTAATAGCGATGCAGTCTTTTTCGAAAAAGATGAAATTAAATCTATAAAAGGCGCCCATTCAAAAATTGCCAACGGCTGTGTTTTTCTTAAAGAAGGATTCTTTGCAAGCGTGAGTAGAGATTTATTGTTACGAGTTTTTACAAAGGAAAAAACTGAAGTGTTTGAGACTCCTCATATAAACTCCATTAAATCGATCGCGTCGGACCTAGAAGGCCGCTATATAGCGACAGGTTCTTATGGTGGTCAGGTAGCGGTCTTTGATTATCTTCATAAAGAATGGGTTATACAAGCAAGGCCGACTCAGGCGGGTATTTCTCATATGACTTATAATGAGGCTGAAAAATCCTTTTTGGTAAGTTCTTATGATGGAAATATTTATCCTATTAAACTGGAGGAGGCGTGAGGATTGATTTAGATACTTCTTCTTTTAAAAAAAAAGAAATTAACACAATGTCTGACAGGGAGGCCATGGGTCTTCCCGACTTTTATAGACCTTGCCGGATTAATTATAAAGAACTTGAAGCTACTATGAAACGGCTTTCTGGAATAAGGGAAAACCTTCTAGCAGAAATGATAGAAAACCCAAAAAACGACTTTATCATCCGTTATGCCTCAGGTTTGATGCTTGCTTCTTTAGGGGATCCAAGAATAGATTGTTACAGTCCCCAAATGGTGAAGATAAGTTCCAAAAAGGAAGTGGTAATAGGTCTTGCCAAAGAAAAAGTATATAAGGTTTTAGAAAAGTACAAGCGTTTTGGGGTGATAGAAGAGTGGATTTTAAAGGAAACGCCCGAAATTTCTATCAAAATGAAATCTTTTAAGATGGCAAAGTATCCAGTTACCAATAGTGAGTATCTGGAATTTTTAAAGGATACAAAATTCCCAGAAATCCCTACGTCCTGGGAGTTTGGAATTTACCCTTCATCTAAGGCAAACCACCCAGTTTATACCGTAAGTTGTGATGCTGCCGATACCTATTGTGAGTGGCTTTCAAAAAAGACAGGCCGTTCTTTTAGGCTCCCTACTGAGTTTGAATGGGAATTCGCTGCAGCTGGGCCGTTAAAAAATGAGTTTCCTTGGGGGAATGAATTCAACCCAGATGTGACAAATACTCTTGAGAGCGGTCTTTTCCAAAGCACTCCAGTAGGACTTTTTCCAATGGGTGCTTCTTCTTTTGGTGTCATGGATATGGGAGGAAATGTAGAGGAGTATGTATCCAATGATTATTTTCCTTATGGTAAAGAAAAGGTTGAAGATGATCTTTCTTTGACGTTGGGAACTTATAGGATCGCAAGAGGTGGAAGCTTCACACGTTTTAGCGACTTGGCCCGTTGTAGCCGAAGGCATGGAAGATACCCAAGTGATATCTATGTTATGGGTTTTAGACTTGCTGAAGGTTAATCAAAAGATTGAGCGTTTAAGCACAAACTTTTTGATAAAAATTAGGCTTTCTTTTTCTACTTAGTTAGGAGTTCCTTGTTTAACTTTTGAACTTCTTCGGATATTTGATCCTCACTTTTTGCCAATGCCTCACTTTTTTCAACTTCTGCAAGTCCCCTATTTATTTCTTCGATTTCTTCTTGATTGTGCTCTTCTATCCCTAAAGCGATGGGGTCTTTATCATTTTTTAGCATCTCGGTTAATTTTTCAATTTCTTCTTCCGTTGCAAGACCTTCCCCCTCAAATTGGTCTTTTTCTAATTCTTTTTTAACACCTACCAAATCATAAGTGGTAATAATA
>DKQD01000090.1:0-284 GCA_002474345.1 Bacteriovoracaceae bacterium UBA7317
AAGCCTAATTCATCCAAAAGCTTCTTATAGTCGCAGGAGTAAGAAGCTTCCTTAACGACATTTACTGAACTACCAAGCTCTTGCAAAACAAAACCTACCCTTGCCTTTTCTTTGATCTTCTTTAAAACCAATCTAATTTCTTTTGGAGGGATATAAATTAGGGGTATAGAGCTTATAATAATATCTGAAACGAAGTCGGTAGAGCTTAAATGCCTCAGATCTTTTCTTTTTAAAGATACCGGGTATAGATTTTTATCTATATAATTCTGCCCCTGCCTAATTAA
>DKQD01000090.1:472-13381 GCA_002474345.1 Bacteriovoracaceae bacterium UBA7317
ACCTTTGTAAATAAAAAAAATATAAAGGATGAATTTCCAAATAGCGTATTCAACTAGAAGAAGGAGCTGACTCTTATTATTTAATTTACAGTAAACTTCCTCTTTTTGATTTTAAACAAACCCCCTCTTCTTGAAATAATTCTGCCCCTGCCTAATTAATAAAGAATTTAAATCAAAACCCTTATAATTTTTATTAGGAAAAATCTTATTCAAACGCAAGAGCCTTTTTACATAACCACACCCTATTTCAATTTAAGATTCAAACTTCTTCCACTTGGAGAAAGCATCTTCGAACATTTTAGCGGCAGTATCAGGTTCGTCGTAATGAGACTGAGTATTCTCATACTCCCTGACTCTCCAAAGAATGCTTGAAAAAATCCTTACGATAGGGGAAAAAACAGTCTTCCACAAGAAAGAGTTCTTCTTAATAAGGGCGACTAAAGACATTCAAACTGCGGACAATTGCAAAGATACCATTCGCATTATTTTCCATTTATTTCCACCCCCTGTCTTTTAATTTCATCACCTTCAAACATAAAATTTCTAATTCAATCTTTTTCCTCTTCCTTTTCTAGTGAAAACCATGGCACATTTACATCAAACATAATTAAGAGGGTTAAAATGAAAATCGCTATTTTGGGATCTGTTGAACCACTTGGTATCGAAATTATTAAAACCCTCAACAAAACGAAATATACCATCAATGAAATTGACCTAAGCGCACTTAACTCTAACGACCATCAATCTACTCAAACAAAACTTGAATCCTTGCTGCCCCTTGACATCATTATCAACTGCACTGCGATGTCTAACGTTTATGAGTGTGAAAAAAACTATGAATCCTCTTTTAATGTAAACTCCCTCTCTCTCCTACCGTTGGCCAACTTTTGTAAAGCAAATAATATAACCCTCTTCCACATAAGTACTGATCATGTTTTTGACGGTAAAAAGCTTGAACCCTATCTTGAAGACGACAAAACAAATCCTTTAAATGTTTACGGCTTAAGTAAATTGGGCGGGGAAAATATCATTACATCCATTATGGAAAAGTACTTTATTCTTAGAACATCCACTCTTTATGGATTTCAAGAAGACAATTTTATTGAGTCGGCGATTCAAAAGGCCAGAAGAGGACACAGAATTGAAGCAACAAAAGACCAATTGGTCTCACCAACTCATACGCTTGAGCTTGCCCGCTGCTTATTTCAATTTATTGACAAAGGAGTCGATTCATTTGGTCTTTACCATTTCGCGTCAAAAGACCGATGTTCGCTCTTTGAATTGACGGAAGAAGTTTTTCGACAACTTGATATTAAAGCCAAAATAAAATTAATAAAGAGTAAAGAAGGCCCTTCATCTATTAAGAGACCCTTAAACAGGTCTCTTTCGGTTAAAAAAATAAAAACTTATTACGCACCTAAAGCTTGGCAAGAGAGTGTGAGTGAGTATTTAAACATAAAAGGGTACTTATAAAAAAAGGCCCTCATCAGGTGAAATGGTTGGCCTTAATACTCCTAGTGGCGGACAATTTTTGACGCAAATAACAATCAAATCAGTTATTGAAACCGCTTTTAAGTAAATTGGCATCAAATTCACTTACCCAGAAGAGGAGAAAAGACCTAAAAAAAATAGGAATTTTAGAGAAAATAGACTATAAAGACCGACTCGTAAGAGGCTACCTAGGAACATTATGAAACAAGAATTTATCACTGGAATATCTGGACAAGATGGATCCTACCTAGCTAACCTCCTTATTGGCGCCCCCACAAAAGCCATGAAAAAGCTAAGTTCGGGAGCCAAAATTAAGGTTCATCAATTGTCACGGTTAATGGTACAAGAAGACCTAAAGATCGTTCACAATCAAATGAAAGAATTAAAGTGAAAAAGTTTTTTAATTCATGAAAACGATGGCCACACGGTCTGAAAAAGGACGCTGTCCATGCTCAATTTAATTAGAAAGCTTATTCCCTACATAAAGCCCCACATGGGGAAGGTTGTTGGCTCTCTCCTTTTTTCAATTTTGCTCGCAGCAATCAAGGGTGGCCAAGCCTACTTGGTTAAACCACTTTTTGATACAGGCCTTAGCCCGAGCTCAACAACTCAGGATATTCTCTTTCTTTGCTTGACCCTTGCTGGGTTAGGTATTCTCAATTTTCCAACACGTTTTTTCCATTTCTATTGGATACGCTATGTCGTCGATAGGGCCACGTGCGATATAAGGGAACAAATTTACGAAAAGCTTCAAAAGCTCCCACTCTCTTTTTACACCCAAAAAAAGCAAGGGGCCCTCATATCAAACCTATTCCATGATACCCAAGCCTTCTCGAGTGGCTTTAGAAACTCTGTCGATATTTTGCGGGAACCGTTAACGGCCCTTGTGATGTTTTGCATTGCCCTTTCAAGAGACTGGCAGCTAACTCTTGTCATTGTCGGCGCCTTTCCCCTTTTCATTTTAATCTTCAATAAAAGTGGAAAAAAGGCGAGGTATATTCAAAGCGATATTCAAGAAAGAATGTCAGAAATGACTCATACTGCAACTGAAGGCATTGCAGGCCAAAAAGTAACGAAGGCCTTTAATCTACAGAGCTATATCCTTAGGAGGTTCTCAAAAGCCCAGAACCACTTTTTCGATTCACAAATGAAAGCAACGTTTGTAGAAGAAATGGCCCATCCTCTCGTTGAGTTTGTTGGGGCCATGGCCTTTGCTGGCATCATCTTTTTTGCTCACTACCGTATCACTTCAGGACAAATTTCCACAGGTGACTTTGTAAGCTTCATTGCGGCCATGGCGCTTATCATGGACCCCATCCGAAAGTACTCTCAGGCCAACGTCAAACTTAACCAGGCAAGAGCAGCAGGACAAAGAATTTTTGACCTTCTTTCTATTCCGGAGGAAGAAGATAAAGGTCAAATTCAAACACTCTCATTTAATGAAAAAATTGAGTTTAAAAATGTTAGCTTTAGATACAATGAAGATGGTCACGATGTTCTTAAAGACATTTCTTTTACCATCAAAAAAGGTGAGAAAGTTGGACTCGTGGGACTTTCAGGTTCAGGGAAGTCAACCCTCATCAGCCTACTTCTTTGCCTTTACCCTCTAAGGAAGGGACAAATTCTTATTGATGGTGTTCCTATAGAAGATATAGACCTGAACTCTTTACGCTCCCTTTTTGCACTCGTTAATCAGGACATCTTTCTTTTTAATGATACAGTTGAAGAGAACCTGACTTTGGGTCTCACACAAACCTATCAGGCCATTGACCAGTCTTTAAATGTTGCCTACGCGAAAGGCTTTGTGGAAGAGCTCCCTTCAAAACTTGGCACTGTCATTGGAGACAGGGGAATGAAACTTTCCGGAGGCCAAAAACAAAGACTTACCATAGCTAGGGCCTTTTTGAGAGATTCCGATATCCTCCTCTTTGATGAAGCCACATCGGCCCTTGATAATGAATCAGAAAAAATTGTCCAAAAGGCCCTTCAAAAAATAGCGGGGAATAAAACTGTTTTAGCTGTGGCCCACCGCCTTTCGACAATACAAGATTTTGACAAGATTATTGTCCTTAAAGAAGGTCAGATTATTGAACATGGGACACACCAGGAGCTTCTAAATAAGTGGGGTGAATATTCAAAACTATACCAGCTTAGCCAAAAGGCTTAATTCATAAAAGGTTTTTATAAACTTCGAGGTATTCTTTAGCAGCGTTTTCCCAACTAAAAAGTAAACTTCTTTCTTTAAGCTTCCTTACTAAAATGGGCTTATTTTCCCTAAAGTCTTTCATCCCTTTATCATAAACCTCTTTCATTAACTGAGGTTCGAAATCTTCAAAATAATAAGCAAGATCTCCTCCCACCTCAGGCAAGCTAGTCCTGTTAGATAAAAAGAGAGGTTTTCCAAAGTGCATGGCCTCTGTTACTGGTAAACCAAAACCCTCAAAAAGAGAGGGGAAAATAAACGCTTCACAATTTTCATAATACCAGTACTTTTCTTCTTCAGTAACTTCTCCACAAAGAATAAAACGGTCTTCTAAACCTGCTTCCAATATTTTTCTCTTTAAATCACTGGCATAAGAGTGGAAAAGAGTTCCTGCCAGAACGATTTTCAAATCTTTAAAAAGCTTTAAAAACTCTACAAGCACATGAAAGTTCTTTTTAGGAACTACTGTGCCAATAGAAAAAAGAAAGCCACCAGCAGGTGCTTTTTTTGGCCTTTCTTGAGAGTGAGCACATTTTTTTAATGATATTCCATTGTGAATTACATAAGAAGGTTTTGATTTTGTAACTTCTAAAAACTCCTCAACCTGAGTTTTTGTAAACTTAGAAATATAGGTAAGAGCGTCGGCCCGCTTAATTTTCTTTTGAAGGTCTTCAAGGTAAGCCTCATCCCTACCTCTCTCAAAGTACCCATTCAAATCGTGGATAGTTAAAACAAACTTCCCCGAACACTCTCTGGGGATAAAACGGGAGTCTTGATGAACTGAATGCCAAATTTTAGTTTTAGGAAGAAAAAAAGGTAGTTGACGGTGAAACTTTCTTAAAGGAAAAAGTGGACCCAAGTAAGAGAACTTTTGAAACTTTTCTTTTGGTAAATAAAACCCCAAAGAAAGAGGGTCCTTATTATTTTGAACGAGTTCATTTCCCAAATGAAGGCACCATTGGCCTAATCCACAGTAAGGGTCTTTAATTTTTTCAAACTCTAGGATGACGTCCATTAATACCTTACCTTCACAAGAGTTTATAGTTTCTATATTCGAAAACCCTATGGCCTGTCGTATTTTCAATTAGATCAGAAAGCCAACGGCTTAAAAACCTCAATTGAAATTTAGATTTAAGAGAAAGTACATCGATATCATTTTTATTTTTTTCAATCCAATCTGACATATTAGCGGGGTGGTCACCTTCAAACTTTTTTAACCCCCAAACCCTGTAGTACTTAAATTTATCCTCATCCACAAAGTCCTTGCCATGATACAACTTGGAAAAGCTTTCTACTTTTTTTTCCATGACATCAAAAATTCTTGCCCAGCCATAATGATAAACTGTCGCCCCCACAAGCTTGCAAAGAAGTTTTGACCCTCCAGCAGCTTTAAAACCCTGAGCATCTAGGTGACTGTAAGCACCAATACCATTACGGACAAGACGAACCTCTCTTCTATAAGCATTTCGATTCCTTTTAACAATATCAGTATTACAATAAAAGTGGAGGTAATCATAAACAAGGCCTTGAATTCTCTTATCCTTCTCCATGGCCTTGACACCACTTAGAATTTTTTCATAGTCATTGGCATGAAGTACTTCATCCCCCTGAATATATTGGCAATACTTCCCTCTACATTTTGATAATGCAATATTTGTTTGTTGGGCCAGAACCTTTCCACCTTCCGACAATGCAGGGTCCCAATAATTTTTCAAAAAAACATAACGTTTGCCCTTAAAATGCTCCCTTAGATAGTCATAAGTCCCATCATCTTTTTGACATGAAGGATCATCAAAACCAACATTAATAATAACCTCATCACAAAAAGGATCGACACTCTCAATGCTCTCTTTAAAAGGGTAACCAAGACTCAAACCATTTTTTATGAACGTAAAACCAGAAATGTTCATACAACTCAACCCATATCCTTTTTGTCCAAATAATTATATAAAATCTGCCTTATACAACTTTAAGCCAGCTCCGGGTTAAGATAGCTTCTCTTTTTATTTTTCGCAAGAAAGTCGGTCACTAATTACCAATAAATGCAATGAATCAATCTTGTTCAATCGGACTTGCTATTATTATTTCTTTTTTGCATAGTCAAAAATGACTCCATCAATTTGTTATCTAGTGTCAAATTATTCACTATACTGAGGTCCTTCAAAAAAATAAAAAAATGAAGACGAAACAAAAGAGAAAAAAAATCCTTATTTGTAAGCATAGAGCTATTGGTGACTCTATAATGGGTCTGGGGGCCATTCGATTTGCAAAAGAGCTTTTTCCAGACTCAAAGGTTTACTATGGAGTACCCCACTGGATCACTCCAATCTATGAAGATGTTATTCATGATGCGGACCAAATTTTCCCTTTAAACTTTACAAGTTTTAAGGAGGCCTTCAAAACATTTCTTAAGCTAAAAGAAGAGTCTTTTGACCTAGTTTTTGAGCTCCATCAGTCTGGAAAAACAAAAAAAATTTTCTCACTACTTTCCTTTATTAATAGAAATTTAACTTACCACTATCACAACCACCATTTAAAAGAAGGCACTCTCATTAAAGATCAGGGTGTTCCCAAAGAACTTATTCAAAGAGACCTTGACGGTCTTGCGAGCCTCTTAGGCATTAAAGATCATTGGCCTCATTACCTTTCTTACATACCACGATTACAATCGAAACAAAAAATCCAAGACATAAAAAAAGCAAGAATCATTATAGGAATAGTTGCGACCAGAAAAACGAAAATGTGGCCACTTGAATATTATTCTGAGCTCTGTAAAAGGCTCTTGGAGCTAAGCCCTACTTTAGAAATTGGGATTCCTCTTTCAAAGTCAAAGGAAGATATTAATCTCAAAAGAAAGCTCGACCAAATGATATCTAGTGAAAGAATCACTTACCACTTTGAATCCCTTAAGCAACTCCCAAAACTTTTCTTTAATTCGACACTTTATATTGGAAACGACACTGGCCAAAAACACCTGGCAGTCGCCTGTGGCATAAAGACCTTTACTTTTTTTGGTCCAGAGCCACCCAAAGAATGGCACCCCTATTCAGATGAACATCATCCCTTTTTCTATAAAGATAACCTTGAGTGCAGAACTAGAAATTCTCACTTCTGTGGCTTATCCGAATGTGAAAGTATGATTTGTCTTAATGAGATCACTCCTGATTTTGTTTTTGAAAAAATTAAGAATTTAATTTTAGAAACCGCAAACGATAGATGATATACCTTTTAACATTTAGAAATGTTGCATACTATTTTTAGACTTTATCTTTAAACCTGGATTGACTTATGATCGCTGGAAGTTTTCTCTGTTTTCTCATTCTTTTTGTTTTGATTGGTCTGGCCTCTACTTTCTATTCCAAAAAAACAGAGGAGGATTATTTAACAACTGGCCAGAATACAAAACCTTGGTTAGTGGCACTCTCAGCTGTAGCAACAAATAACAGCGGTTACATGTTTATTGGTGTCATTGGATTCACTTATACAACTGGTCTTTCCTCCTTTTGGGTTACTTTTGGCTTTTTCTTTGGGGATTACCTTGCTTCTCTTTTAATTCATAAAAAGCTTCGGGTTAAGTCGGAAGAGAAAAAGTCCACTAGTTTTGGCCAACTCCTCTCCACATGGCAGGGACAAAATTTCAAAAAACTAAGAATCTTCACAGGCCTCATGACTCTCATTTTTCTTAGCATCTACGCTGCCGCTCAATTCAAAGCTGGAAGTAAAGCCCTTCACGTCCTCTTCAATTGGGATTATTCCTATGGGGCCATCATTGGTGGAATCATTGTTTTACTCTATTGTTTAGCAGGAGGAATGAGAGCAAGTATTTGGACTGATGCTGCTCAATCGTTTGTAATGATTCTTTCTATGGCCTTATTAACCTGGACCGCCGTTGATTCTTTGGGGGGGATCCAAGCTGTCTATAATAAGCTTTTATCAATTGACCCTAATTACCTTTCACTCACACCGACCTCGATAAAAGGGCAAGGCTTTTCAGCATTGGCGCTTTTTATTCTGGGATGGATATGCGCTGGCTTTGGTGTCATAGGACAGCCTCATATTATGATGAGGTTTATTACCCTTGATAACCCTCAAAATATGAAAAGGGCGAGGATTTATTATTACAGCTGGTATGGCGTCTTTAGTCTTTTAACAATCGTCGTAGGTCTTTGCGCTAGGTTGTTAATCCCTGAAGCAAGTGCCTTTGATGCTGAGCTGGCCCTCCCCACGATTTCAAAAATCCTTCTCCCAGAAGTTCTTGTGGGACTAATTTTGGCCGGTTTATTTGCTGCGACGATGAGTACTGCCGATTCACAAGTTCTTAGTTGTTCGAGTGCCATAAGCAAAGATATCCTTCCCCAAAAGAAAAACAATCTTTTATTTACAAAGATGTCGACAGTTTTTGTAGCAGTTTTCTCTCTTTTAATAGCTCTTTATGGTGGAACGAATGTTTTTAACCTTGTCATTGTTGCCTGGTCTATTTTAGCCGCCGCCTTTGCTCCTCTTATCACACTTTTCGTTTTTCGCTTTTCACTAACTGAAAATGAATGCCTGCTTATTTCTATCACAGGTGTAATATCAACTTTGTTATGGCGGAATTTTGGTCTTTCCTCAACCCTTGCAGAAGTTGGCCCTGGTCTCGCCTCTGGCTTTATTATCTTTGGGATCTGCCAGATGTTAAAAAAACGCCTTATCTACAAAAAGGAAGGCCTGGATATTGCTTCTTGAAATTAAACCCCTAAGGCAATATTCTTTTACAATGATGGCAAAATTAAAAAAGTTATACCTAGATGGCTTAATAAGTTTAAATGTAAAAAAAGGACTCATTTACGCTTTTTTTCTTTTTCTTTCAATTTTCTCTTTTAATGCAAAAGCAGATGTAGACTTCATGATAAGAGGGGGACTTTTATCTGGACTTTGGTCAATAGACGTAAATACTGATGCTTATACTTCAACGAGGAGAGGAAACATAGGTGGAGCGAATGCAGCAGCTTCTCTTTCTCTAGAAGGGAGTTTTTTTTCTATTGGACTTGAGTATGAACAATCAATTGAAGAACGTTGGTACTATGGGGATGCTTCAGAGACTTCAGACGATAATAACTGGGACTCAATGTCTGCCAATAAGAAAAAATATATTGCTTTCTTAGGTCTTGGAACTACGGGCCAAAATATGTTTTCCTTCATTTCAACACGGATAGGTTATGTAAAGGCGAACCTTGACCTTGGGAATAATATTCTTGCTAACAACCCAAAGGCAAGCTATGAAGGAAATGGGGTTAAGTTAAGCTTTTTCTATAAAAATATTTTTCAAACTCTCGACTGGGGCATCGACCTCTCACTGGACTTAAATTACATTCTTTACGATTCACTTTCAAGCAATGGATCAACAACCAAGTTACCCGGCACGATCGGAAATTATACTTACTCTAAATTACAAGAGCTATCAGGTTCTTTAATGCTTGGTATTTCATTTACATTTTTAAAGAATATTTTAGAAATGCAACCAGGCGGAGAATTTTTTAAAATGCCAGGAGATAGCTAACTTTTTATCCCCTCTAATCCATTAAAAACTCTTCAAAAAAGAGTGCCTCAATTTCTTTCATTATTTTTGCCCTCTTTCCAATGTCTGGATCTTGTTCATCAGGCAATTGGATGCCTTTTTTCGCTCCCCAGTTTTTGAGACAGTAATTAACATAATTGCCATCTTCAAAAACTCCTCCTTCAAAAATACCATCTGAACTTGTCCAAACAATCAAATGAGTTGGGGACTTTTCAATCAATTCCCTAATAGAGGAATACAAATTTTTATAACAAAAGAGAGGAATATCTATAGTCAGCATCGATTCACTAAATGCTTTTAAATCAGACCCCTCTTCTTTATCCAAAATCCACATTCCATCATCAGTGACTTCACCTAACTTCTTTAGTTTTTCAAAAGCGTACTTCACATCATTGAAGTCGTGAAAAACTATGGAGCCACCTATAGTTGCAAAGATTCCCATTAACCAAGACCTCTCAACTTTTAGAATGTCACTAAATACTACACCAAAAAAAGGTCTTAGTTTGAGATTTCTGTAAGAAAAAAATAACTTATTAATATTACTAATTTTTGAAATAAAAAATAAATAATTTATATTGAAAAAAGCCAAGCCAATTTACTCTTTCCTCAAAAGCTGCCTCTTCGTAAGACACAGAAAGTTCAAAAATAAATTAAGGCTAAGTTCTAACTCATTAAATATTATTCATAGTACTATTTTGGATTTTCATAATTCCTCCATCACAAAACTGACTAACCTTACTAACCCAACACACATAAAAAAAGGGAGAAAATTCGCTAAAAAAGTCCAAAAAAAAATAGAGTTTTCTCTTTCAAGGAAATATGCACTCTTTTTTAACACTTTCACCCATAATTTTATCGACCTTCCCAAAAAAAGCTAATAAAATCCACGAATAGAGGGATCGTTTTTTCGGCTAAGCGAAATTACTGACTCTAAATTTTAAAAAAGAAGACTTAAAAAAATAGGCCCGTAGGGCTTTTTTTATTTCTAAAACACTGAGGCTGAACCTTTCTCATCTTAAAAAAGCCTGGTGATTTAGTTAAAAGGTAAACGTAATGGAATTGAGAAGAGTCGCTATTACTGGAATGAATTCAATTTCAGGAATAGGCAACAATATAGACGAAATGTGGGACAACCTTATCAATGGAAAAACTGGTATCGAAAAGTTTGACCTTTGCGGAGACCCAGATATGGCCCACTTCGCAGCAAGAGTTAAGAACCTTTCTTTTTCGGAAGAATTCTTTGATCACAAAGATTTGAAAAACCTAGACCTTTTTGCAAAATTTGGTGTTCAGGCCACAATGGATTTACTCCATAATCAGTCCTTCTTTGAAAAAGACAAATTTGGCTATGACCCTTATCGAATAGGGTGCCTCATGGGTGTTGGTATTTTTGGTATCGAAACAATCAACGATGCTGCTCACAAATACACTAATGGAAAGAAAAGGGATATCTCTTATTACCACCTTGCTGCCATGATTCCAAATTCAGTTACAGCTCAAATTTCAATTAAGTCTGGTATAAAAGGAATTGCAAGCGCAGCTTCAAGCGCATGCTCTTCGGCATCCATAGCAATAGCTCAAGCTGCTCAAGAAATTATGCTTGGATCTCACGACATGATCATTACAGGTGGATCTGATTCTTCATTTGAAAACTCCTGGTATTATGGCTTTTCTAAACTCGCCTTAACTAAATATAAAGGTGATGATGTAAAAATGGCCTGCAAACCTTTTGATGTTGATAGAAAAGGAACTGTTTTTGGGGAAGGTGCCGGAATTCTCATTCTTGAAGACTACGAAAAGGCCAAGCAAAGAGGAGCAACTATATACGGGGAGATTGTAGGATTTGGAAGCACATCAGACGCTTTCCACTCTCTTGCTATGGACCCAAAAGTTGAAGCCCCTATTGCGGCCATGAAAAATGCCTTAAAAATGGCCAATATTCAACCTTCCCAAATTGATTGGGTTAGCACCCATTCTCCAGGAACACCCAAAGGGGATATTGGAGAAGCACAGGCAATCCAAGAAGTCTTTGGTGAAAACCGTCCTCTCATAACAGCTTTCAAGTCTTATTTAGGGCATAGTATGGGTGCTTCTGGTGCCCATGAATTGATTGCCCTGATTAAATCCGTTAATGAAGGGTATGCAGTCCCCACACTCAATTTAGAAAACGTAGACAAAAACTGCGACCTTAATCATGTCATGGGTGAGCCAATAAAAGTAAAAACCACCTATGCCCTCAAAAATGCTATTGGATTTGGAGGAACAAATTCAAGCCTGGTTATAAAATTTTAAATTAACTCGAAACAACTGGTTCTCTTCTTAAACAACATTAAAGTGTCAAAAGGACACCGCCGGTTCTGCCTGACTTTTTTTTTCATTACCTATTATCTCTTTTCAAAGACTTAGAAGTTTTTGGTAATGGCCTGTTTATTGCTTTTTTAAAAAGTAGCTAATACCAGACAAAACCAAGCATGCTGTAACAGGAGAAAGCATAATGACAATAAAAAAGATCTTAACCAGTCTAATCGTTGGATTACTCATAACCCCAACTCTCTCCTGGTCGTTTTTACACTCCTTTGGAAACAGTGGTTTTTCTGGCAAAAATGGCAAAGAAGGTTATAAGGGTGAAAAAGGTAAAGATATTACTATAAGGGCGGAAGGACAAAATCAATTTTTAGACCTGTCTGGAAAAAATGGAAATAATGGTGGACATGGTACCTTAGGTGAAAATGCTAGGTGGTGTAATCAAACAACACCAGACCATAACCTTGAAGGAGCTCATGGTGGTGATGGCGGCGATGGTGGTGATGGAGGCGATGGTGGCGATGGTGGAAATACGACCATCTATTACACAAATCCAGGCGACCTTAGAGGAATTGTCGTGGATAGCTCACCAGGACAAGGAGGCCTAGGTGGTTTTGGTGCTGAAGGTGGATATGGCTGTGAATGCGAAACTTATGAATGGTCCAAATTTGTTACAGAAACAGATACAAAATGGGTAACCAAAAATATTTGTGATGAAAGCAATAACTGTACTGAAAAAAGAGAACTTGTTCCCTTTAAGAGAGATGTTAGAAAAACCTATTCATGTGAAGATGGTCAAATGGGTCGCAGAGGAAAAGATGGTAAAAATGGTTATGGAGGCGTCTTAGGAAAAGTTAAGCTCATTCAAAAACAAACACCACTTGAAAAAGTTTATCCTAATGTCAACGAAAAGCTTTCCAAATTAACGAGAGGACCCATTTTATTATCTCGTCATTTATGGGAAATAAAAACAGGAATTCATTCTATTCTAGGAGCAGGAAGCCAGGCAGATGACTACTATAGTGAATGGATTGGTCTTTATGAAAGATCTTTTTCTATTATTTGGAATGTTTCAAATAAATCAATCAATCCATATGGACATGTAAATGTAAATCTTAACCTTGATTCTACTAAAAATATCAAAATTAAATTTCCTTATAACTTTTGGCCTAGGTACATAACTAAAAATGATAGAGGACAAGAGACGATTGAAATTTACAACGTCATGTTTAAGTCTGAAGCTGAAAAAATTAAGCCAACTAACCTTCAAGTTGAAGGGAAAAATACTTACCTCATCATAAAAGACCAGAGTCCTCAAAATAATGGTTTAAAAACGAGGTTTTATATTTCTGCA
>DKQD01000019.1 GCA_002474345.1 Bacteriovoracaceae bacterium UBA7317
AGCATCCTTTAGAAGGATAAGTATAACAAAAAGTAATTGAAGAATGAAAATTAAAAACATCACGTCCAGGAGATAAAACTTAAGTTCATTAAAAGAAAACAACTTTAAATGGAAAACTACCAAGAAGTAGCCTATAAAATTAATGAAAATAAAAAGTGAGTGAAAGATAATATCTTTAAGATTCAATTTTTTAATAAGTAATCTTTTTTTTATAATCTACTCTCTATTCATCTATTCATCTATCGCCCAAATAAAAAGAAACCCAAGCGTCTTTTTTAAAAATAACTTCTCCTCCAAAATAATTGGTAACGATCCTTCTCAATATTTTTTTTTTATAAAGAGGTTCAAAGATGCACCATTAAATTACTATTTCAAACAACCTTTGCACCTTAAATTAACCAGCATAAAAAAATCTCGAAATGAGTAAAATAAAATTGGGGGATAAGTTTATGGAAGTCTTAATTGTTGATGACTCAGAGACAGTTAGAATAAAGTTGAGAAATGCTTTAGAAGGGAGTGGCCTTATAATTCATGAAGCAAGCGATGGACTGGAAGGCCTAAGTGTTCTCGAGGAAAAAAAGACAATAAAACTTATTGTCTCCGATTTAAATATGCCCGGTTTGAATGGTTTGGATTTTATTGAGCAAGCAAGGGCTTTGGAAGAGTTTAAGGAAGTTCCAGTTTTAATTGTCACTACGGAAGTTGCTGAAAGTTTAAAACAAAGGGCCAAGGATTTAGGGGTTAGGGCCTGGATGCAAAAACCCCTAGCTCAAAAAAAAGTAGCAAATGTGATCAATCGGGTGTTGGGAGAGCTAAAAGGCGCTTAAAAAAGGTCTCTAAAAAGTTATGTTTTGTTAAATGTTTAGAGACCTTTTTAGGCATTTTTCAAAATGCCTTATTTCCCCTCTTTAGTCCTGTAAATTCTTCACATATTCCCCAGAGGCCTTGATTGCAATAACGCAAAATGTTATTTCCATTTAAACCCGGAGCTTTAAATGGAAAAAATCCTATCATTATTTTTAGTAATTATGACCTCACTTAGCCTTTCCCTTAATGGAACGTCTTCTGAGCTAGACTCATTCACGCTTAGAAAAGAAGTCCTCGCCAAAAAAGACTCCATAGAGGTTTTAAACAAAATTGTTAGAGAAAGGCTTAAAGCTGGAGAAGGGCTTCTTGATAAAAAAAAGGGATGCCAAAAAAAGCACCTTATTAAAACGATTAACAAACAATTAATTGGCGGTTTCGCCGTTCCTTTCCCACAATGCCGAAAAGACCGAAGCTATCCTTGGGTCAGTGGCTTTAAAGGGGCCTTTGAAAGTCATATCCAAAAAGGAAAAGGAAGCTCAAAAGAGTATATTACGACACAAGAGAAGAAAAACTCTGTTTATAAAAAAGTCAAATCAAGCGAATCAAGGGCCATATCCCTCGTTCTTGGCACTCTCCTAAACGTCAAAGGCCTTGTTATAGGATCTGATAAATTTGGACACTTCTTTAGCCAGGGACACGAATACTACGTTCTTGGCGGAACAAAAGAACTCCCAAAAGTATTAGAATACGGTCACTGCTTAGAAACGAAAGTCTTAGGGCTAAGTACATCGGGCGTCTACTCCTACGGAGATTTAGCGGCAAACATTATGGGTATGCTTTTTTGGGAAAGAGTCGCCGGTGAATACTTCACATGTGCTGACGACAATTGGACATTAAACCCAAAAAAGGAATTTAACTGGAATAACTATGTTTCTCCCTCATGGGACGAAGGAATTAACAACTCTTTTTACTACTCAAAATCAATTAACGAGAAAGTAAAAACTGAAATTATGAAACTTCAAGACAAGACCAATACTTTTTTGACCCCCCCGATTTCAAAAAGCTACTGCGAAGAAATGGTTAACTTCTTTATGCACGATAAGGCCTTTGGAAAGAAGCAGGGCCTTACCGTAGCGAAGCACGCCATTTCCGCAGTATGCTTGAACATTTATGCTCAAATCTCTGAAGAGAAATCAATGGGTCTTTTAAACTCCGAAATTTCTTTGAAAAAATGGGCCCGTCCATGGATTTTCCTTAAAGGGGAAAGCAATATGGATGAAGCGAGGTCTACCATTATGATGAAAGGGCTTGGAGACCACTCAAGCTTTAATGATTCTAAGCTGGACCCTTTCTGGCATGACTTGAATTAGGGATTCAGAGGCACTTTTTCACTCTATTTTTAAACGATGATTGAAGAGCTGATTGTTTAAACGTTACTCTAATAGGCTTCTTCGCCATAAAAAGGATGATTTTCGGCCTTTAATCCAAGAATTTTTTCACTTTTTTTTTAAAAAATAACACTTTCGGCTAGATTTAATGTATAAGAAGAATCAACAAAAACAACATTTTTAGAACTTTTATTGGCCATTTAGTTTTAGGCCAAATAAAAAACCTTGATAAAGTCAGGAAAAATGCGCGCACAAATAAGGTTGACTTCTATGATAAAAAGTATTGTCTTTTCCCTTTTCGCCCTCTCTCTATCATTAATTGGGTCAAATGCTCACTCAAAATGGTCGTTCGATAAAGACCCTAGTCAAACAGACACTCACCTCTCTCACTTTGACTACGACAGAAAATTTTTAGTGACCAAGTTTAAAAAAGTGAACAAAGTCAGAAAGCGCATTTTCCAAAAGAAACCCTTTAAAATCGCCAGGTACAATAAATATGAAGTGGAATTAACAGCGGTAAATCCTCTAGAAGGTGAAACACCTGTCCAAAAAATCCTTTATCTAAGACACGTTGATAATACACCAAGACCTCTTATCATTTTAATTCCCTCTATTATGGAAGTGACCCCTCTCGAAAAGCTTGTCGCTAGAGGATTAATCAGAAGAGGCTTTAACGTATTTCTTCTAACTCTTAATCAAAAGCCAATTGATAATAAAAGAAAAACCTCTGAAGTCTTTACTGCTGCCAAAAGTATCATAACAGGTATACGCCGCTCCATTGACTTTGCGGAAAACAGACCTGAAATCGATGCTACAAAAATTGGAACTTGGGGGAATAGTTTTGGAGGAATCCTTAACTCTCTCGTCGGCGGTATCGACCTCCGTGTAAAGGCCCTCTATATTTCTGTAGCCGGCGGAAGGTTTGTTGATACTTTAACCAGAAGTAGATCTGAACTTGCAGCTCCTTACAGAGAATTTAGAATGAAAGAAGAAGGCCTCGATATAAAAGGCTTTAGAGAAAGGTTGATGAGCGTCGTTAAAGTTGACCCTTTAGACCTAACCCATAGAAGGTCCAGAGAGGACATTTTTATGAACCTTGATGTGAAAGACGATATCGTAGCGACGGACAATCAGCTTGAGCTATGGGAAGCCTACGGTAAGCCAAACTGTCGTATTTTTACTGATGAACACTTCTATGCTGTCATTAGAGCAAACGCTTTTCACTTCCAAGATTACTTCCGTTTCTTTGAAGAAAAACTTCTTAACCGTGGAAAGCAAAAGAAGGCCCCTAAAGGAAAGTGTTTCTTCTCTAAAGGAAAAAAGAAATTTAGAAACCCTTTCTCATTTTTAGAAAAAGTCGGAAATTTTATAAGAGGTGAGGCCTCCTAATCTTTAAACTCGGGCATCCTCTTTTCCATATAAGCACTGAAGGCCTCTTTTAGATCATCTGAAAAAAGAGAGGCCGCATTCCAATTGGCCACATAATCAAGGCCATCCTTAAGATTTCGGTCCTCATTATAATTTAAAACCTTTTTTATGCCTCTAATCGTTAAAGGTGACTTGCTTGCAATCTGTTGGGCCATTTTTTTACAAGCCTCACTCATTTCTTCCGGGGTTTCAAAACAGTCATTTAAAAGGCCTAGCCTATGGGCCTCGGCCCCATCAAAGTTTCTTGCCGTAAAAGCAAGCTCCCTTGTTTTTGCCTCTCCAATAAAAAGAGGAAGTCTTTGAAGAGTTCCTATATCAGCGACAATCCCAAGGTCCACTTCTTTCACGGAAAAAGTAGATCCTTTGGTCCCATACCTTAAATCAAAGGCCGTAATTAAATCGACTCCCCCACCAATACAATGACCGTGAATGGCCGCGATGGTGGGCTTTTCGCAATTTCTTAGGGCATTAAAAGAGGCTTGTAACTTTCCTATATAAGTTCTTAGGTGCTCCTGTCTCACCCCTTCAGGGTCAGTAAAATACCGCTTTTGCATTTCCATCACAAATTTGAGGTCGATTCCCGCCGTAAAGTTTCCACCATGGCCTGAAAGAATAAGGGCCCTGACTTCTTTACTTTCACTCGCCCAATCGGCCAACTCTCCAATTTCAAACCATAGTTTCTCATTCAAAGCATTGAGTTTCTCAGGTCTATTAAGGAAGGCAAAAGTCACCCTGTCTTCAATGCGTAAATCAATAAACTCTAAAGAAGGCCTCTCCATCTCTCTCTCCTCTTTTTTGTCATAGTTATCTAGTTCTATTCTAGTCAATTAATTAACCCTTGAACACTAACAACTTTACAATGGCCCTTAACTTTAATGATTATTTCAGCTATAAGAAAGGACTGTTCAATTCCAAAAGGTCGTTCATGAGTTCCTATGTTTGGGGTGATAATATTACCCAATTTTTTTATGAGTTAGGTCCCGAAACCGTTTTAAGCGCTGTTGAATCGCTGGGTTTTAAAACCACGGGTCGCTGCCTTCCTCTTAACAGTATGGAAAACAGAGTCTATGAAATAGAAATCGACCTTCCCGCTGAAAAAATTAAAAATGAAAGTGAGCGGTTTTTAATAGCCAAGTTTTATAGACCTGGTCGTTGGACTAAAGAACAGATCCAAGAAGAGCATCAGTTTTTAATGGACCTTGATAAGGCCGAAATACCAGCAATTGCTCCTTTAATTTTTCAAGAA
>DKQD01000183.1 GCA_002474345.1 Bacteriovoracaceae bacterium UBA7317
ACGTGGTGGAAATGGAAGAGTGACTCCACCAAGGCGTGGTGGAAGTGGAAACTCGAGAGTCAACCCTCCAAGGCGTGGTGGAAATGGAAGAGTAGCTCCACCAAGGCGTGGCGGAAACGGAAGAGTGAGGCCAGGAAGAAGGTTAAATTATAGACCTAAGCCGCCTCTACCGCCAAGAAGGTACCGCCCAATTACTGGAAGGCGTTTTCAAAAGCGTCACATGAAATACCACAGGCGCTTTTATCACCGTCCAGGATGGCATAGACCAAGACCAATTTTTAGAAGGTATGTTCATGTTCCTTACAGATATTATCCATCTCATAGGCTAAGATTTGTCTATCCAAGATACTACTTTAGGACAATTCCTTACAGATTTGTTTATTGGAATAGATGGGTTCGATTCAGAATTGACTATAACAATGGTTACTACTTCCGTAATGGATACCCATACTTTGTCTATAATGGATACCTCCATAGGTACTCCAGTTATGATACTTGTAACTTTGAGTTAGTTGATGGTTACAGAAATGCAACCGTAGAGAGGTTTAATAATTACAGATGTAATGTCGGTTATGACCAGTGTGCTGAGCTTCGTTCTCGCTTAAATTATCAAGAAGGTTCTTATCGATATTTCTGTTCAGAAGCAATCGAAAATGTCAGAAGTAATGATTACGACTGGGATTATGATGACGACTTTTACAGTGATGTAGATTACGATGACTATGATGAAGGACCTTATTTTGAAGATGCTGATTTTGCGTTAAGTAGTGGTTCAGATTCTGAAGATTGGATTGATTCGCTAGTTGATGATGAAGAGGATCTCATTTAGAGTTTTAAAAATTTTTTAATGATAAAAAAGGGAGGGCAACCTCCCTTTTTTTTTTAAGGAAAGATTAAGTAGATACCAAGCATTGCCAGAGTAAGTCCTAGGAAAATATTTAGGCATTTAGCTTGTTTCGGTGTTGAAAAAAACCTTTTCAAAAAAATCCCAGCTACGGCCCAAGTTATTAGGGCCGATAATCCAAAGAGTGAATTAATAAAGTTCCAAATTAACTTTTCTTTTAAACCTGGTTGAATAGGGTTAAGTACCGTGGTCATAAGAGTCGTGAAATGAGACCAGGCTTTACCATTTAGAAACTGTAAAATAAAACCTTCTTTAAAGCCTAATAAATTCTTTTGTTTATTATCTTCTTCAATGTTTATAGGAGGGGAAAATGCAATTTTTCCTGCTAAAAAAAGAATATATCCTGCTCCCAAAAAAACAATGAAGTTAAAAATGTTTTTATATTGATTTATCCAATCAGCTAATAGGGCAACTAGTGAACCTGTAAAGGTAAAACCGGTATACATACCTAAATGTAGTGGAATTGTTTTTTTGTAGCCAAATTTTATCGTATGAAAAGTTGATAGGATATTATTAGGTCCGGGAGTAAAACACATGGTCAATATAAAAGTAAAAATAGCAATAATTTCGGGCTTCATTAATTTTATTTCCAATAGTTCTTTACGGGTAGCTTGTCCTTCGGAAGCTAAAAATTGATTCTTCAATAAAACTAAGACTACCTACTTTTTTAGTTAGCTTTTTCCTTTTTAATTAGTTGACTCTATTGTTTTTTATTCAATGGACCTTTTAACTTTTCTTAATATTTTTTGGCATATATTCGATAATGTTGAAGGCGACTTAAAGGCGTTATTTTGATTTTAATAATCTTTTTAAAAGTGAGAAAAGAGTTTCATGGCAGATAAGAATAGGAAAAGCCATATAATTTACGTTTCCAAAAGAGCAGTTTTAGGTCATGGGGTCAATTACCAAACTCTAACTGAGCTTGTAAAAGGTGATCAGGAAAGGGTTAACGTTGTCCAGTGGAATGCTCAGGAAGCAAACTGGATTGATGAAGTCCTAAGAATGGGCAGAAGTACAATTAATACAATTATGATCCCTTCTTTTTGGCTTCTTAAATTACCAGAAGAAATTCCAGATAGGTTTTTAAAGTTGATTCAATCAGGTCAAGTGAGAATAGCTTATTTTGGAAAGAAAACAGATGAAGCAAACTACGAGTTTCCTGCTTTTAATATTCCTAGCGATAGAGGAATTGATATCTTAAACTCGATGGCCAAATTTTTAGGGGAAGCTACATTTACAGGAATTCACTGCTTTTTTCCTCCTGGAACAAAAATTGTCTCAACAAGACCTGCAACAAGCTTACCTGACATGAAAGAACCTTTAGATAAAGTTTTTTCTTATTATGGCTCGAGGGCCCCTCAGGTTGGTGAGCATAAGATAAAAGTCAATATTGCGATGAGGGCGATTGTTAAATTTGCTTTTGAAGAAAATCCTGCTCCACCTGATGTAAAGATAAAAGTTGGTTTTAGTAATGATCTTTTTGCCTTTTCTATAAAGTGGAAGACAAATATTTTAGATTATAAAGAATGGGTCAAAAAAAGTCCTCAGTGGGATAATATCACTCCTACTTGTTCAGGTCTTTGGTTTAATTTACTCCCTTTAACAGGGGAAGTAGAGGCAACCGGCATGTATTTTCTAGGGGAAAGTATGGCCGAAACTTTACCTCAAATTACAAATGCTTATCCTCTTGGTGTTAATATTTTTGGAAAAAATAGAATTGATCCCGATTTTCAATTAGATCCAGATCCTTCTGCTTTTGATGATGCTGTTTTTAGTATTGCGGAGAAAACACTTCCTAAGTCGGAGTCATTACTAGACGCTCCTGTTGTAGATCGGTATGAAAAAGATGATATTTTGGGTGTTGTGAAGGTTGAAGGGTTAAATGATGATTGCGTTTTGGGGATCGTAAAAGCCGATGAGTTTCCCGATAGTGACATCTTAGGAACAGTGACAGCAGATCAAATTCAAGGCGACGATATTTTGGCCCGTTATAAAGTCGAACAAATTGAAGGTAACGATGTCCTGGGCGTTGTAAAGATAAACCCAATCGAGGGTGATGATATCCTTGGATCGGTTAAAGTTGATCAAATAGATGGAGAAGATATCCTAGGTGCTGTTCAAGTCGAAAAGGAAGCTCAAGACGAAATCTTGGCCCGTTATAAAGTTGATCAAGCTGAAGGTAATGATGTTATAGGAACAGTAGAAGTTGATAGAAATGTGGGAGATGAAGTTTTAGGAACTGTAAAAGGAAATAAAGAAGCTGAAGATGGTATTTTAGGAACAGTTAAAGAAGATAGAAAAATAGAAGATGGTGTTTTGGGAACGGTTAAAGGTGATGGCCTTTTTGAAGGAGATGATGTTTTAGGGACTGTTCAAGTAGAAAAAGAAGAAAAAGATGAAGTTTTGGCACGTTATAAAGTTGATCAGGTTGAAGGAAATGACGTTGTTGCAACTTTCAAAGGTGATGGATCTGAAAAAGATGAAGTCTTGGCGAATATTAAGGGAGAGGGTGCTGAGAGTGATGATGTTTTAGGGACCGTGAAAGGCGAAGGCCCTGAAAAAGATGGAGTCCTCGGGACTATTAAAGGTGAAAAGCAAGATCAAGATGGTGTTTTGGCCAATATAAAAGGCGATGGACAAATTAAAGATGAGGTTCTAGGAACCGTTTCGATTGAAGGATCAGAGAAAGATGAAGTTTTGGCAAAATATAAAGTCGACCAAGTTGAGGGTAATGATGTTGTAGCAACTTTTAAAGGAGAAGGTCCAGAGGGTGATGAAGTTTTAGGGACAGTTAAAGGAGAAGGCCCTGAAAAAGATGGTATTTTAGGGACTGTTAAAGGAGAAGGACCTGAAAAAGATGAAGTCTTGGCGACCATTAAGGGTGAAAAAGAGGAAGGTGACGGGATTCTTGGAAAAGTTTCATCAGATGGGGAAGACGGTGAAAGTGTTTTAGGAGTTGTGAAGGGGGATGGGCCTCTCGGCAATAAGAAAGAGGTAGTCGCAACATTTAAGGAAAATAGAGTTATTAAAGATGAAGTGCACGTCATTAAAGGAAGTAAAAACGACCGTATTATTGATACCAAACAAGTCGCCCAGATTAAAACTGAAAAGATAAAATCTGATTTTGTTTCAAAACCGAAAGATAATATTAACCTTCTTCTTGTTGGTGACAATCCAGAAAATATTGAAAAGTTAAGTGAAATTTTTCTCAAGCTAAAAATAAAAGTCTTTACTACGACCAGCTCGTCAAAGGCAACTCAATTGCTAAAAAATCAAAAGTTTGGTTGCGTGATAACCTGTATGGAGCTTGAAAAAGGAAATGCTGAATTTGTCGTCAGTAAAGTTAGAAGTGATAGAAATGGAGCAAACTTTAAGGCCCCTATCATTTTAATTATGAATAGTACTGACATGGAAACCTTAAAAAAGATGAAGAAAAATATTAATGGACTTGTCAGTTCTAAAGTTACTTCAAAAGAACTTTACGATAAGTTTAAAAAAACCTGTCCCGATTTATTTAAGACTCTTAAAAGGAAAAAGGCCGGATAAATTTAAAATAGAACCATATTGAGTAAAATAAATTATGAAAGTCTTTTACATTGACCGAGACTTAAGAACATCAAAGATCTACATTGTTCCATTTTCTCAAAAAGAAGATAAGGCCTATGTCATAGAGTGCCCTAATATCTCTTATGCTGAAGACCTCTTGAAAAAGTTGAATTACCTAGGCTTAAGTCCTCCACTAATAAATAATTCAGATTTTGAGCAAATAGATACCTATACTGAAAGCGACCATAAAATGGTCGCTATATACCGATGCAAATTGTAAAAGAAAAGAGACCAAAGTACCAAAGTTAAGACTTTAGAAAGCTTTTTGTCTCTTCAACAAGTTTATTTTCATCTAATCCATGAGCTTTATAGAGATGATCAGCTAAATAAGCTGACTGCCCGAAGCCTCCCTGAGTCGCAAGACATTTTATTTTGAAATCAATATCATTTAAAGATAGTGCATGGGTTAGCTGAGCACCCATACCACCAACTAATTGGTGGTCTTCCAGGGTAATAACTCTACTTCCTGTTTCTTTAAGGCATTCTGAAATTGTTTGAAGGTCTGGCCTATTTACAAAGGCATTATTAATAACTGTTGCTGAAAGTCCTTCTTTTTCCAGCAGTTCACTCGCAGCTAAGGCCTTAGGCAGAAGAGGGCCACATGTAATAAAGGTTATATCTTTTCCCTTTTTTAAAACCTGTGCCTTTCCCCATTCAAAAGTAGCTTTTTCATCAAAGCTAATAGGGTGTTTTTCACGTCCATAGAAGAAAAGAACACTATCGGAATTACCATTTTCTTCTCTTTCTCTTTTTATTTTATGAATAGCTTGTCCCATAAGAGCTTCTGCTTCTGCTTGGCATGAGACGACGACACATTGAACGTGCGGTATTGCTGATGTGGCCGCAAGGTAAGTCGTCGCTTGGTGGCTTGCTCCATCTGCTGCATCTTGAAAGCCAGTATGAGAAAATAGACCAATAATTGGAGCCTGCGAAAGACCACTCATAATTAGAGGAAGATTTCCTTTGGAAATAGCAAACTGTGCGAATGTATCGACAATTCCAATAAGACCTTGTTTTGAAAGGCCAACAGCCGTGCTCACAGCATTGGCTTCAGCAACACCGACATCAATAAAGCGACCGGGAAACTCTTTTTGAAAAGCAGCAATTCCCGTGGATCCTTGAAGGTCTGCTGAAACAGAAAAAACTGGAAGACCTTCTTTTGCTGCTTTAATGGCAGCTTTGGCAAAGCCAGGCTGAACTTTATCCATCGGAGTTGCTTGAGTTTGTCCTTGAGGGGCAGTTGATTCAGAAGGACTAGGTTTTTTAACTAGCTTTTGGATTGTACCTTTTAATTCAGAAGGAACTTCTCCATCAAAAATTTCTTCAATAAAGCTATCTAGTTTATCGCTATAAGCTTTGAGCGGATACCCATGTCCACCCGATGCACTCTCTTCTGTTGACTTGACTCCAAAGCCTTTAACAGTGAGGCAGTGAAGACAGACAGGTTTAAGCGGATTGGCTTTGGCAACTTCGAGTCCCTTTTCTATGGCATTATAGACTTCTTGAAGATTGTTGCCTTCCTTGACCAAAATGACTTCCCAACCAAGTTGAGAAAGTGTAGAAAATGTCGATTCCATACTAAAAGAATCTTTATCGATCCTACCAGAAAGTTTTGTATTGTTGTCTGAGACAACCATGAGGAATGGGTTAAGCATTCCCCTCGAAGCTAAACCAGGGATGGCAGCAAAGGACTCTTTTGCTTCCCCTTCCATACTAGCACCATCTGAAATAGTGCAAACGGTAACTCTCTCGTTTCCGATGGCCTTATCAGCAATAGCAAGTCCTTGAGCTTGTGGAAGTCCGCTCCCAAGAGGGCCATTACTAATATAGACGCCTTCAGGGTTGAGGTGGGCTTCACCATGGCCAGTCAATTTACTGTCTATCGATCTAAACTTAAAAAGGTCCTCAAAGTTTAATCCGTCGAATCCATAATTGGCCCTAAGTGCATAGACACCATTTTCTGTATGGCCTGCATCGTTAACGAAGTTAAAGGATTCAAACCATGGAGATGATTTATTTTCAAACATAAACCAATGAATACATGACATAATTTCTGCAAAAGCAGCGGGGCCACCCCAGTGAGCTGCTGCTCCTCCATGGACGGCATACTGGTTCATAAGAGCTACGAGGGCCCTGGTCATTCGAGGATCGGCTACTTTAATATCATCA
>DKQD01000132.1 GCA_002474345.1 Bacteriovoracaceae bacterium UBA7317
AGTTTATCTTTTTTATAGGTTAATTTTCGGATTGCTGCATAAAAATCTAAATATTAGATTATGCGTTAAAAATTTGCTCTTAGAAGACTTTAAACATTCTAGGAAAGAAAGGGCAAGCCGTTACACACAATGCTAATTACTAAAAGCCAAAGCCTGTGGATAAGCTGAGAGAAATTCTTCGATCTTCATCCCCTCTAAAATTTTGGTCAGAAGGTTCTGGGTTAACTGAGTAAGTTGTTAAATCAAAATCGACAGTTTTTGATTTAAAGCCTAAACCGGCAGTCCCATAGGAATCACCATATCCAAACCGAAGAAAGAAAGACCTTGAAAAGTCTAACTCCACACCAACCAAAACTCTTCTAATGACTGGCAACGGCTTTTCTTCACTTTCAACTATTACTTTATGCTGGTTTGTCAGGTCCTTATAATTGACTTCAATACTCATCCTGGTTTTTGAGCCTATCTTAGGTGTAACCGAAAAGCCTACATCAATAGAGGTTTTAATCTTATCTGGAGGCCCAGCACGACGAGTGGTCTCGAAGTTTTTACCTATAGCATTATGAATTGTCGCAGAAAAAATGGGAAGCCAACTAATAGGCAAGGTTAGCTTAGCTCCACCTGTTATAATGAGGGCCGATCCTTTTTTATAATTGCCCTCTCCAATAGCAGTATTAAAATCATTAGTAGCACCAATATCGCTGCCAGAAACATCTGAAGTTCCATCAAGCTCATTTCTTGTAAGATAAGTTGCCGTAGCCCCTCCCTTAATAATTCCACCAAAAAGAGAAAGGTTCATTGAGCCATAAAGCCCAAAGTCAGTCCTGTCAGCAAATTCAACACATTTTGTAGCACAAACATCTGTATCATTGGTACTCTTAACCCTCATTCTTGTTTTTCTTGAGAAAAGTGCTCCTACGCTAAAAAAACGCGCTGTAATGTTGGGAATAAATTGATAGCGTGTACTGGTCGTATTACCAGGCTTAGATTTAAGGTTTTTCATTTGTCCGACCATGGTGAGGGCGGTAGGTAAATTAGTGATAGCATCGGTTATTTTTCCACCAGTTGCGACTTTCATCCACCCCATATTGGTCTCAGCATGCAGGTTACTAAGGTGAAACTTTATATCTCTTACCGATCCAAGCCCGGCGGGGTTATAAAAAGGTGCTGAACTATCATCAACCTTTGAAATATAGGCTCCTCCAAGCGCTAGGGCCCTACCTGAGACAGCTAGCTCCGGAAAAATTGCGTCTTCAAAACCTAGTTGGGAAGCTAAGGAAGCCCTTGACCCTAAAAAAAGGGGCATTATTAAGAAGATGAGATGTAATGAAACTCTAATTGATCTTTTCACATGCTAAGGATAACACACCACGAAACAGCTAAGAACATGGACGGCTTTTCCCCTTAAAACCGTCCATTTTACTTTGTGAATTAAATCAATTTTTTTCTGCCAGGAAACCTATGGGCCAATCTACCTAGGTAACGCCCCTTAATATTCTTAATAGATTGAATTCTCTGCTCAGCTAACAAATCAGTGGCTTGATGAACTGGGATATCGTCTTTATCTGATTTTTTAAAAATTTCTAACGTTGTGTCATAGATTGTATCGACCATTCTCGTGGCCTTATCTTCTGACCAACCCTCAAACTCAATAGAAACATTCATCAAACCGCCTGCATTAATCAAATAATCTGGGGCATACAAAATATCTTTTTCTTTAAGAATATCTCCATGCCTGTTTTCAGCTAATTGATTATTTGCGCAACCAGCCACGACTCTACACTTAAGTCGTTCAATCGTGTCATCATTAATGGTTGCTCCTAAAGCACAGGGAGAGTAGACGTCACATGGGATGTCATAAATCTCATCCACTGAAACCCTTTCAGCATTAGGTACAAACTCTTTAAACCTTTCAACATTTTTTTCATTAATGTCACAAAAGAAAACTTTCGCACCATTATCACTTAATAATTTTCCTAGATGGCAACCAACAGACCCTGCTCCTTGCAAAGCAAAAACCTTGCCTTTTACAGATCTATCTCCAAAAGTTTTTAAGCAAGAAGCCTCTATCCCCCTAAAAGTCCCTAGGGCAGTAAAAGGAGCTGGATTTCCAGAACCTCCATGGATCTTTGCAACACCACAAACATTGGAAGTCTCGGTAAAAATATGTTCTATATCTTCAACAGTAATATTGACGTCTTCTGCGGTAATGTATCTTCCATTAAGCGACTCTAAAAACCTACCATAGCATCTAAAAAGAGCTTCAGACTTATCTTGGACTGGATCGCCAATAATGACAGCTTTTCCTCCACCTAAATTCAGACCAGCAACAGCTGCCTTATAAGTCATTCCCTTAGAAAGCCTTAAAACATCGCTTAAAGCCTCCTCTTCATTCTTGTAAGGCCACATTCTGGTTCCGCCCAAAGCAGGCCCTAGAATAGTATTATGAATGGCAATAATAACTTTTAAGTTACAAGAGGGATCACTAAAGAAAACTACTTCTTCGTGTCCTTCCTTGTATAAAGTTTCAAATTTTAACATCATTTGCTCCTGGCAATTATTTCTCAGCTGATTCCCCTCAACTTTATTTCAAAGAAGACGAGAAGTCGCACTCAAGAGTATAGCAACTCGAAGAGTAACGTTAGAAAACAGCCGAATTTTAAACGCTCGAGGATGAAAACCATATGCCCAAAGTGTCATTAAAAGAAAATGATAACATTTTCACTTATGAAGCTGAAGAAGACGAAATTATATACCATGCATTAGAAAGGCAGGGCAAAAAGCTCCCCCATGGGTGTTTAGCAGGGTCCTGTGGTTCATGTAGAATGATTGTTTTGGAAGGAGAGGATAACCTAAGAGATCCCGGCCATATTGAATCTGATACAGTCAGGCATCTAAAAGAAACTTATACGGAAAAACATGGTGAAGAGTTTTTAAAGAACAAAACAGTCAGATTATCGTGCAGGGCAAAAATACTAAAAAACGAAATTACAATTAAGCCGCTAAAGTAGAAGTGTCAAACTCACTCTGACTTATCTTTTGCAAAAGTAACATTCGCTGGTTTAGAGTCAGGTTTACCGTCTAAATCTGACTCTTGCTTAGAAAATAGATGCCTCTCACCATCCACATCACTTATTTTTATTTCTTTAATTTCGAGATTATCTACCTTATAGATTTCAAAAGAAAAGCCTTCCCAAACTATAATCTGACCTTGTTCTGGAAAGTTATTTCCAAGCATATCCAGAATAAAACCAGCAAGTGTAGAGTAATTATCATTGAGAGGAATTTTCACGTCATAGTCATTTTGTAAATCCCTCAAGTTCACGTGTCCCTCAAGAACTATTCCACTTTTCAGTGATCCTTGTTCTTGACTAGCTTTTAATCTATCTTCCTCCACATCGTGTTCATCCTGAATTTCCCCAACAATTTCTTCAATAATATCTTCCAAGGTCACGATTCCAACGATGAGACCATTCTCATCTTTAACAAGTGCAAGATGGACTTTCTTTTTATTCATATAATCGAAGACTGCATGGATCCTCATATGCTCGTAAACATAAAAAGGCTTCTTCAATATCTTTCGAATTTCAAAATCTTCTCTTTTTTCGGCCTCAACACAAGCCAAATCTTTGACGTGAAGAAATCCCAATGCGTGATCAAGGTCACCTTCACATACAGGATAACGACTATGACTATCCTTATTAATGTAATTAACAATTTCCGAAAAATTTAAATCATGATTTACGTACTTTACCTGAGACCTAAGGATCATAATATCCTTAACCTTAATTTTAGGAAATTCTAAAATTGAGGTTAATAGGTCTATCTGTTTCGCATCTATCGTGTTTTCTCTATCCGCTTTATTGATAAGGTATTCAATGTCTTTTCTTGTAACCAACCTTCCTGTTAGCTCACCCTTTTCCCCTAAAACACTTCTAGTGATCCAAGTCATAAGCTTTACAATTGGAAAAAATAAAAAATAATTCCATTTTAAAAAGCTAATTACTGGCACAACAAATTTTTCTGCATGGGCCCTGGCAAAAGTTTTCGGAATGATTTCTCCGAAAATTAAAATGACAATTGTAGTGATACCAGTACTGATACTAACCACATCAGACTTGAAAATTCTTGAAGTAATAATGGTTACCAAACTTGCTGCAAGAATATTGGCAATATTATTGCCCACAAGTATCGTACTTAATATTTCGTTAGACTTTTCAACCATGAAAGTCATGACTTTTCCCCGGCTTCCACCCTGTTCGATCATCTGACGGGCCCTGTCTATTCCTATAGACATTAAAACTGCCTCTGAGGAAGAGTAAAAACCAGAAAAGAAAAAGCATACAACAAGGAATAAAACCTCAGATGTTTCAACCATGTTTAAAAACTCTCTTTATTCATTAGTTTAGGTAATATAAAAGATAAATTAATTGATAGGGGGTGGTCATTCTCATGACCGGTGATCGACAGGGGTTCCAAGGTGACTGACTATCCTTTGTTAATGCTATTATTACGAAAAAGCAGAAGATGTTGGCAACATTCTGCTCTTCCTACATCTCTCTATTTATAACACAAAGACAAAAACAATTAAATCCTAAAGATAATAATAAATTTTGTTTAATGGTCTAACTGCTCTCCCTTAAAATCGTGACCTGAATAAACAATTCTATCATTCATTTCATGATTAAAAGGCCCTATAGACTCTATATTCTTAACTTTTCTAAAAATCGACTGACAGTTATAACATATAGCAATATTCCCTATCTTGCTGAAAAGAAACAGGTCAAAAAGCCATAAAACGATAAGGCTTATTCCATAGGTATAAATCGCCAAAATTGAAGCGATAATAAATAAAACAACTCCAATTTTTCTATTAAAGTCTTTCTGTACATAGAAATCTTTTCTTCCACAACACGGGCAATCTTGCAAAATACCCTCTTCGTGATCAGAGTTAAAAGAAAGGCTGACCTCATGTTGGCAAATATCACATGTTGCCTTTTTTGAGCTTTGGGATGGATAAACATGAATGCCAGACCCGCAGTTAGGACAAGTCAAATGAACAGTCATTACGCCTTCTTCGGATACGCCTTTCATAAATACATCCCATATTTGTGAAATAAGTAAGTCGAAATCAACTCACCTACAAAAACAAAAAATGTCATTACATATAGAACGCCTGTTGCACTTTGAATAGAGCGCATTTTAACAAGCCGCCATGTAAAATAACTCATAATACCAATAATAAGATAACCCCAGACCATTCTCATAGTGAGAATAATCCAATTAAACATATACCCTGCCCCTAAACGGCTCCCTTCTAAAAAGAAACCGGCGTCCTTAAATAGAGCGCCAAGAGTCATCAATAGCTTAAGACACATTACAAACCATGTAACAAACAATGCCACCTTCAAAGGCTTTTCAGAAAGCTTTGGCACGACTAAATACCAATGCCCTAAAAGCATAGAATAAGTGATAACTCCTAGAAAGAGGGCCGAAGAAAAGAAGAAGGTCACATTCATTAAGTTAAAACCACCTTCAGTAAACTGATGAGATTGATAAGTATAGAGAGCAGCAGCAAGGGCCAAATTTTGAATAATATAAAGCGCCCACATAGTTGCTGTTTTTTTATCCCTATGAAAAATCGAAGACAAAACTAGACATAGAGATGCCAAAAGGTACATCCAGGAAGCGGTGTCACCAAAAGGAACTCTATATATATGGCAAACAAACCCCAAAAGAAGGGACGAAACTGAGACGTTATGCACCAACCTTAAAAAACCTCCCCCAGTCAATTCGCTCTTGGCTATGAGAGTAAACAAGCTAATTCCAAAGGCCATTGATA
Organism: Bacteriovoracaceae bacterium UBA7317; assembly: GCA_002474345.1. Classification (GTDB taxonomy): domain Bacteria; phylum Bdellovibrionota; class Bacteriovoracia; order Bacteriovoracales; family Bacteriovoracaceae; genus UBA7317. The sequence continues at coordinate 5,840 of DKQD01000132.1, forward strand.
AAAGGAAAAACTCTGCGATACTTAAGATAAAGGGCATAACGTGTCCTTCGCTTCCAACAAAAAGTTTGATTGTAAGTATTTTGAAAAACTCTCCACAATACTATAATTAGCAGCTAGCATTTTACCCTCTAAAAGTTGAGTACCTTTTTTAAAATTAATAAAAAAAGTTTTTTGCCTTTCAGATTTAGGCAACTTTTCTGCAGGGTGATATAAATAGAATACGTTAAGGAGAACATTTCTGTCTGTATATGAATGTGTTGTAACTTTAAATTCTTCTATTTTTGGACATTCTACCCCGACCTCTTCTTCAAATTCTCTACATGCAGCCTCTATTGGGGTCTCATCGGACTCCACCTTTCCGCCAGGAAACTCCCAAAAATCGTTTAAGCTGCCTTCCTCTTTTCTTTTCTGCATCCATAAAGAGAAGCCTTCCTTAGAAACTGCAGTTAAAACAAGAACAATAGATACGGGAATAAACTTTTTAGCCATAAATAATTTTTTTTTACCTATTTTTTTTTCAAGCAAAGCAAATTAACACTCTTTCACCATCTCGACAAATTGACACAAAAAGTCTATTGGAAGGGAATGAATAATACATTTCCAATAAAAAAGAAATCTCTACTCTTTGCTCCGATGGAAGGCATTACGGATGAAGCCTATAGGCTTGCCGTGATGAAAACATTTCCAGAGTGGGACCTCTTTTCAACTGACTTTTTAAGAGTCCCTACGGAGGGTTCCTTCTCAAAAAAGTTTATAATGGAGCACTTTGGGAAGGAAGCTTACGCAAAACCTGACCTAAGAAATAAAACTGCTTTCCAAATTTTAGCTAATGAAAAGGGAAACACACCCTTGGCCTGCCAACAAATTGAAAATTTGGGCTTTAAACATCTCGACTTAAACCTCGGTTGCCCTTCCAAAAGGGTCAACCAGCACTTAGGAGGAGCATACCTATTAAGCGATTTAAAGGCCCTTCAAAAAATAATTAAAAATATTAGGGAGAATTTTCCTCACCATTTTTCCGTAAAAATGAGAATCGGATACAAAGATGACTCTAACTTCTTGAACTGTATAAAGCTTTTTGAAAATGAAGGTGTTGATGCAATAACTATTCATGGAAGAACAAGAGACCAACTATATAAAGGCACCGCAGATTGGGAATATATTAAAATGGCATCAAAAGAGACTTCTGTCCCAATTATAGGAAATGGCGATATATGGAGTGTTACTGATATTGAAAATATTTTTGATTATACTAACTGTCACTCTATAATGCTTGGGAGAGGTGCTCTTAAAACTCCCTGGCTAGCTCCTCTGTATAAAATGAAGGAACGCTACAATAAGGAAGAATTGTTTGAAATTAGAAAGAAAAGAATTCCTTTATATTTTTCTTCTCTGAAGGAAGAGTATGCAAAAAGATGCTCTCAAGATGCACTAATCCTTAAAAGATTTAAATCATTTTCAAGAAATATTTTTGATGATTTTCCACAAAATGAAATCGTCAAAAGAAAGTTTATGAGAAGTAAAAGCCTCAAAGAGTTTGAGGAGCTCTTAGACTTTTTTTGCAAGTAGCTGTTCTCTAAGAAAGTTAATAATAGAGCCCAGGGCAAGACCAAAAAAATAAAGAAGTCCTTTCTTCCCAGAGAAGGAAAGAATTAAAAAACCCGTAGATACTGGAAAAGCTAAAATAGTTAAAAAGTTTGGCTTTTCCTCCTCTTCAAAACTTAGCTTGGAAATAAACCAATCATTTATAAAAAAGAGGGTTTGCAGTAAAGAAAACCTTCTTTTTACTTTAGTTGACCTAACACTAAGTAATAGAAACCAGAAAAAACCTACAAAGTAGAAGGCTTGATCAAAAATTGAAACTTTAAAAAGAAGAAGACTAAAGAAGCTCGAAAAAAATAAAATCAAAGTTAATAAATCAAAAAAGGTAAAAATCTTTTTCAACTTTTTGCCTCACAAAAAAAGCCTCGCTAGAGGCTTTTTTATATTGGGTTTATTTACTTTAATTGTTCCAAATTTAGAGTTACTTGGCAATTCCTACTGACTTTGTTTCCCGGGTTACTGTGATTTTAATTGTTCCTGGATAAGACATTTCTTCTTCTATTTTCTTGGCAATATCCCTAGAAAGCATAACAGTTTCTTCATCAGAGATTTGATCGTTTTCAACAAATACCCTTACTTCTCTTCCACCAGAAATTGCGTAACTCCTAGAAACACCTTTAAAACTGTTAACAATTTCCTCAATATCAGACAATCTGGATACGTAGGACTCCATCATTGCTTTCCTAGCACCTGGCCTCGCTCCAGAGAGAGCATCTGAGGCTGCAACCAAATGAGCTAATAGAGATTCAGGTTTTTCATCATCATGGTGTGCCCTTATGGCATGAACAATATCAGGAGACTCACCATACTTTTTAGCAAAGTCTGCTCCAATAACCGCGTGAGACCCTTCTGCTGAAGCATCGAGAACTTTACCAATATCATGGAGAAGAGCTGCTCTACGAGCTTGCTTAACATTAAGTCCCATTTCAGAAGCCATGGCACCACAAATAAATGCAGCCTCTAAAGCATGCTTATATTGGTTTTGAGTATAGGAGGTCCTCCAATTCAAAGCTCCAACTAGCTTTAAAATTTCAGGGTGGATGCCATGAACACCAATTTCCATCTGAGCTTTTTCACCTAAGTCTCTTAATTGTTTTTCCATTTCAAGTTTTGATTTATCATGAAATTCTTCGATTTTAGCAGGATGAATTCTGCCATCTGCGATTAGTTTGAGGATAGTCTGCCTCGCAACTTCTCTTCTAACGACGTTAAAGGAAGATATGACTACAACTTCTGGAGTATCATCTATAATAAGGTCAACACCACAAATTTGCTCAAAAGCTCTAATATTTCTTCCCTCTCTCCCAATAAGCCTCCCCTTTACATCATCTGAAGGGAGCTCCACAGAACTGATAGTTCTTTCAGCGACATGTTCTCCAGCAAACCTTTGAATAGAAATACCAATGATTCTCTTTGATTTCTCCTCAGCCTGTTCTTTTGTCTCTTCTTCTAGCCTTCTCAATTCTTTGGCAAAGTCTATTTTAACCTCATCTCTCATTGTGTTTAGAAGGTGGACCTTGGCTTCATCTTTAGTCATCCCACTGACTTCACTCAATTTATCTGCTAACTTTTGCTGATTTTTTTTATAGCTATCAATTTCTTCTAAAACACTTTTCTTAAGGTTTCCAACTTCCAATTCTTTTTCTTTAAAAGCACTAAGGTCTTTTTCGTGGTTTTCAATTTTTTGCTCTAATGAAATCTCTTTTTTAGCAATTATTTTTTCTTGAGACTGGATTTCTTGCTTCCTTTTATTAACCTCGCTCTCAAGCTTACTCATCTCTTCTTTAGTGACTTCTTTTGCCTCTTTCCGGGCCTTATACTTAATTTCCTGAGCATTTTTTTTAGCTTTCTCTATAACGTCATCTGCTCTAAGCTGACTTTCCTCTTTTGCTATTTTTTCTTTTCTCAAAAAGATTAAAAAAATAATCCCAGACCCTAAAAGGATCCCTAGAACACCTGCTGTGACAGGTAAGATGTATTCCATATTAACTCCCAAATTCACAAAACTAATTTTTTTCCCTAGGGCCATAAATACTTTTGTCTGTAACAACATAATCTACAAACACGTCGTTAGGCTCCATAGGTAGTTTCTCAAACATTTGCTCAGAGAAACACACACCAATTTTCAAGCCGGAGAAACCTTCCAAATATTTATCGTAAAAGCCTTTACCACGACCCAACCTGGACCCATTTTCCCCAAATGCTAAACCCGGAACTAAAACAAATTTTGGACACACTATTAGATTGCCTGAGGGAGGCGTCAGAACTGGCGCACCAAAGACTTTAGTCAAACCTAAATCGCTGGTGTTCGCCTTATAAAAGAGCATATTTCCAGACTTATCAAGGCCTGGAAAGGCAATTCGCCCTTTAAGCAATTCTTCCAAACAAATGAGCCAATTCGGTTCGTCCTTCAATGGCGCAAAACCACCAAAAAAGACCCCCTCCTCTTCAAGAGGAATAATTTTATCAAGAGTTGAGTTTCCACTAAAAAGCTCATGGAGGTTATTTGAAACCAACTCACTCTTTCTAACCAATTCCCCTTCTTCAAATTGAGAGAGAATCGATCTGACTCTTACCCGCAACTCCTTCTTGGAAGAGCGTTTTTGGTCCCCAAACATTTCACATCTTCTCTTAGAGGTCTAGGAGGAAGGAGGAGAGATTGTCTCAACCAGACTCAGTGCATCGCTAGCAGTTCTGTTAAGTTGTTGGATATTATTTTTATATTCTTTTTCAATGGCCATATTTTTTTTCGCAAAATGCAAAGCAAGAAGGGCTCCAAGCTCTCCCTCGCTAAGCTGTGGAAAATTATTTCTTAAGTTATTAGCCTCATTGTTCACACACTCAACAACTTCAGAAGCAGAAACTGGTTGGTCTTCTCCCTCAGGTTTAAACTTAACCTTGAACCCTAAAACCTCAAATTCCAAAACATTTTTACCAGATTTCATCCAATTCTAAGGATAATTCATAAATTGTAGCCCGTCAATTTAAGACACTTCCTCCTGGCCATTATTTAAGAGTGCCTTAAGGTAATCGTCCAAATCAAAGTGATTGAGGTCTTCCACACTCTCACCGACACCAATAAAGGCAATTGGAACTTTAAGGCTTTGAACGATTGATATAGCGCTCCCTCCCTTAGAAGAGCCATCGCACTTAGTGAAAATTAACCCTGAAACACTCAAGGCCTTATGAAACTCCTCAGCCTGACGTAAAGCATTCTGGCCAGTAATAGCATCGAGAACTAAGAGGGTTTGATGGGGAGCATCTGGGTCTAGCTTTTTTAAAACATCCCTGGACTTCTTTAATTCATCCATAAGATTCCCTTTGGTGTGAAGTCGACCCGCCGTATCTAAAATACAATAGTCTGCTTTTGAGCTTATTGCTTGCTCTAAAGCTTGGTAACCTACGCCGCTTGGCGCACTTCCTTCTTTAGCTCTTACCATTTCAACTCCTGCACGGTCACACCAGACCTGCAGTTGATCGACAGCAGCAGCTCTAAAGGTATCGCATGCGCCGACAACCACTTTGGCTCCTTGATTTTTAAGCTTTGTCGCCAACTTTCCTATTGTGGTAGTCTTTCCTGCGCCATTGACACCCACAACCATAATTACCTTAGGTTTAGTTTCTGTTGAGCTAAGCTTAAAAGAAGCCAATGAACCATCAAGGTTCTTTTGAATGGGCTCCATTTTATTTTTTAGAAAATCGTGCAAAAAGCTTTTCAGCTCCTTAACACCAAAGTCTTCACTGCCGCATTTATCATGAAGCGTGTCGATCAGCTCTGAAACAGTAGAAGTTCCAATATCAGCTCCATAGAGGATTTCTTCTATTTCATCAAGGGAGTCATCATTCAGCTGATTACCAGAAAAAACACTCTCCAACTT
>DKQD01000199.1 GCA_002474345.1 Bacteriovoracaceae bacterium UBA7317
TCCACGATTACCACGCTTGTTCTTGTTATCGCACTAAAAGGTTTTGTTGACTCATGGGGTGCCAGGGCACCTAAAATAATTGCCTTTAATTTGGCCTTTTTTGGAATTTTGATGTTTTGGGCAGACTTTAGAACTTCAAAAAGTTCAACAGAACTTATGATTGAAAAAGGGCAGTGGAAGAAGGCGCTTCTCATTGGTTTTTTTCAAGGATTTGCTATTTTTCCCGGTGTGAGCCGCTCCGGGGCAACACTTACGATTTCTAGGTTTCTGGGGCTTGAAAGAGATGAGGCTTCACGATACTCTTTTCTACTTTCTCTTCCAATTATTTTAGGTGGATTTGTTCTCAAGTTACCGGATCTACTCAATTCCGGAGGACAAGGAGTTTCTTTCGCTGCTTGTTTATGGGGAACTTTGATGGCATTCATTATGGGTCTTTTATCAATTCACTTCTTTTTGAAATTAATTCAAAATCTGGGTTTAGGTGTTTACGCCATTTATCGAATTTTGCTGGCCGGTTTTATTTTGTGGGTACTATAGGCAATCTATTATGGCCATGTCTTGGCTTGTCGTTTGCAAGTCCCCAGGTACACAATAAATGGAATTATTCCACCTTAACCCTGCCTCAAAGAACTTGGTCCTGTCATTAACCTGATTGGCCCTGGTATCACCATCTAAAAAACGCCTGACATTTTTTTCACTATCTTCATGCCCGGGAACTTTTAAATTTGATAATGCGATACCTTTAGCGACCTTATTGGAGGCACATGCATTCAATTGACAGGCAAGTTGAATAACAACATCTGAACTTTTAATAAAACCAGTCATTTCATCAAAATATCCATCGGGCAGATTCTTTAAAGCTGAGGATACATAGCGGTTAAAAAAGATAGAAACATTGGTATAGTCAGGAAGATTACACTTAAGGGTTGTGGAATCATAATGACCAGAACAACAAACGTCTGGAGAAACTGTACTGTCTTTAACTTTTGTACCTAGAGGAAGGCAACAAGAGATTTTATCAGGGGAAAAAATGGTTTTAAGTGAACTTGAAAAATTATTTGGATCATCTGCACCAAAGTATCTTTTATCGCTGGAATCCTTGTACTCAGCGTCCGTTGTTGCGGTTTGAATAAAGTCTCCAATAGAAAAAGTATTTCCATCTACACTTTGATCAGTTGGGCTTACTTTACATTGGATATCAGTCTCATCCATGCTGGATACAGACACTTGAGGTATTCCTAAGAGCTCCAGGGAACTAATCCACTTTAAAATAGTATTGGCCTCTGAATTACCGATACTTCTCGCCAAACATTTGGGGTCATCTATATCGGGAACATGGGCACAGTCAAATTGATTCTCAGAGCATGTTATGTAAGTACCGCTTGTTTCACATTTTTCCCAATTAATACATTTAAAAGCGGTCATTGGAATTGTCTGAGTCTTATCAGGGCCAAATCTATGCCCTCCTCCGTTTTGATCCTGATTAAATTCTCTTACCCAATGGCCAGAGCAACATGTCTTCGAAGAAACATCGTTAAGTGTTTTAAATTGATTTTTCAAATCTTCATGTAGCATACAGTTATCTGCACCAGTTGTATTACTGCATTTATCAGGGCTTGCTGTCTTAAGAACTGGGTAAACGATAGGAGAGTCCTGCATATTTTTATAATAGCTTGAAATTCTAGAGTATCTTTTTGTATCTGCTAGAGAAATATGAACTCCAGGAATTTTCTCACTATCAAAATCTGGAATTTCACTATTTGTGATTGCATCTCCAGTCTGGTCGACAAGAGTTCCAATAGTTATTGTTTTCCCCGTTTCTCTACAACATCTATTCCTGGTTAAATCATAAAGTGGACTTTTGATAGATTCACTTTGAGAGCAAATTAATTCTTCTTTCCAGAAGTTTATTTCATATTTATTCAGAAGATTTGTATAGGTTGTATCATTTTCATCAATAAGGGCCATGGCATTACTTACAAGATTCGTTGGAGCACAATCCTGGTCGGTGTGGCAAACAGATCCTGGGGCCCTTAAACAACGGTTTTTTTGCAAAATTGGCTCGGTTATCTGTTGGGAGTCGTAATCGACTAGCAGATTGCTAACACCAATAATTTCTTCAATTTTGTTAACCGCATTTGTTGGTATCGCCTGGGTTACAGCAAGATTAGTTAGATTTGTATCATTTAGATTTTTTCCTAAGTCTGATGTGGAATCGATTAAGTGTACAAAGTTTAATGTTTGATCATCTAAAATAGCACAGGAGTTGACCATCTCAGTTGTCATGGTGACTACATTAGGAGTCATTCCAATACCGTTAAATTGATCCCCTCTAAATTGGTTTGCAGGTATTGTAGAGTTTTGTTCTTTAACAGTTAAGGTGTTTGAGTGTGTCGGCTCTCTTCCTGGAAGACAGATAGAGGTAATATTATTGTAACTTAAGTTTTCCTGAGCTGTGGGGTTGATTTCTTCTTCACCATAATACTTTAGGGGTCTTCCAATAAGCCTTGTTCCGATGCCAAATGTATTGGCATTACTCTGCCCATCCGTTGAGTTTACATTTTGAGTTTTTATCGATTTTCCATAACGGGCTATTTTGTTATTAAATTTCTTGATAGGGACACCGTCAATAAAGCTTTGGCAATAATAGTTAGGATTGCATGCATGGAGGCCTAACTCTTTATTACCACTGTAACTGGTTGAAGAGTTGGTTAATTTATAATCCTTTTTACAAGGAGCGCCTCTTCCTCTGTAAACACACCTTTTCATAGAACCACCTAGATTTCCTAAGATATTTTTAAGGATTTCCATGCTGGAGACTGAATTGGGCTTTTCCTCAGCATTTTGATCAAATTGAGGCCAATTTGTACGGATTTGTGAAATTGACTGGCAAGAGTATTCCCAGCCTAGTTGAGTTACACAATCGGCATCAGAAAAACAAGTATGATAATTTTGGCATTGGGCCCCATCGCTTTCAATATCTTGTTTTGCATTTGGTTCAGAACCACTTACATTAGAGGGTAAGGTTATGAGAAGCCTAAAGGAGCTTTCAGTGGTGAGGTCTCCAAAGTAAGCATTAATTGCTACAAATAGTTTATTAGATGTAGCTTTTATTCTTCTTTGATTTCCAATTGAAAACCACCTGACACCGTCAAATGATCCGATGATTGACCCATAATCAAAACCATACCAGTCTCTTTGGTATCCATTGGCGAAAAGAAAATGTTGGGCCGCTAATCGGTTCTTTCTTTGTTGTTGTGGATCTGAAAGTGGCTTGTGACTCCAGGGAATCATTGTGGCTGGAACGAAGCAAGCCCTCCCAAATAAATGATCATCTGCTCTTGCATGATCTGGGTTGGAGATAAATTTATTCGTATTAGTAGGGTGCGGCAGATAACCTCCACCTTTAAAGTCAAAATTATTTGGGAAGAGTCTTGAAATATTTGAATAGTATTCGTTTCCACAATTTAAACAAGATGAAAAAGAGCCTTGTTCTATCCATAAATCGTATGTTTGATTGAAGGTTACAGGAATCTCCATAGCTGGCTTAGAGCTTCCCGGAGCTACTGAATAAGACCCATAAATTTCATTAAAGCCTATATAGGACGAGATATTATTCGGTTTTAGTAGATCACTATTTGTATATGAAAAGGCCTCACCTTCTTGAGTTGGAGTTTTTGAACTAATCTCTTTATGGTAAGATCCAGTGTTGTCAAAGTATCTGTGAGGTGTTCTTTTTGAACTTATGTAAAACCATTCAGGAGGATTAAGGGCAGGAACCTCTGGTTCCTGATAAACGCAAGCATAATCAACGATGTCCATTGAAGTATTAAAAACTTTTCTTAAACCACAGGTATCTCCACCGCATTGGCAAATTTGTCCAACTTTATTCAGTGCAGTTTGTTTAGCTAGAAGAATATTGGAGTTGGCATTTATGTCAACAAAAAAAGTGATTTTTACTTTTTGAGTGTCATACACCTGGAGAGTCGTTCCAGAAAAAAGAACTTCTGCTGGAGATGTCGATTGAAGTGTCCAATCGAAGTTTTTAATTTTATTAATATCATTAACTTCAACCTTAATGGTTCTATTTACGTCAGCATAAGTGGGTATTTTAAAAGAGTTAGAAGCAGGAAAGTGGTCAGTAATCTTACCATCGTTTTGACCTTGGATATATACTTTGTAACATTTTGCTAAACTGTTATTTATCTTTTTGCAGCTTCCATCAATCTTATAACGGATCTTTAACGTATCATCAGGGGCATTACTTTTCTTAACGTGAGAAAGATTTACAGTTACGGAATCTGTTTTTATATCGTCATTACCTGGACCAATAGCGAAGCCGGTTTGAAGAGTCGTACCATTGGAAAATAATTTTTCTCCTGCATGTATAATTTCATGGATGCTATGATTTGAAAGAGTTCCAGTTCCTGAATAGGTCGTAGAAAAGTTCCTGTCATCTTCCCCGGTTTTAAAATCAGGATAGCTTTCATTTGTCGATGCGTTTTCAAATTCGTAGGTACAAATACTCATTTCTCCATCGCTATCATCATCACCTGTAGAGTCTTGATCTAATGGAGTTATGCAGTCGTATAGCTCTTTAAGCATGATAAGTCTTTTTTCTCTTTCGTCGTAGGGGTCAAGAGTCGATCCTGTACCACCTCCATCGCCATAATCAACGGGGGTTTCTGTACAAACGTGATAATATTGGGGATAAAATTTATAATTACTTGAGTTGGCGATGATATCTTGAACTGATTGAAGGTAATCGGGTTCGCTTTCAAAGTTGCCAGCTTTCTTTTCTCCATCTTTGACACATGTTCCGCCTGAGCAACAATCAAATCCAAGGCTTTGACAGTACATTGAATCACTACATGTTTTTGTTTGAGGGTTTTCTGCTGAGGAAACCTTGTTAACTTGAAGACTTAGGTGTTTGGTCCCTATAGCAGTTAATTTTACACCACTTGTATCAAAAAGATGAACTGTTTTCCCAAGAATAAATGACCCTTTGTAGTTCGAAGAAAATTCTTGAAGAGAATATGATTTCATTGTGTTGGTATAAACACCAGCACCGGTTTTGCAAAAATTGGAGTTTTCTGAGGATGGGGTGACTTTAAAAAAGTAATACCATTCTCTTGTATTATTGGAAAAGTTTAAAAATGATTGTGGATAAGCAGCAAGAATAAGAGCCCTTTCAAGACCATTAATAGGATTGTTACCTGAAACGTCAAAGTGGACTGCCATACACGTCATGGCATTCGAACTTTTAAGAATATAATCGTGTACGTCTTGCCCTCTCATATAAAAACCATCAAGAAGATTATCTCGAAGAATTAATCTTGTTGCAGAAATGTTGCTTCCTTCTTGGAAATAAGTTTGAGTTTGGGTTCCATACTGTGGCTTACCGACAGGCTGTTTTTTTGCGAAGTATTTTGTTTTTCTGAGGTCTCTGGGTTCTTGAACCATGCAAGACATGAGACCTAAGAAAAGGAAGCTTTGAAGAAAAATAAGAACACACTTTCGTGCTTTTTCGGCCAAAACTAAAGACTCCTTATTTTGGCCCCGAATAGTTTTTTAAGGGCTTTTTCGAGGCATAGGCTCTAAAGGCTTCTTCGGTATAAAACATCAATTCTTTATGTTTATGACTCCTTTAATCTATTATAGGGGAGTGATGACCTCTGGAGGAGAAGGGATCCTATAAATACCTGATTTTAATAGTTAAATTATTCTCCTATCCAGGCCTTTGTTACCACTCAAGTGGTTATTTTTTATGGCAATTACTCTTAATGAAAAATTACAGTTTTTTCTTTTGCTCTGGACACTTTTTTGGTGGAGGTGGTAGACGCAAGAGTTATGACCAATAAAATCTCACTTACTTTATCTTACTCAGAGGATGTTGAAGCTGCTCTTAACAAAAAGTGCCCTAAATGGGTCGATTATAGGGTTTTGTCAAAATCTTTGGACGCGAGAGGTGCTAATCGGGGAAAGGCACCAAAATATCATTATATTGTTGAGTGGATTAAGGAAGGTGAAGCGTTTAGTTCCTATGAAGAGACTTTTCCTAATTTAGGTCCTTTTGAAAACCCACCCATTATCATAGGAGCAGGACCCGGCGGCCTCTTTTGTGCTTTAAGGCTCGCTGAATATGGGATACCTTCTTTGATTTTTGAAAGAGGGGAAGCCGCTCATAACAGAATGAAAAAGATTGCAAGATTTTGGCGTTATGGTGAGTTTGATAGGGAAAACAATGTATGTTACGGCGAGGGCGGAGCTGGTCTATTTAGTGATGGTAAATTAATTACAAGAATAAAATCTCCTTTTGTAAAATACGTTATGAAGCGTTTTGTAACCTTTGGAGCTCCTAAAGAAACAGCCTATATTTCAAATCCTCATTTGGGTTCAAATAAAATTAGAAACCTCATTTCTAAACTAACGGATTATTTAAAAGAGAAAAAGTGCAAAATTTTTTATAATTCAAAAGTAGAAAAAATACTTGTCGATAAAATGGGAAAAATAGAGGGTGTAGAGCTTTCTAATGGAAAACGTTTCTATTCTTCTCACGTTGTCTTAGCTACCGGTCATTCACCTCAAGATATGTTCTCTCACCTCAATGATTTGGGGGTAAAGATGAAGCCTAAAGACTTCGCCGTAGGCGTAAGGATTGAACACCCAAGAAAACTCATTGACCATATTCAATTAGGAAAGTTTGCTGAGGATAAAAACTTAGGCTCGGCCCGATACAGACTTAGTTATCATGATTCAAACACTGAAAAGGGAACTTATAGTTTTTGTATGTGTCCTGGTGGCTATGTTCTTTCTTCTGGAACTGAAGAAGATGGAATTGTTGTTAATGGTATGAGTAATTATGCTAGAAATTCTCGATGGTCTAACTCTGCATTAGTTGTTTCAGTTAAAGCTGGTAAGGATTTTAGCACCTCAAAAAGTCCACTTGAGGGACTGCACTTTCAACGAGAGATTGAAAAGAAAGCTTTTTCTTTTTCTAAAGAAAAAGCATCGGGAAAAGAATTGCCAGCACAAAGATTAAAAGACTTTTTAGATCATAAGCTTAATCCCAATAAGCTTTCTAAGACCTCTACTCCATCTGGGCTATTCCCTTTAGCTATGAATCAAGTCCTCCCAAGCTTTATTGTGGAACACCTTCATGAGTCTTTTAAGTCTTTTGAAAAATCTCTGGGAGGTTTTTGCTTTGATGATGCTCTTCTAATAGCTCCCGAAACGAGGACAAGTTCACCTGTTACAATTGAAAGGGATAGAGAAACGTTAGAATCTCCCTCCCATGAAGGACTCTATCCTTGTGGCGAAGGTGCAGGGCATGCAGGTGGTATTACCTCAGCGGCTGTTGATGGGGTCAAAATAGCCATGAGTTTGATCAAAAAAGAAACAGGTTTTGAAGCTAAATAGGTTTATTGAATCTTAATGAAAGATTTTTTTATTCTGCAGGTCCCAAAGTATCTTTTCCAAGATCTTTTTTTTATCATAAGGATCATTTTCTAATTTCTTTGATAAGGTTGTAAGGAGATTGTAGAGAGATTCTCCTTGGCCGTCTTCAATTTCTTCACAAGCTCTTTTATAAAGGTGGTCCAATATAATTTTAAAAGAGTACTTTCTTAGCTCTTTGTTATTATTAAACAGAATCTTGTCATTTTCCTCTGTCGAAATTTTTTTAGGAAAAGGGATAATATTTTGGAGCTGGTCTGTTTTCATTTACACATTCTGGTATCAAATCACCCTTATGGCAATCAGAATTTTTTGTTGTTAAAAAGAAAACCTGAGAGTGTTAGTCTTTTAATAGCGATGAGTAATTTCTGGCCAATGGTGTTCTTTGGCGAGAAAATAAAAAAAAATTATTTCGGGGATGATTTATATGAACACTGAAAAGAAAAAAAGAAAAAAGAGGGATAAGGATGGAAACTACTTATTTGGAGTCTGTGGAGGTAGTTGTTCTGGTAAGTCTACATTTGTAGCAGCATTGGCAAAGGTTTTAGGAGAAGAAAACTGTTCTCTTTTTTCTCAAGATAATTTTTATTACGAGAACTTTGACAAGGTGCGCTTCGAATACCCCGAGTCCATAGATAACGATAAAATGAGGTTTTCTCTTTACGAACTTAAAATGGGACTTATGGTTGAGCTGCCGGTATTTGATGTTGCGACAAGATCGCTCATGCCTTTCATGGAAGACTTAGAATCAAAAAAAATTCTTATTTTAGAGGGGAGCTTTCTTTTGCATTGGGAAGAAATTCGAGGTGCCCTTGATGAAAGCGTATTTTTAGATTTTCCAACAGAGGAAAGGCTTCAAAGAAGAATTAAGCGTGATACGATTGAAAGAGGTTTTCCAAAGGAGCAAGTGGAAAAAGAGTTTAATGAAAGTGCTGAAAAAATTCATCAGGATTTAATAATCCCTTCAAAAAATTTTGCTACGCATGTTGTGAATGATGAAGAATCTTTTTCTAAACTTGTTAATGACCTTGGAGAAAAGTTTAAAGGAATTATAGAATCATAGATTTTTCTTAAAACGTTATAAAAAGATTTCAAAATAATTTCCTGAGGAAAGTCAATTTTTGTTTCCATCTTGAAGAGAATAACTAAATTGATAATTTTGATACCTCGCTAACTCAAATAAAAGTTTTGACACCCCCATTTAAAATCATTAAGGTTTTTGGTCCAAATTTAATTTTAGGATGCCAAAGGAGGACCTTGTTGTGAGTGGCTTTTTAAAAAATTATGTAAACGGAGCATTTGTAGAATCAAAAGCGAAGGAAAAGTTAGATATTATTAATCCTGCTACTCTAGAAGTATTGGGACAGACTCCTCTTGGTACGAGAGAAGACGTGGATGAAGCTGTTAAAGCGGCTAAGGAAGCTTTTAAGACTTGGAGCAAAGTTCCTGTTGTCGATAGAGTTCAACCTCTTTTTAAACTTAAAATTCTTCTTGATGAAAACGTCGATGAGATTGCTACTCTCATCGTCAAAGAACACGGCAAGACATTTAAAGAAGCGAAGGGTGATATCCTTCGTGGTATTCAAATGGTTGAAGTGGCCACCGGCATGCCCACTATTATGCAAGGTGAAAATTTAGATAATATAGCGCGAGATATTGACTGCCATGTGACCAGAAGACCTTTAGGCGTTTTTGGCGGAATAACACCTTTTAACTTTCCTTCAATGGTTCCTTTTTGGTTTTGGCCTTTTGCTATTGCTTCAGGAAATACTTATGTTTTAAAGCCTTCAGAAAGGGTGCCTTTAACACAGATGAAGATTTTTGAACTTATTCAACAAATTGGTTTACCTAAAGGTGTCCTTAACATGGTTCACGGAGGAAAGGATGTTGTTAACGGACTTCTCGACCATGAAGATATAAAGGGTATAAACTTTGTTGGCTCTACACCTGTGGCCAAGTATGTTTACCAAAAAGGCTCTCATAATGGAAAAAGAGTTCAAGCTCTAGGTGGAGCTAAAAATTATATTGTTATGTTACCGGATGCCCCTATTGAGCAATCTGTAGCAGCTATGGTTGACTCTTGTCTCGGTTGTGCAGGAGAAAGATGTCTTGCTGGTTCAGTTCTTGTCGGTGTTGGTGAAGCCTACGACAGATTGAAAGAACAGGTTCTTAAAGAAGTCGGCCAAGTTGTTGTTGGAGATGGCCTTGATGTAAAAACAACGCTTGGTCCAGTCATTAGCGCCGAAGCTAAGTCAAGGATTGAAAAAGATATTGAGGCAGCTTTAAGTGAAGGGGCTGAACTACTTGTCGATGGAAGAAATCCTAAAACTAAAGAGAAAGGTTATTTTTTAGCACCAACAGTTTTAGATAAAGTGAAGCCAGGGACGACAATGGCCCAAAAAGAAATTTTTGGACCAGTTATTGGCCTCATGCAAGTCGGGACACTGGATGAAGCGATTGAAATCCTTAATTCTTCAAATTATGCCAATACAACGTCTATTTTTACTTCAAATGGAGGAGCCGCCAGAAAGTTTGTCGCTGAGGTAGCACCATCAATGGTTGGAGTTAACTTAGGCGTTCCAGCTCCTATGGCCTTTTTTAGTTTTGGTGGGTCAAAAGACTCCTTTTTTGGGGATGTAAAGGTTCATGGGAAAAGCTCTGTAGAATTTTTTACAGAAAAGCATACGACGATGACTCGTTGGTATGTTGAAGGAATGAATGATGCTGTCTCTCCAGTATGGAAAAGTGAGTAATTTCTAAAGACGTGTGAGTGAGAGAAAAAGAAAGTACAAAATTAAAAAAATAAAAAGTGAAAGTTAAGGAGAAAAGAATGTCAGAAAATAATAAAAGGATTGTTAAATCAGCAGTTATTCAAATGGCCAATAAGGTTCCAACGGAAGCCTCTTGTGAAGAACATAGGAAGGGAATGTTGGACGCCCATATTCCTCTTATTGAAGAAGCTGGTAAAAAAGGTGTTCAAATTCTTTGTTTTCAAGAAGTCTTTACTGGGCCGTACTTCTGTCCTTCTCAAGATTCAAAATGGTATGGGTTAGCCGAAAGAATTCCTGAAGGCCCAACAACTCAAAAGATGATGGAAATGGCCAAAAAACACAAAATGGTCATTATTGTTCCTATCTATGAAGAAGAAATGCCTGGTGTTTACTATAATACTGCAGCCGTTATTGATGCTGATGGAACTTACCTTGGTAAGTATAGAAAGAACCATATCCCTCAGGTTGCTGGCTTTTGGGAAAAATTCTTTTTCAAACCAGGAAACACAAACTACCCAGTTTTTAAAACTAAGTATGCAACCGTTGGTGTTTATATTTGTTATGACCGCCACTTCCCAGATGGAGCAAGATGTCTTGGCTTAAGCGGAGCTGAAATTGTTTTTAACCCATCTGCTACTGTTGCAGGTTTAAGTGAATACTTATGGAAACTAGAGCAGCCTGCTCACGCAGTTGCTAATGGTTACTATATTGCTGCCATCAACAGAGTTGGAACTGAAACTCCATGGAATATTGGTGAGTTTTATGGGCAAAGTTATTTTTGTAATCCAAGAGGACAAATTATCGCTGAAGCGAGTAGAGACAAAGATGAACTTCTCGTCGCTGACCTCGATATGGACATGATTAAAGAGGTAAGAGATCTTTGGCAATTCTATAGAGATAGAAGGCCTGAGACCTACACTCAGTTGACGAATCTCTAATCAACATTTTTTTGGAGTTTTAAATGGAAAACGAAGAAATAATGGGCCTTAGAAAGGCTCATCTTTATCCCACAAAAATTCCCTATTACAAAGACCCCATTCAGCTTGTAAGAGCAAGTGGGTCTTATGTATGGGATAATCAAGGAAAGCAATACCTTGATGTAATAGGTGGAATCGTCTCGATTTCAGTAGGACACAACCATCCTCAAATTAAGGAGAAGATGAAGGCGATGATTGCTGAAGATGCTATTCAGCACACGACCTTTCTTTATCTTTCTCAATATATGGCAGAGTTAGGTAAGAAAATCTCTGATGTTGCACCTGATGGCCTAAACAAGTGCTACTTCGTAAACTCTGGTTCTGAAGCTAATGAAATGGCCATTATGAGTGCCAGGGTTGCTACCGGTGAGCAAATGGTTGTTTCTCTTCGTCATGGCTACCATGGTGGAACGAATGTTCCACTTGCTCTTTGTGGACATGGGACATGGAAGTATCCAGCCCAACCTCAAGCTTCTGTCGTTCACGCTATGGCACCTTATTGTTACCGTTGTCCTTTCAACAGTAAAAATGGCTGCCACATGGAGTGTGCTGAAGATGTGAAAAATGTTATCGAAACGACAACCCACGGGAAAATTGCAGCTTTTATTGCTGAGCCTGTTATGGGTGTTGGGGGCTTTATTGATCCTCCAGTGCAATACCATAAAAGAGTTCATGAAATTGTGAAAAGCTATGGTGGTCTCTATATATCTGATGAAGTTCAAGCAGGTGTTGGAAGAACAGGGAAGCACTTTTTTGCTATTGAAGAGTCTGGTGTAACTCCTGACCTTATAACGATGGCCAAAGGAATTGGTAACGGAGCTCCTGTTGGTGCTGTGATTGCTAAAGATGAGGTTGCTGAAGCGATGAAAGGAAAACTCCACTTTAATACTTTTGGAGGAGACCCCTATCAAGCGATGCAGGCCTCTGAGGTTGTTGATATTGTTTTAAATGATAACCTTATTGAAAATTCAAAAGTCATGGGGAACTATTTAAAAGAAGCTTTTAAAGATCTTCAAAAAGATTTTCCTGTGATTGGTGACGTGAGAGGTCGAGGCCTCATGCTAGGTCTTGAGCTTGTCAAAGATAGAAAGACAAAAGAGCCGGCGGCCAACGAAGCGGCTCTTTTAATGGAGCTTTCAAAAGGCGAAGGACTCCTCATTGGTAAAGGTGGCCTTTACGGAAACGTCATTAGAATCGCTCCATCTCTAGGTATCTCAAGAAGTGAAGCCGATGAACTAGTGACAAAACTTAAAGCTTCTTTTCAAAAGCTTTCTTAAACTTTAGACCCCCTAGCGGTCCATAAAGGAGGGTGATGTGAAACTCATCAATGATGATTTGGCACCAGTTACAGAGAAGGGAAAAACCTGGAGTACTCTCAATTATTTTTCTCTTTGGGTAGGGATGGCCGTTTGTATCCCCTCCTATATGATCGCTTCAAGCCTTATAGCTGCTGGAATGAGTTTGTGGCAGGCCATGGGCTGTGTTTTTTTAGGGAATATGATTGTTTTAGTTCCCATGGTTTTAAACGGAATGGCGGGAACAAAGTATGGTGTTCCCTATCCCGTTTTTGCGAGGGCGAGCTTTGGCGTTTTAGGCTCTAATGTCCCTGCCCTTTTAAGAGCAGTCGTCGCTTGTGGTTGGTTTGGGATTCAATCATGGATCGGTGGAACTGCGGTCAAAGCTGTTATAAGCCAGGTTTGGCCAGCTTTTTTAGAGCTTCCTCAAGTGATGCCCGCTTTTATGGGAGTTGATACACCGTCTTTTATTAGTTTTCTTATTTTTTGGGGCTTCAACGTTTACCTCATTTTAAAAGGTGTTGAGTCCATTAAGTTTTTAGAAACGGCTGCAGCACCGATTCTTTTGATTGCAGGCGTTGTTCTTTTAGGGTGGGCCGTTTCCCAAACAGGTATTGAGCCTCTTTTAAATCAGCCATCAACTTTTAAAACAAGTGAAGAATTTTGGAATATTTTTATTCCAAGTCTTACGGGCATGGTCGGCTTTTGGGCCACCATGAGTTTGAATATTCCCGATTTTACTCGTTATGCTAAAGACCAAAAAAGCCAAATGATTGGTCAGGCCTTAGGTCTTCCAACGACGATGACTTTATTTGCTCTCATTGGTGTGATGGTGACAAAGGCAACACAAGTCCTTTACGGGACGGCCATTTGGGATCCAGTTCAAGTTATTCAGAAATTTGATAATCCTGCGATTCTTTTGATTTCTATGATTATTATTAGTATTGCTACTTTATCAACCAACGTTGCTGCCAATGTTGTGGGCCCTGCTAACGATATTTCAAATGTTAATCCGGATAAAATTAATTTTAAAACAGGTGGAATGATCACAGCTTTCCTAGGTATTTTTATGATGCCTTGGAAGTTGATTGCTGATCCTCAAGGATATGTTTTTACCTGGCTTATAGGTTACTCCTCCCTTCTTGGTCCTATAGGAGGAATTCTTTTAGTTGATTATTTCCTATTAAGAAAACAAAAATTAGTAGTAGAAGACCTTTACAAAAAGGATGGGGTCTATTGGTATTCAGGTGGTTTTAATACAAAAGCGCTCATGGCCTTTGTTTTAGGAGTACTTCCTAACGTGCCAGGTTTTTTAAAGCAAATTCAGGTTGTGAATGAAATTCCTGGGGTTTTTGAGACCATTTATAGTTACGCTTGGTTTGTTGGCCTACCCCTTGCTGGTCTTGTCTATTACGGGCTAATGATGGCCAAAGAAAGTGAAGAAATTTCCGAAATCGATTCGGGAGAGGAGTTCCAAAATGTCTGAAAAATTAGAAGTTTATTCCAATGGTGTTCGTTTCGAAAACCCTTTCCTAGTGGGTTCTGGACCTCCATCAACAAATGGAAAAATTATTGCCCGTTCTTTTAAGGCGGGATGGGGTGGATCAGTCCTCAAAACTCTAAGTCTTGACCATACCAAAGTGAGAAACATTGCTCCTCGCTATGGTAAACTTATGGATCACGGAAAATGTATTGGGTATACTAATAACGAGCTCATCACTGACCGTCCTCTTGATATTTGGCTTGATGAAATAAAGGCCCTAAAAAAAGAATTTCCAGATAAGGTTATTGTGGCCTCCATTATGGAAGAACCTATTCGAGAAAATTGGCAAAAACTCACTGAACTTGTTTGTAAAGCGGGAGCCGACCTTATTGAGCTAAATCTTTCTTGTCCTCATGGGATGCCTGAGCGAAAAATGGGTCAGGCCATGGGGCAAGACTGCAGTATGGTTCAGGAAGTGACTGGTTGGGTTAAAGATGTATCAACAGTTCCAGTTTGGGCAAAGATGACTCCAAATGTAATGGACATCACTCAACCTGCAGCAAGTGCTTATAAAGCTGGTGCTGATGGTATTACGGCCATCAATACAATTTTGAGTGTTGCTGGCGTTGACATGAAAAGCTTTAAGCCAACCCCTAATGTTAAAGGTATTTCAGCTTTTGGTGGCTACTCTTACAAATCAGTTAAGCCAATCGGTCTTCGTATGGTAGCCGAACTTGCTATGGCCTTCCCAAAATCTATTATTAGTGGTGTTGGGGGGGTAACTGATGGCCATAGTGCAGCTGAATTTATGTGCATGGGGTCAACTACTCTTCAAGTTTGTACTGGAATTATGCTAGACGGTTTCAAGATTGTTGATCAGCTAAAAGAAGAGTTAACTACTATTCTTGACGGTCATGGAATGGCCAACGTTTTAGAACTTAGAGGCAAATCTCTAGAGTTCTTTGGAACGATGAAAGAAATGGCAGACCGAATGGAAGCCAGCAAGAAAAAGACGGCTCATACCAATGCATTTGAAGGAGACAATATCGTCAATGTCTCTAATGAACTCTGCTAGCCATTAAGCGTTTTATTTTTTATGATAAGGGTCCTTAATAAGGGCCCTTTTTTTGTAAAGTGACCCTTCCAATTTTATTAATATAAAAGAATAAAATAAGGATTTTTGAATGAATTTATTGTCACTTGATGAGCTTTATGAAAAATCTAAAAACCTTAAAGAGGGTGAAGTCATTTTAGATGTTCGAGGACCCAGTGAGTTTGCTGAAGGTCATATTGAGGGAAGCCTCAATATACCTCATGATTCAGTAGTAGAGCATGTTGATAAGTTGAAGGAATATAAAAATATTTATATCCACTGTAAAATGGGTGGTAGAGCAAAAATGGCCTATTCCATGCTAGAAGAAAGTGGTATTAATAACATGGAAGTCTGTGTCGAAGCCGGTTTTCAAGGCTGGATAGAGAAAGGTTATCCTGTACATAAATAGACCTAAAGAATTAGTTCTTAGCGCTTAAACTTGAACTGCCTAAATTTATTTTCTTTTGTAAGGGGTGTTGGTTTGAAGCCAACACAACTTTTTATATGCTTGGCTTTTTCATCAGGAATTCTTATAAACTCCTTAAAAGGCATAAAGGATCCTTGCCTCCGATTCCTTTTAGAGTTGTAAAAGGCCAATTCAAAAGTGTAAGAACCTTTCATTTTCATGCCACCATTTAAACGCGTGAAAAAGCCAATCTCTTCACTTTTTGAAGTGAGGGGATATTTTGCTCCTCTTTGGACTAAAATCCTTTTTGTTGAACCTGTCTTTCTTTCTTCAATGCTAACATCTGGAATTATCTTATTGTGTTCAAAAGCTGGACAAGAGAACTTTTCAAATCGGGAGGAATGAGCAGCAGCACTGTAAAAAATAGAAAATCCCGTTTTTTTTATATCTCTGAAAAACTTTCCATTGGATGACTTTCTCCAGTTCTTTTGAACAAGAGGCAGAGTGATGTGTCCTAAGATAGTTTTATTTCCAGTCCTACTAATTTTGGAAACTTTAATAAGCCATGAGTCGACTTCTGTTTTTTTATTAATGTCTTTCAAATGCTCTTTAGAGAGAGAAGGTATATTTAATGAAACGAGAATTCCTTTAGAAATTTTATTCAAAGATTTTCCTCTACCCACTTTCCAATCGACTACCCTAACTCGATCAATAGTACCTTTAGGTAAATCAATCATAAAAGAGTGAGAGTTTAAGGGAGAATAGGTATAGTTTTCGGAACAACCTAAAAGTAAAAGAGGTATAAAAATATAAATCCAATTTCTCATTCGATCCGTTTCGGAATTAAATTATATTTTATTAAAACCTGATCTAATCGGTAGAGATTTTTAAAAATTTCAAAGTTTGTAAATGAAATTCGATAAGAAACTTGTGAAATATTTAGAAAAATTGAGCTTATTAAAATGAATAATATTTTAATAATTCTGTTATTTTCATTTTTATGTTTGGAGAATTCTTATTCATCACAAAAAGAATTAGAAAGCTCTTTTGACTTATCTCCCTTAAAAAATAATGAAAAAAAGAAAAGAAGACGACTTCTATTGTTACCGTTCTGCGGATGTAAATGGACCTCTACAAACTCACCTCTTGGCAAAAGAAACAGCAACTCTTTTGGAGAAACGATCACTCGAAATACCCTTTTTAAGTTTTCTTTTTGCTGGAGATAGAAGGGCATTGGATCCACAAAAAGTGCATAAAATAATGGTAAATGGCTTTAAAAAACTTAATTCCTTTGTGTATCTTGAGGAAGATACTGATTTAGATTATCTGAAACAATTTGGTGGCAATCCAAAGAAAGTAAAAAGCCATAATAAAAAGGATAAAATTTATGGTCAATCTCATCTATCTTTAATAACACCACCTAAGGATTTCTATTATGGAAAAAGTGGTATTTATAGAGATTGTGAGCACTATCCAGAAAAGTCGAAAGACTTTAAGAATTGTAAAAGTGAGGGGTTTGACAATAAAGTGTGGATTGGAGAGGCAACTAAAAAAAACTTAAAAAAGGGTCTTATGAGGCGTTTACGCTATAATCCACTGTGGAAAACCATGCTTAAAGAAATTAAAAAACACCTTATAGCTACAGAATAACATCTTTCTTCTATTATTATCTTTTATCATAATGAGGTATCTATTTTATTGATTTACTGCAGTTGATTAGTAAAACCTGTCCTATTTATTAAAAATCAAATTAGATTTTTCTAATTGTTCAACATGAGAAACAAGAGTTTCTTTTGCATCCTTATATTGAATTCCTAGTCCTTTTATACTTTTTGTATTATCAAACTTAATTTCATAGCCTATATTTTTTGAAACCCACTCCCAGGAAAGACCTGCTATAATAGGTCCTAAAATATAAAACATAAACTTTGGAACTTCTTTTTTAGGAATTTTATACTTACCTTCAAAATTTTCTCTTAATAATTTTGCCATTTCAAGCATACTAATGGATTTTGCAGTTAAAATATGTCTTCCTTTTACGTCTGGGCTTAAACCGGCTTTAATGTGGGCATTTGCCACATCTCTTACATCGACGATGCCTATTTCAGTTTTTGGCACTCCAGTTGCTAATTTACCGTTAACCATAGACCTAATAAAATCGACACTGGCACCATCAATTCTCTCTGAAAGAGAAGGACCAAGGACAAAAGAGGGGTTGATGGTAACAAGACCCCATTTATCTTGCTTATCATGAATTTCCCAAGCTTTTTTTTCTGCTAGTGTTTTGGAATAAGAATAGGGGTTATGTTTTAAAGATGATGTTGTGTTCCAGCATCCTTCGTCAAAAATGCCTTTTGGGGTTTGGCCTATATCTATTGAATCACTATAAATAGCTGCTACACTCGAGGTTAAAACAACTCTTTTTACACCTCCGACTCTGTTAACTCCATCTAAAACATTTTTAGTTCCATTTTCAGCTGGCTCAATAAGATCTTTAAGAGGGTCTTTAACTTTTCCAATAACAAAGGGTGAAGCTGTGTGAATAACCAGTTCGCAATCTTTAATTGCTTTATCAAAAGACCCTTCTGAATTTAGATCAGCTTCAAATAATTCTAGTTCACCTTTTGTCTCCGAATTTATTTTGTCTAAATGGGAGACCTTTTTAGTATTTTTCTTGTCCCTGACTGTTGCCCTTACCTGATGACCATCTGCAAGTAAATACTGAATTATCCAGGATGCAATATAACCACTGCCACCAGTCACCAAGATAGGTTTTTTTTTATCGATCATATTAAACCCTTTTTCAGATGGATTGATTAATTCCAAATTATTAAAAAATTATCCTAATTATTTTTTTTAAAAAAATCCATAACTATTTATATTTTAAAAAAATTAAATAACAAAAATTAAGTTTTATAGGAGGCGTTTTTATTTTTGTTTTAAAGCTTCTAAATTTTCTACCTTTTAATTTCTTTACGTCCCATTCAATTTATTTTGGTACCGCTTTTTATATAAAATTACCAATTATTATTTAAATAAAATGTTTTTAATGGCCTATTAAAAATCCTAATAAAGAATTTATTTTTAAAATTAAATATCACTTTTTATGAATAATAAAAAAATGTTCAGTGTTATGACTTCCAACTCA
>DKQD01000051.1 GCA_002474345.1 Bacteriovoracaceae bacterium UBA7317
CCTGGCTTAACCATTAAAATATCCGCTCCCTCTTCTTGATCAAAAAAGGCTTCTTTTTCAGCCTCTTTTGAGTTTGAGAAGTCCATTTGATAGGTCTTTTTATCACCAGATTTCGGAGCAGAATCCAAAGCCTCTCTGAAGGGTCCATAGAAACTTGAAGCGTATTTAGCCGTATAGGACATTATTGATGTTTGAGAGTAACCTTCTTCATCTAAGGCGTTCCTAATCGCTCTTACACGACCATCCATCATATCGCTTGGGCCAACGATATCACTCCCTGCTTTTGCCTGGCTTACAGCCATCTTTGCTAAAATATCTAAACTTTCATCATTTAAAATCTCTCCAGTCTTGGGATCCACAAGTCCATCATGCCCATCACTAGAATATGGGTCTAAAGCTACATCGGTCATAACGAGCATCTCAGGAAGGGCCTCTTTAAGAGAACGTATCGTTTGTTGATAGAGGCCATCAGGATTCGTTGACTCGGTTCCTCTAGAGTCTTTTATATCATCGGAAAGAGCGGGAAAAAGAGAAACGCATGGAACACCTAACTTCCAAAGCTCTCGAGCTTCCTCTACTATGAGGTCTCGACTCAAGCGAGCGTAACCAGGCATTGAAGCTATTTCTTCACGCTGGCCCTTTCCCTCAATAACAAAGAGAGGGGCGATAAGATCATTAGGCTCTACAGTATGCTCCCTCACGAGTGAGCGCATAGCTTTATTTTTTCTATTCCTGCGGGGACGGTGGTAAAGTGTCATGAGCTCGTTTCCTTTTTTAAAATCTATTTTCTAAATCTACTTGATCAAAACAATCAAAAACTTCCGATGACTAAGACTGACTTTTAAAAACAATCGCGTAGAGAGAAATCTGCTTTAACATTTGAGAAAGGCCATTTGAGCGGCTCATTGAAAGGTGTTCTCTAAGCCCGATATCGTCTAAAAAGTCTGGTCTTGTGGCCAATATTTCGTCTGGAGTACTGTCAGAATATATATGTAAAAGTAAGGCAACAATCCCTTTAACAATTGCAGCGTCAGAGTCTCCTTGAAGAAAAACCTTACCTTCGCTTAACTCGGCATGAAACCAAACTTTTGATTGACACCCCTTGACAAGGTTTTTTTCTACTTTATGGGACCCTTCCATCTCAGGGAGGACCTTTCCCTTTTGAATAATGTGCTTATAGCGGTCTTCCCAATCCGTTAATTTCTCAAACTCTTCAACAAGATTATTTACGCGTTTTTTTATACTCATAAAGAACTCTTCTAAATCGATTTAAAGGATCCTTTAATCCTTGTGATATTGCTATACTTAACTGGCCCTTGTAGTTAACACACTATGCACATAATGACCCCCCTTTTTTCAAAAAAAGGGTCTTTTTAGGGTAAATGAAAGGTAGAATTAAGGGTTTTCAAGGAAAAAAAGAATTAGTCGACCCTTTCTTTAAGACTTCGAATCTCCTCTTGATGGCCTTCTTTTAGCTTTGAAATTTTATTTTCGTAATATTTTTCTAAATTTTCCTTGTCTTCCTCTAGGCGAAGCTCAAGGTCGTTCATTTTCTCCCTAGTCCTTTCAATGAAGTCACTCATCTCACGCTCTCTAAGTTGGCTTTTTCGGAGGTAATTGTCTCTTAAAAGATCCATTTCATCCTTAAAGGCAAGTTTGGCCCTCCTCTTTTCTTCTGTAAATTTCTCCCTCTGCTCTTCCATATCCTTATTCTTGGAATCTCTCGTCTTCATTAGCTCGTCTCGTGTTTTTTGAGTCACGCTTTCTATTTTTGTCTCATAATTTTTCACCAATTCTTCCATTTGCCTGGTACTTTCTCGGTTCCTAATTTTTAAGATATCTTCACGGCTCTTTTTCATATCATCAATTTGTTGACTAAAACCCTTTTTCATTACCCTTATCTGATTTTGATTTTTTTTCCGCTGATCACTTAGTTGCTTAATATATTCCCTTCTTACAGTTTCACTTCTTGAAAGCTTCATCCTAAAACCCTCATTATTGTTTTAAGTCTTGGGGACCAAGCCCCTGTGCTTATAATAACCCATAGCACAATATAAATATTTGACTGGAGGACTTTTCCCCTCAAAAGAAGACTGGGAATCTCTTTATAAGAAAGGCCACCTGGCCAAATAAGCACAAACTCTTAGAATAGGTGATGTTATGGCCTTAAAGAAAAAGCCAAAAATTGGATACCTTTGGCAAAATGAAACAACCACAGGAGAAACCACATAGTAAAAATCAACAAATTTTTGTCCGGTTGGATTGGACTTTAAAACCATCCGAAAACGTCGAAGGTCTATCGTCACGGGATGGAAATCACTGAAGCAGTAACTGGAAACATAACAAGCTCCAGACTTTTCCCGAATCTCCATATAAACTTTTTTAAAGGCATCCATGTTGTTACAGCCCTTACTTTTGATATATTTTCTCAACATTTCAGAGTTCACAAAGTGATACTTAAAACCTACCGTAAATTTGGCAAATTGGTTCAAACAGCGGACCGATTCTTTATAAAGGTTCGGGTTTTTGTCATAAATTTTCGCCATATCCCAATAAACCTGACTAATCAGAAGTAATTCGGTCGTTTCTTTTTTGTGATCAAAGTGCCTGGGTGACAGGCTTTTTTCAGGAATTTCGTGAAACTGGGACAAAATGTTGAGGTATTCAATATAGCTCTCCAAAGCCTCTTTTAACTTACCCTTCTTTGAGAGGTCCATTCCCTTCCTAAGAGAGCCAAGACGCTTTTTGTAAAGCTCTATGATAGCTTTCCTTCTTCTTTTCTTTTGTCTTGCTTCCTCTTCTTCTCTAGTAACCATGGCTTCCCCGTCGGCTTATTATAGAGAGACCTTAGAAAATTTTGAGGAACGTACAGGTCACTCAATCCATCAACAAAAAAATCACCCTTTAATTAAAAGTTTGCCAGTCGGCCAAATATCAAATAAAATCCATTTCAACTTTTTAAAAAACGCAAAGCACAAGGGATAAAAAATGGACAATAAAAAGTTGCCTATCGCAGTCACCATTACGCTTGTCATTGGACTCGCTCTTGGTTGGACAATCGGAAAATCAGGTTCTCCTTCAAAAGGAGGGCTCGCCAATTTAAAAAGTCCGGAAAAAATCGGCTCTTGCTCGGCAGACGGTTCAAACTCCCTAGAAGAAAAAGTTCTTAAAATAGACGATAGGGTTTATACTTTTCAAGAACTTCCAGATAACCTCAAGCACACTCTTTTTGATCTTAAAAACGATGGCCACCAAAAATCGCTCCGTTACTACGAAGAGTTTGCCTTAAGAGTGGCCCTCGCAAAAGATCTTAGTAAAACAGGACCTCTACCTCCAATGAAAGACCTTATGCCTGAGATGCAAGTAAGCGATCAGGAAATAAAAGACTTCTTTGAAAAAAACAAAAATAGAATGCCACCAAATTCAAAACTCGAGACAATGAAAGCAAACCTTTCAAGATACCTCAAAAATCAAAAGCTTTTCTCTTGGTTTGAAAAAGAATTAAAGGGCCTAAAAGAATCAGGGAGACTTAAAATCCTTGCAAAAGGTCCCTCATCTCCAAAAATTAGCATGGACTTAAAGGGGCTTCCCACTGTTGGTCCTAAAGACGCAACATTTACACTTATTGAAGCTTCTGACTATTTGTGTCCACACTGCCAAAAAGTACACAAAGAGGTTAAAAACGTTCTTAAAAAATACAAAGACAAGTTAAAATTCGTTCAAGTTAACTACGCTCTTAGACCTAATCAAGATAGTGGAACTTACATAAGAGGCGCTCACTGCGCTCAAAAGCAAAGCGAAGGCCTTTTTTGGAAATACCACCACCTAACATTTGAAAGGCTTGCTCTACAAGAATCTAAAGATGTAAAAGAAAGTGCTTTTAATACGGCCCTCAAATTAGCAAAAGAAGTTGGAGCCGATGAAAGTAAGTTTAAAACCTGCCTGACAAGTGAAGACTCTAAGGCTGCAATCCTTGCAAACAATGATCGTCTTTCAAAAGTCGGAGTTCACTCAACACCAACTTTTTTCCTTAATAATAAAAGAGTTGTTATAGGTCCTGAAGGTCTAGAAAAGGCCCTTGAAAAACTTATTCAATAAAACTTTCCCGTTATAATTTAAATAAGGCCCTCTATTTCTTAGAGGGCCTTATTTATTTCCAATACCCCACTTCACTTTCATAAAATCAAAGAGGTCAGATTTTTGCTCATCTGTTAATAAGTTTTTAAAGATAATAACGTCCCCAATATGTCCTTTAAAAGACCTTGCCTTTGAGTTTGAGTAGCAAGTTACACATCTACCATTTTTCATTGACTTTAATTCTCCCCCTAAAAAGATGTGATGATTTGGTTCCTCGGTTGAAAATGATTTATCTTCAAGCTTTATCTTATTAGCTGGTACATCCTTAAGGATATTATTGGAGTAAATTGAAATTGGTCTTAGGGAATTAGACTTATCAAACTCAATAAGAATAAAGGATGACTCACCTTTTTTAATAGCGCCTTTTTTAGTTATCGAATTGATAATAGAGCTTGAACCATTAGTTACTCTAAACCACAGCTGACCAGACTTAGGAGTTTTATGGCCTTCAAAGCCCAAAAGAAACCCTTTAGTTTCTGAAGAAGACTTGTGACTATTTCCTAAAAGAGCGCAAAAACGGTTTTGACAATCCGACTTCACAAAAAGAGCTATCGTATAATTTGTTGAGTTGTCATGAAGGAACTTGAAGTTCTCTTTAGAGCTTGAACTCCGTAGGCGCCTAAATTTAAGCTGGTCTCCACTATAAAGAGTATTTCTTCCATTGACTCCCGTTCCGTTAACCTTATAAATAAGACCATCTTCATCTGCAATTTCAAAATGGTTTTCTTTTCCAGACCTATCGTTAAGAATAAGAACTTCACTATCTTCCCCAGTCACCTCAATATTTGAATCCAAAGATAAGGCCGGGTCGAGCCATAGGAAAAGGTCGGTCGGAGGGCCAGATGAAGATAATTCATCTGGAAAAGGTAACCTTGTGTAAGGCACACCAGAAGCCGAGCAGGTTGATAAATTCCCAGATTCACTCAAAGCTTTGGCAAAAAGGTTAAACTCACCTGGGGGCAAGTCTTCTTTGTAATCACTCCTTTCAATTAAGACTTCATTTCCAATGCTCTCTGCTTCTGCCACCGCAAATTGGCATTCTTTATCTCTATAAAGCTTAACTTTTTGATTGGCCATAACTCCTTGAACACGAACTTGGGGTCTTTTAAATATATCAATTGAGGAAATATTATCTTCCAAAATAATTTTGGATGGTGCCGGCGGAGGAGTTAAATCAAGGTTGTAGGCAACCGATAAGTTAGAGCAAGCTGACTCATTCCCTGCAATATCTTTAACTTTAATATAATAGGTGTAGGCCCCCTCTTCTTTAAGCGCCTTATCTAAATTAGGCCTTACCTCAACTTGTCCTCCAATACTTCCCTGACTCTTTCCAACTTCTTTACTGGCCCCACAAGTCTCATCATCTTGGAAGAGGACCACTTTATCTCCCGCGGATAAACTTTTTACAATGATTCTTGGCCTTTTCTCATTAAAAGTTGGTTTAAGAGATGGATCTAAAGCAAAGTCAGATGGCATCTCTGGAGGTGTTTGATCAATAGAAAGGCTTGCAGTCGCTTTCTCTGACTCACCATCAGCATCTCTTATTGTATATTTAAAGGCCCCCGAACGATCCTCTCCTTTACCCATAACCTCAAAGAAGCAAGTCCCTTCATTGTCACACTGACAGGCCTTTTCAAGAGTAAAGTAATCTTCTTCAATGTCAAAAATAGAACAGGATAAGGCCTTATCTTTATTTTGATCTGTATATTTAACTTTAATGACACTTAAAACATTTGGTCTAATATGAGTGGGTTCAATTTCACCCAAGGCCTTAGGGGCCATTGGTACTCCACCAGTTGATTCATTAAAAAGTGAGTTAATTTTTGAATCTGCTAAGGCCTTAGAATAAAACCTAAGATCGTCGAGGAGTCCTTTATAAGAAGACCCCTTAGTTCCCATCGCCGTCTCACCAAAAATTTGACCAAGCCCCCGCTCACCAGGGTGGTATTCAACAATATTGATAGAAGTCGTTTTCTCATCCTTTAATTTCCCATTAACAAATAGTTTTAACTTCTTCTCCTTACCATCAAAAGTAATCGCTACATGGTACCATTTATTAACCCCGTCACTTTCAAAAGACCACGAAACTTTATCGTCTACTTTTGTAGAAGACTTGGAATAGTTATAAACGCCCGCAATGAATTGACCATTTTGGATGACGAGAGAAATTCCTTTTACATCCCCACCTTCATCATAAACCATTTGAAATGAATCTTTATTATGAATTTCTTTTGGTTTAACCCACATTGAAATCGTTCTCGCCTGAAATTCCTTGGTAAGAAAATTGTTACGGTCATTTTCTTTAAACTGAACAGAAGTTCCGTCAAAAGCCAGAACATGCCCCCGAACGTTATCTTTAAACCATTTGGTCGAATCATTTAACACGCCTTTACGCCCGGCTTTACCAGTGGAATCATTGACTGACGAGCCAGCTGATTCATCAAATTTATAATGGGCAAATAAAGAGTCATCCTTAAAGGCATATTGATAAGTTTCTATAGTAGAAGCCGATGCATTGCCGGCTTTATCACACGCAATAATAGAAATAGTCTTTTTGCCAGGAGCTTTTATTGAAATTTTATTTCCAGTTCCTAGAACTATACCTTTACTACAATCAGCTGGTGGAGCTCCATTTAAAACGTATCTAAATTCTTTAAAGTTAGAATCTTTACCTCCCTTAATGGTAACCTCGAAGTCTTCCGAAAATGTTTTTGACTCTGGCTCTAAAATAACTTTCTCAGGCTTCATTTTGTCATTTACCGTTACAGTAAAAAGTACATCGTCAAATGCTCCAAGACTTGAATCCTGACCACGGACTCTAAATTCATATTTTCCAAAAGTTTTTAGTGGAGCATTCCATTCAAAAAGACCTTTGTTTTTATCAAAACTAACTCCAGCCAATTCTTCACTTTTACAGGAATTAAATTCAGAAACCAGACCATCGATAACGCTATCAAAAAAGCAAGAGTAGACAACAGTTTCACCATCTCTATCTTTATCTTCTTTAGTATGTTTATCATTGACATCAATTTTGAGAGAAGTGCCAGAATCTATAGTAGCTGATTTAACTTTGGTAAGCTCAGGGGAAAGGTTAATATCATTCACCTCAATACTAAAAAAGATGTTATCACTATCCTTCCCATCAGTTCCCGTTATTTTAAAATACCAAGTGCCTGCCGAGTCTAGAGCTGGTTTCCATTTCATCAAACCAGTCAAGCTTCCAAAGTTTAGACCCGAAGCCTTAGAACAAGGATTGGCCGTAAACGCTGTCACAGCTTCTTCAGTCCTAGAAAATTGACAAGTATAATTAATCACTTCTCCATCTGCATCTTTATCGCTCCCATTTTCATCATTAATATCTAACAAGGCCATTTCCTCATTTTCATAGGCAGCAAGATCAGAAATTTCAGATAATTTGGGCGGCCTATTTTTATCTTCAACATTAATTTTAAAAATTTCAGAATCACTAAATCCTGAGGCAGTTCCTATTATTTTAATTTCATAGGGGCCTGATTGATTAAAATTGGGAGACCAGTCTAAAACGCCTGTCATAGAGCTAAAACCGACACCAGAAAGTAAAGAACATTCAGTTAAATTTTGAACATTATTATCTGGCAATAAATCATAAAAGCATTCGTAGCTAATCATTTGCCCTATAGAGGTTTGATCTCCTCCACTTTTGTCGTTGGCATCTATTTGAGTCATAAGCTCATTTTCATTGACAAAGCTATCACTAATATCTTGAAGTTCTGGCGCTAAATTATAAGTAACATCCGCCATTTGTGAAGATGATATGTTGCCAGCTTCATCCCGGCACCAACCATATAATTTATAATCACCAGCACCTCGAGTGAGTTCATAAGTATTAGGTTGAGATAAAAGCCAATTGACTGGAATTGTGGGATCATCTGTTATTTGCCATCCACTCACTTTTACACTATCCAAACAGTTAAAGGCCTTAATAGAAACTTTCTTATCTTTAGTACTTATAGGTAGTTCAAATTGAACGACATTAGGTGGAGTGTTATCAATAACATAAGAAAGCGGACTTATAGTGCAAGCTGATTCTTCATCCTTTGAATTCATACTTTTTGCGTAAAAGTTATAATATCCATCAGGAAGGTTCGTTAGCGAGACCTCAGCTGTCCCATCATTAGCAGTTGCTTCTCCTATTTTTTGAAAGCAACCCGGATCATTATAAAGGATAACTAAATCATCGAATCCAACACCACTTACTTTAACTTTTGGCGAGGTATTTTGAGAAGGAGAAGTTAAACCATTAGCAAGGGAAAGATCTGATGGAGTATTAGTTTCTTCCATTTCCCATTTTTTGTCCAAGTATTCCCTAATGACTTTTCTTTCATTGTCTGAAAGGACCCTATTATAAATTATAAATTCGCCAATTTCTCCTTTCCAAGGATAGGTTATATCAGCATCAATATGCTTTCCTAAATAAATTCCTTCAAATTTAGAGTCACTTGATTGATGCGTGTATTGATTATTATTTACACCTGATTTTAGAGAAACTAATTCGTCTTGTTTAAATATTTTCATTGTTTTGGAGCTTTTACTAGAGGTAAAATTCCATCTGTAAAAAAGGCCTTTCGATGCTTTTATACCACCAGTAACCCTTCCATTATTTATGAAGTTCCCAAAATCAAACATAGCTTTAGCATTACCTGAAGGATCGGTTCCCCATGGGAAATGGATATTGAGCCTATTGTCAGGTCGAAGAGGATTGGCAGCTAAAATGGATGTTCTGGAATTTAGGCCATTTCGTGCGAATATAAAAATATCCGCTTCTGTTGCCGTCTTAACGCCCATGATAGCTTTTTCCCCTACTAGTAAACTATCGTCGACACCATCAAATTTAACTACACTTTTATTACCTATTTTTATAAGTTTTGGAAGTACGCTTCCTTTATGATCTAGAGGTGGATTGACTTTAGACGTAACCTCAATAGAAATAATCTTATCGTTCCATCCACTACCTAAGGAATTACTATAACCGACGAATCTACTGTTATTATTGGTCTTCGTTTTACAAACGCCATCATCTCTACAAAACTTAATAGTCACATCCTTAGGGATTTGATAGGAGCTTATTTTATTTTTCCACTCATCTTGTGGGGTTTCTTCACCAACACAAAACTTCCATTTGGTTCCTTTATAATTACTATCAAGGTACATGGAAGCACATCTTGAACTTTCTGGATTATTTTTCCTAAATAAGGGATTTAAAAAATCGAGTGGATCTCTAGCATCGTTTTGATTTGAAGACCGGTCTTTCCATCTAGCAATTTTACTTTTGTCTTTTAATTCTATTGTTTCTTCTGCTGCAGCGTCCATCCACCATTGAACATCACCAAGAGAAAACAGAGATTTATTAAGTTGAACTTTCCTTTTCAAGTTGTTGATAACTTCTAAGTCGACTTTAACAACTTCATTAGGGTTTTCAGACTCTGGGATTTTACATCTAATCGCTTCAGTTGATTCCTCTAAAATTGAACAAACTTTTCCCGAAACCTTAACGATATTACCAGAAGAAGAAAAGTTTTTCCCTTGAATTGTTAAAACGTCTCCGCCTTTTCCATGGAAAGATTTAGGTTTAAAGGACGAAATTGTAGGACTATCATTTGTCATAACAATGTTCCATTTTTTAGCGAGGGAATTCCTAACCCCCATTCTTTCAGAAAAGGTTAGGGCCTTATCAAAAACTATGACTTCTCTAATTTTTCCTTTCCACCGACCGCTTCCATCATACCTCATCCCTAAATTCAAGCTTAAACCAATATTAAGACCACCAGTTCCGTAGCTATCTGAGCTTGCATATTGAGAGCTTAGAGTATCGTATGAGTTAAATTCAGTTTCGTCACTTTGGGCACAGGAATTAGTGGCCTCAATTTCATTTCCAACGCTACACTTTTCACTGCAATTATTACCAATGGGGTTAAGACATTTTTGACCTATGAGGTCTTGAACCGACTGTACACATTTTTGGTTGTAGGCGGTACAAATTTGATTATAAACTGAGCACCTTTGATTATATTCAACGCATCTTTGATTGTAGGAAGTGCATCTTTGGTTATAAGAAACACACTTTCTATTATATTCAACACATTTTTGAACATATTGATTACAATCACGTCTATATTCAAGACACCGGGTTCCCCACCAATTTTTCCTTACACAGTAACTATTCCCATAGCGGGCACAGCGATTTGTGTTCCGACTTCTCCTACAAGTTGTATTTTCATATTTTTTACAAGTTGTATTTTCATAATTTCTACAAGTTGTATTTTGATATTTTTTACAAGTAGTGTTTTCGTACGTTTTACAGGTTCCATTCTTGTAAGATTTACATGTTGTATCCTGGTACTTAGTACAACGATCTTTAAAAACCATTGATTTTTTTGGGGTGAAAAGAAGATTATCGGTTCCATGAAGCTTAAAGCTCTGTTCACTTTTACCATTGCACGTTTGTAAAATAACTTTTCCACTCTCAAAACTCCAGCATTTTCCTAATTCAGAAACGCTTTTCACATTATAAAATCCATCTCCTTGGTATTCTATTTTCCAACCTTGCTTCTCCCCCTCGTGACATTCTCTAAATTTTATAGTTCCATCACTACCATCCAAACACCTCTTTTTATCAGCACAGCATTTATTGGTAATAATTTTATACTTTCCTTGTTGAATCATTCTATTATTTTGAACTAGGGAAAATCCTTGTTTATCACTCATCACTTCAATAATATGCGGATCTTTAATAGGAAGTGATTCAATTTTGGTGGATGGCATTTGAGATCCAAAAAGCATCCATGATTCATTATCTGTTCTTTCCAATCGGTAACCATTAGTTGAAGCATTTCTTTGAAAAGCAATAGGGTTAGTCCAACTTCCTGAATCTGAAGCACTCTCTAATACAATAAAAAGACTGTGATCTTTTTGACCATCTTTTAAAATATTCTGCCCACCTTCATGGGTTAATGAGCCTCCACCGAACTCCATGAAATTACCTGATAGATCTCCTCTAAAAATAACAGAGCCCGCCAGTGGCAACATGTGATGATTATTTCCACTTTTATCCCTCCATTCAGTGACTCTTTGATTATCAACGGAAATAGAACCAATATCAGAGGCGTCTAACCATAACTTGGATTGACCAATATAAGTAAAGCCATTTGGAAATTCAATTGGCTCACCTTCTGACTTTTTAACAACGACATTAAAGGTCGATACATTTTTAGTCCCTTTTGGGTTTTCAGGTACTTTACAAATAATTTCTTTTTGGTCCTCAGAAATAATAGGACAATTCACTCCTCCAATAGTCACTCTATTTCCAAAATCTGAGAAATTGGAGCCAGAAATTGTTATCTCATTGCCTCCCTTACTAAGCCCCATATTTGGTTGAATTGAAGTTAAAGTAGGATAGTCTTTAAAAGACCACTTTCTTTTGAGTATCTTTTGAATAAGATTTGTTTCTTTCTCTGTTAGAGATCTGTTGTAGATTAAAATTTCACCCATATCACCTTTGTATTTATTATTATATTGATCCCTACCCTTTCCAATATAAAGCTTATCACTTCCTCCATCCTGAGGAATTTTTCCAACAGTTCTTTTATCGAATCCCATAGGATTATTTAAACCGTCTACATTGAGTGAAAGTTCATCATTACCATGCTTAAGAGTTGCAAGGTAAAAAGAGTTAAGTGGAACACTAACCCTAGGAGCGGTCTTACAATTATCACACATCGTCCCATCAATACCTGCCCTAAAACCGAGGTCATCAAAATAAAGACCAAACCAAGCCTCTTTATCTCCGACTATTCCAGAAGTATTATAACCTCTATCATATTCAGGCTTAGGACCATTTCCTGAAGGACGTCCAATAAAAAATAAAGTTGATTGACCATCTTTGACATTCGAGACATCGTTCCAGGTCGTTGGTTCTAATTTAAAGAAATCACCTTCATCATTATTTTTAAGACCATTAAACGAGATAATGGAACGACCATTAAAGCCTTGAGGTCTAAATGTAGGTTTATTAGTAAAAATTGAAGCTTTTCTTTGGGAAGAGCTTTTATCAATCCACGAATTAACGATTATTTTGGAGTTACTTTTTTCAAGATTTATTGACCTACCATCATCACCATCCATCCATAACTTGGGATCACCAATATAGGCCAGTCCATTCTTAACAACCTGCGTTGTTTTTGAAGAACTCACTATAATAACGTTTTCTTCTGCAATATTATCGATACCTTTTTTATTTTTAGGTATTGTACAAACAATTTGTCCTTCGTCTTCGGTTATAATAGGGCAATTAAGACCTCCAATAGTTACCTGATTCCCGGACTTGCTAAAGTTTCCGTATAAATATAGAGGAGTTCCTCCTTGACTATTAACTAAACGAGGCCAAACTAAAGTCTTAATAGACTCTAATTTGTGTAGCCATTTCTTGGCCAAATAACTATCTATTGAGGCTCTTTCTCTTGCGGTAAGCGCCTTTTTAAAAACAAGAAC
The DNA here is from genome assembly GCA_002474345.1 of Bacteriovoracaceae bacterium UBA7317. Taxonomy (GTDB): domain Bacteria; phylum Bdellovibrionota; class Bacteriovoracia; order Bacteriovoracales; family Bacteriovoracaceae; genus UBA7317. The sequence goes on from DKQD01000051.1 coordinate 12,664, forward strand.
TTCTTTAACGTCTATATTACCTTTGAATTCTTGGGGATCGTGACCAATGGATCCAATATCAAAAAAGCTATGCGAAGGATTTCCCTTGGATTCAGTAAAACCATTACCGCTTTGCCAACCATTAATATGAACAGTCGATTCATTTTCGACGTCTGCTCTCATAGTAGTTATAAAAGATTTAAACTCTGAATTTTTTAAAGTTAAAATATCGACAAGACCATCTCTTCCGTTAGAAATGCCGCTTCTATTTCCATTTTCAGTAAAGTTGAGAAGCGCAAACCGGTCCCACCCCATATTATCTGTTCCCCAAATAGCATTTTTCTTAAAATTAGAATCATGAGGCCTAAAGACAATAATAACTGTTGCATTAGGAGAAACTTCCCGACTAATATTGACATTTTCTGATCTTAAAAAAGAATCTTTAAATTTAACAAATACTTCATCTTTTTTGCCGTCATCATTTAGTTTTGGTGATTGACCCAAAATAAACTTAGCATGATTATTATTACCACTTTGATCTTTCCAACACTTAACATTTTTGTTGGTGTCATTTTTTGCCAAATTGATACAGTTAGGATCACTAAAAAGAGATTCTTTTTGTCCTGAATCAAGCCATAATAAAGGGGAACCTGTATAAGTAAAATGAAGGGGATAATTTAAATTTATTCCAGAGGCCTTAACCAAAATGTCTTCCCTTGAAACCATATGAAGACCCAAAGGTGACATTGGAATGGTACAAATAATTTCAGATCTAGATTCACTTGTAATTGGGCAAGCCTTATTACCTATGAAAACTTCGTTACCATCTTTAGAAAACCCCCTACCTTTTATTGTAAGATCGGTTCCACCTTCTCCTTTACTACTCCGATGGGAAAATGAAAAAATTTCAGGTTTAATGGAAAGGGTGTAATTAAGACCAAGATTGGTACAGGCCGATAAATTTTCGCCACTGTCTTTTAATTGCCCATAAAAATTTTTCTTACCATTATCTTCGCCATCTTCTTTAAAGAGAATATTTTTAATTTGAAATTTGCCTTCTTTGATAATCTGAGAACCTATAGGATCTCCTTGACACATATTATTAAGGAAAACATTAACTGTTGTTCCTTCCTCACCTAATATTCCTTTTCCTTCAATCAAAGGATTAATTTCATTTGAAATTTCCCCATTTTGTGGCCTTATAAATACAAAGCCATCAGGATTTTGGGGTGGGACACCATCCAATACTTTAATATTAAAGTATTGAGTATCAATGAGACCTCCATCACTTGCTGAAATTTTAAATTCGTAATTACCTAGTTGACCTATTTTAGGAGTCCAATTAATAGTACCTTCCAAAGGATCAAAAATTATTCCTTGGAGGCTTTTACAAGCTTTTAGATTGGTTACAATATTGTCTATATTTTGATCGTAAAAGCATGTATAAATTATTTGATCATTATCTTGATCAAATGTTGAATTAGTATTCTTATCTTTAATATTTATTTCTTTAATCGCTAAACTTTCTTTGATTTTTTGGGATTGGCTTGCCAAATCAAAGATTTCAGGAGCTTTATTTATATTTTCAGCCTTAATAGTAAAAATTTTAAAATCTATAGCTTCTAACTCTTTTCCGCCTCTCTCTATTTTTCCACCATCACTAGCAGTAATTTTAAATTCATAGTCGCCTTCTTGACCGAACTGAAGATCCCAAGAAAATGTACCATCCATAGAATCAAATTTAAGCGCCTTTAAATTTTTGCATTCATTTACTTCAAGTACATTACCGTCTTTTAATTTATCGAAATAACATCTATATATTATTTTTTCTCCATCGATATCTATGTCTTCACTGGTATTTAAATCAATAGTATCAAAAGATATATTGGTTTTATTAACATAACCCAAGTGATTTTCTAATTCTCCAATCTTTGGAGACCTATTAGAGTTGATAACGGTAATAGTAAATTCTTTTGAATCACTTTCATTGACGAAAGTATCTTTCTTGGCCCCTCCAACATTTCCTGCTGTAAACTGATCTTTGGCCTTGATTAGAAGTTTAATATCAATTTTATTATTTTTAATACTTGCAAGATCAAAACCTGGTTTCCAAGAAAGTAATCCATTATCACTATTAAAATTAATGCCCAAAGCGGAACACAATTTGGTACTATCACCGTCTTTATAGAAACATTCATAGGTTACTTTTTCTCCATCTATATCTAAATCATTTCCAAGATCGGTATTAATGTCCAAATTTAAAGTATCATTTTCTTTAACGGTCTGAGATTTAATTTCTGCTAAAACAGGAGCCCTATTATTATTTCCAACATTAATTTGAAAAGAAATAGAATTGGTTAAAGTTTCAAACTTTTTATCTCCTAACTCTTTCACACCTAAATTATTAGAGTTGGAGTCGGAAGCGGAAATAATAAAATTATAGCTTCCTGCCTGATCAAAAGCTGGGGTCCACTCTATTTCGCCTGTTTTGTTATTAAATGATATTAAGAGGTTTTCACAAGGGTTATTATTTACTTCACAGCTGTAAATAAGAGATTCTTTATCTATATCCTGATCCCCAATTTCTTCCCCCTCAATATTAATAGCCTTCATGGGACTGCCTTCTACGATTGATTGATCTGTAATTTTAGATAATTTAGGAGCTCTATTCACATTTCTTATTTTTATATCAAAAATAGTATCATCACGAGAAGTTATCTTTTTACCATTATCAAGGAGAATGTTCCCCCCATCACTACCAACAATTTTAAATTCATATTCTCCCGCTTGAAAAAAGCTTGGAGTCCAATTTAATTCCCCTTTAGTGGAATCAAATTTAGCTCCTCCTAATTTTAAGCAGTTATTACTATCACTTTCTTCAACTTTTGAATCGACCGAAGAATCATAAAAACAATTATATTGAATTAAGTCATTGTCGATATCTTTATCTTGATTAGTATTTTCATCACTGGCGTTAATCGTATCTAACGTTTTTCCTTCCATGTTAACAATGGATATAATTTTTTTAAGCTTAGGTGGCCTATTCACATTTTGAACTTCAATAGTAAATATTTTAAAATCATTTTTTGGGTTAGGGTCTAAATCTGTACCTAAGATTTTAAATTCATAAGTTCCCGATTGTTCGAAATTAGGAATCCAATTCATAATACCTTTATTTTTATCAAAACTAATCCCTTTAAGATTTATGCATTCGTTTTTGTCATCAACCTTAGAGTCTTTAACTTGATCGTAAAAGCAGGCGTATTTAATATTTTGGATGTCTATATCTTGATCTGAGAGCTTGATTTTGTTTGGAATTAAAATTTTTGAAATATCTGAAACATCAATAACTTTTATATTTTTATTTTCATCAATAGTCTGGTTATCTATTTCTCCAAGCTTTGGTGGTCTATTAACATTTTTAATCGTAACGTTAAATTCTTTAGTATCGGCCAATGGATTTAAAGGGTCATTATCTTCGGCAGATATTTTAAAATTATAAACTCCGGAAAGGAAGTAATCCGTTATCCAGTTCAATTCGCCCGTATTGTTGTCAAAAGTAAGACCTCTAAAAGAATCTTTACATTCAACAAATTTATTATCTTTATCTTTAACGGGTGGTCCTCTAACTAAGCAAATAAATTTTAATCTTTGGAGGTCTATATCTTCGGCACCACTTTTAATGGCATTATCAGGTCTGATTATTTTAATAATATTGGTTAAAACAGACTGATCTTTAGCTATTATATCCTCTATTTTTTCATTTTCATTTATTATCTTGTTGTCTATCTTCTCTAATGATGGGGCCCTATTGTTATTTTTAACTTTTACAAGAAAAGTCTTAGAGTCCATTGATTCAACTGTCGTTCCTTCTGAGTTTTTAACTTGTCCACCATCACTTGCAGTTATGGTAAATTCATAATCCCCTGATTGAAAAAAGTCAGGCTTCCAATTTAATTTTCCAGTACTGGTATTAAAGGATACTCCCCTTAATTTTAAACAATCTTTGGATCCGTCTATTTTTTTATTAATATTTTGATCTATAAAACAAGAATATTTCAAAGCTTCCTGATCTATATCTTTATCACCAAGTGTTATTTTATCATTAGCGTCTACCTCCTTTATTTTTTGATCTTCTTTTATTTCCTGGTCTGAAATGTCAACTAAACTAGGTGGACGGTTTACATTTTCAACATTAATAGTGAATACTTTTGAATTTTTCAGTGGTCTTGGGTCATCATCAACGGCCGTAATTTTAAATTCATATTGACCTGATTGAGTGAAGTCTGGCGTCCAATTTATTTTACCTGTTAATTTGTCAAAATTAATGCCTTTTAATGCTGAGCAATCATTAATACTTTTATCTTCAATTACAGATCCATCAATAACCTGATCAAAAAAACAGGTATAATTTAAAGCCTGTAAATCAATATCTTCATCTACTTTTTTAGGACCCATAATACCAGGAGTTCTGAGCCTAGCTTGGGCTATTGGGACAATAAGTTTTGAAATATCGTTTGGATCTATTTCTTTTAAGTCAGTCATCTCTTTTATACTTTGATTACCGATTTCAGATAATGATGGAGCTCTGTTTACATTTTTAACTTCTAGTTTGAACTCCTGGGAGCTCTCCTTAGGGTCTTCACTATCATTATCATTAGCTCTTATTTTCACTGTATATTTCCCTGATTGAAAATAATCAGTTTTCCACTTTAGAATGCCTTTATTACTATCGAAATTAATACCTCTTATTGGTTCCTTACACGGCTTAAAAGATTTTTCATTTTCTTCTTTTAAGTCACAAAAATAGGTCAATTTCTGAAGGTCAATATCTTCATCCTCGCCCTTTTTAGGGTTATCTGGACGTACAATTTTTAAATCAATTAAAAGTTTCGAGTTATCATTGCCATTTACATCTATAATAACTTCATTTTCTTTTATTATTTGATCTTCAATTTTTGAAAGTGAAGGGGATCTATTTGTATTTTTGACTTTTATCATAAATGTCTTGGAATCTTTTGAATCTATCATTAAGCCATCAGTACTTTGAACTTTTCCTCCATCATTAGCTGTAATGGTGAATTCATAATCTCCCGCTTGGAAAAAATCTGGTTTCCAGTTCATTTTTCCATTACTATTATTAAAAGAAAGACCTCTTAAAGAAGAACATTCTTTATTACCATCTAATTTTTTGTTAATAGTTTCATCATAAAAACATTTATAGGTTAATACTTCCAAATCGATATCTTTATCCCCATTACTTGTTTTATCATTAGCATCCACTTCTTTTATACTTTGATTTTCTTTAGTTTCTTGATTATCTATAGATATTAAATCAGGGGCCCTATTTATGTTTTCTACTTCAATTGTAAAGACTTTGCTTGACTTTAGAGGAATAGGATCATCATCGACGGCAACAATTTTAAGTTCATATAAACCTGATTGAGTATAATCAGGAACCCATTTTATTTTTCCCGTTTTAACTTCAAAGTTAAGACCTTTTATTTTGGAACAATCTTCTCCTTTATTAGTTTTATCAACAATACCATCGGACTTTTTATCATAAAGGCAACTATAAGTAATATTTTGAAGATCTATATCTTCGTCTATTTTCTTAGGTCCAGTTTTACCTGGTGTTTTAATTCT
>DKQD01000037.1 GCA_002474345.1 Bacteriovoracaceae bacterium UBA7317
AATAAGTAGGAGCTCAGACTATGATGTATAAAAGGGTTTTGTTGAAGCTCTCAGGTGAAGCCCTGGCGGGGAAAAAAGGGCACGGCATAGACTTGAGTGTTCTTTCTCGATTTTCTGAAGAAATTAAGACTTTAAATAATGAAAAGATAGAGATAGCAGTTGTTATAGGTGGTGGAAATATCCACCGTGGAGTTTCCGAACAAGCTGTTGAAATGGATAGGACAACATCTGATCATATGGGTATGTTAGCGACAGTCATTAACTCTCTAGCTTTGCAGGATAATTTGGAGCGTATAGGTGTGACGACTAGGGTACTTTCTGCAATAGAAATGAGGGAAGTTGCCGAGCCATATATAAGACGTCGTGCGGTTAGACATCTCGAAAAGGGAAGAGTTATTATTTTTGCCGCTGGAACGGGAAATCCATATTTTACTACTGATACAGCCGCTGCGTTACGAGCAAACGAAATTGATGCAGATATAATCCTTAAGGCAACAAAAGTAGACGGGGTTTATGATAAAGACCCGCTTAAGCATAAAGATGCTGTAAAATTTGAACACTTAAAGTATATTGATTCATTAAATAAGGACCTGAAAGTAATGGACTCTGCTGCTTTAAGTCTTTGTATGGATAACGATATTGGGATTATTGTGTTTAATGTTTTTGAAAGTGGTAATATCAAAAAGGCAATATTTGGTGAAAAAATAGGAACTTTGGTAACTAAATAGAAGAGTTTTTTCGTGGAGAAGTCATGTTGGAAGAAATTAAGTCGAGCCTCGAAGTGTCAATGGATAAAACTGTTGACTCTCTAAAATATCAACTAACTAAAATTAGAACAGGCAGAGCCTCTGCAAATGTTTTGGACGGAATTCTTGTTGATTATTATGGTGTGCCAACACCTGTTAATCAAGTAGGGCAGGTGAGTACACCTGAAGCTCGTTTATTACAAATTCAACCTTTTGATAAAACTTTAATAGCTCAGATAGAGAGGTCGATACTAGGAGCTAATTTGGGCTTGACTCCATCTAATGATGGAAACCTTATAAGAATTCCATTTCCTGCTTTAACTGAGGAGCGGAGAAAAGAGCAGGTTAAGGGTATTAAAAGGCATGGTGAAGATGCCAAGGTTGCCGTTCGAAACTCTAGAAGAGAGCAAAATGATATTGTAAAAAAAGCAGAAAAAGGTAAAGACATTTCAGAAGATGATTCGAAAAAGTTTCAAACTGAAATTCAAGAGCTCACCGATAAATATGTTAAAAAAATTGATCAAATAATTAGTGAAAAAGAAAAAGAACTTTTAACAGTGTGATAAATGCCAGTTAATTTGAAAAACAATCCCCCTAATCATGTTGCCATTATAATGGATGGTAATGGCAGATGGGCTCAGGCGCGTTCTCACTCGAGAGTTTGGGGTCATGTACGTGGTGTTAGAACTGTTTCTAAGATTGTTGAGGAGGCAGATGACTGTGGTGTGAAAGCTTTAACAATGTATGCTTTCTCAACAGAAAACTGGAGCAGACCTTTAACAGAGGTGAAGACACTTTTTTCTCTTTTAAAAAAGTTTTTGCAGAAGGAAAAAGAGAGAATTATCAGAAATAGGATTAAGTTTAAAATAATTGGAGATATTACTGCTCTACCGTCTTCCACTCATGAGCTTGTTAAAGATTTGGAAGAAATAACGAGAGAACATGAGGGCCTTAAATTAACTTTTGCCTTTAGTTACGGCTCTCGAGCAGAAATTATTAGCGCTTTTAATACCCATATCGAAGAAAGACCGGGAGAGCCTATTTCAGAAGAAAAGCTAGACTTTCTTCTATCTAATCCTGAGAGTGGCGACGTAGATCTTTTAATTAGAACGGGAGGAGATGTTCGTATTTCAAATTTTCTTCTCTGGCAATGTGCATATGCAGAATTTTACTTTTCTCCTATTCCTTGGCCAGACTTTTCAAGGGTAGAATTTAGAAGAATTTTGAATGAAGTCTCAAGTCGAGAAAGACGTTTTGGTGGTGTGAGTCTTCATACTAACCTCTTTCAGAGTGCCGAAATGGCAAAAAAAAATAAGACACTTTTAGGTAAGTCACTAAGGTTTTAATTCATGTCTCAAAATACAACTTTAAGAATAATTTCTGCTCTAGCCCTCATTACAATAGTTACTTTATGTTTTATGGCTGGTCCTACCCAGAGTTTAATCCTGATCCTTTTGATGGGGGTTATAATCTCAGATGAAATTTTTTGCAATTTCCTTAAGGGAGTAAGGTTTTCCACGTCTTACTTTTTCTCACTTTTTTTATTTATATTGCCTTTCTCATTGTTTAATTTTTATATGCAGAAAGAAGCATTCCATAATTTTTTTATTAATAGTTCCCTTGTTCTGAATGTTTTTCTTCTTTTTTATTTGGTGTTCAGTGATATTAAATCTGATTTTTTAAATAAGAAAAAAGCTACTATTTCTTACTTTTCAGGGCTTTTTGTTCTTTTTCCGATGATGAGTTTGACCTCTATTTTTCGAACCCCGAGTTGGAATCTATTTCTTATAATTCTTTTAATTGTAAATTACTCGATGGACACAGGAGCTTGGTTTGTAGGGAAGAACTTTGGTAAGAATAAACTCTGGCCTTCGGTAAGCCCAAAGAAAACATTAGAAGGTTTCTTGGGTGGAGCTGTCTTTTCGGGCATTTTTGGCTTCGCTTTTTGGTATTATTTCTTTAATCGATTAGAATTAAAGTTATTTTTTCTTTTCGCGGTTTTTGGTATTATTTCGCAATTAGGTGATTTAGTGCAGTCAAAGTTAAAGCGGCATTGTAGTATAAAGGATAGCTCGTCTCTCATACCTGGTCATGGAGGTTTTTATGACCGCTTAGATAGCCTCCTTTTCTTGGCGCCCTTCTTTGTAATATCAATTTATTCACTTTAAATTGGGATTAGTGAAATGTTTTTGGAAAAAGTTGTTATTTTTGTGCTATTTTTGGGGCCTTTAATTTTTTTTCATGAATTAGGACACTTTCTATTTGCGAGACTCTTTGGAGTGAGAGTTGAGGTATTTTCTCTAGGTTTTGGTCCAAAACTATTCAAATTTAAAAAAAATGATACGGAATATGCTTTATCTATTATCCCTCTAGGGGGATATGTAAAAATGTTTGGGGATGATCCCTTTGACAAAGATGGTATTCCAGAAGACCAAAAGCAATACAGTTTCAACCATAAGGGAAAGTGGGCAAGGTTTTGGATTGTACTTGGTGGTCCTCTTGCTAATTTTCTTTTGGCGTTCTTTATTTTTTTCTTTCTTTTGATTTCTGGGGAGAGGATGCCAGAGATCAAGGTTGGAGTTTTGGATGAGAAGGGAAAACTTTTCTCTCAAGGCTTGAGAACTGGAGATGTTCTTAAAAAAATAAACAATCAGAAAATTTATAATATATCTGATATTGCACTTCAAAAAGGAGGGAAGGTTTTTTCTGTGACTCTGAATAGGAAGGAGTTGGAAAAAACTTTGAAAGTCGATTTTCAAGGTGAGTCATTTTTTAATGAGTTTATAAAGTACCCACCTATTCTCAGAAAGCCTTTATTAATTGACCCCCAGGGAAAAAAATATATTGTTTCTGAGTTTGATGATGGCCCTCGTGCTGGGGAGTCACTTGATACTTTATCTGTTGAAAAAAAATCTGATCAGCTTTTTCTCTACAGTTTTAGTGATGGAAAAGCCGATAAGCGAAAAAGTCTAAAAAAACTATCTATTCAATACAATTCGACCAATGAGTTATTAAACAAAATAGCCGATAAAGAAGGTCTCTACAGTCTAGATCTGGTTGTGAAGAGTGTAAAAATGGGATCTCCTGCTGACAAAGCAGGTTTAAAAGTAAATGACATTATTATTTCTCTAAATAAGATAAATGTCACAAGCTTTACGGAACTAAAAAATACTCTTCAAGGGCTACCTGCTAAGTCTGTCTTACTTACAATTTTAAGAGATGGTGAGTTAAAAACCTTTTCTATGACTCCAGAATTAAGAGAAATAAATAAGAAAAAGGTTCGGTTGATAGGTGTCTGGAGTTTGGGAGAGTATCTTCCCCTTAATTTTGTTACAACCGACTCTAAAGGGCTTTTTGGTTCAATTTCTATAGGGCTTTATAGGACTTGGGACTCTATAGAAAAGACATTGACTGGTTTCAAAAAACTCGTTACCTCCGAATCTTCTCTGAAAAATATTGGAGGGCCTTTATCTATTGGTAAGGTTGCTACAGACTCTTTTAACACGAGCTTGTCTTACTTTTTTCAACTAATGGCATTAATCTCTGTAAACTTAGGAATTATTAACCTTTTTCCTATACCAGTTTTGGATGGGGGTCACATAATGTTTATTTTTCTGGAAATAATAAACAGAGGGCCTCTTTCAAGAAGAAAAATGGAAATAGCTCAGCAAGTAGGTCTCTCACTACTTTTAATGCTCATGATAGGCGCAATCTTTAATGACTTTACGAGGTTTTTTTAAAAATATGTATTCACTTTTTGTAGACACAACTAACCAATTAACTTTCGGCCTTTTAACAGACAAATGGGTCTGGAAGGATTACTTTCATTCGTCTGAGTTAAGAACATCTGCCGTGAAAATCCATGCATTAATTTTTGAGATGTTAAAAAAACATGATTTGGGTATGTCTGACATAGGAAAGATTTTCTTCTTAAATGGACCAGGATCATATACTGGAGTGCGAGTTTCTGAAGGGATGGCGCAGGTTTTTAAGTGGTTATCTTTGGAAACCTACTCATTTTATCATCAGGATGTTCCTGTTTTATTGGGCTATGAAAAGGGAGCTTTCTACGTAAATGCATTTAAGGGTGAAGTTTTTACTTTCGAATGGGGAGAAGATAGTGAAAAAAACTCTCTTTATGCAATAGGTAATTTGAAAGATAATAAAAAAATAAATACACCAAATAAAGGTTTTCATTTTTTTATTGAGCCAACCGAGCTTGAAAAAGATTTATCTTTAAAGAATTGCCTATATACAACGGAACTGCTCCAAGAAAAGTCTGAAATTTTATTCCCATCAGTTTTGAAGAAAGAGTTGAGGAAGCCGCCCTTCTATTTCAGGCCACTTGAAAAAGAGTTTAAACCTTCATATTGAATGACATTATATCTTCCAAACGTTAAGCTGATTCCATGAAATTTTCTTATCTTTCTAGAGGAATCATTTTCATTTTGGTTTTTTTCTTAGCGCTGGCCTGGTTTTTCCAACAAAACACAATATTTAACTTTCTACTTCTCTTCTCATTCTTATTACTCTTTTCTTTTAGAAAAGCTAGTTTGAAATTGGATTATTATTCAGAAGTGCCAGACAGCTTTATAGTTTCTCCTACTAACGGAGTAGTCTATTCGGTAAGAAAAAATGTAGACCATAATATTTTTGGAAAAGGCTTGAGCGAAATAAGGGTTTCCTCAATGTGGCTTAATGAATTTGGGTTGGGCTTTCCTTTAGAGGGGGAGGTGCGTGGGCTAAAGAACCGTGAAGGAAAATCTTTTTTTCGACTTTTTAGAAAAGGTTTAGAAAGTGATGAAAAGATTCAGGTTCATGCTAAAATTCTCGAAATTGAGGGAAAAAGTGGTCAAGACGTCGGTCTGGAATTTATTAAGTGTGAATTGGGTTTAGATGTAGACCTTTGGGTCAAACCTGGGGATAGAGGAAAAAGATCAGCTAGACTGGGATATTTCCCTTTTGGAGGAACTGTTCTCATTTACTTACCTCCCCATTTCGATGTATTGATATCTCAGGGTGATAAGTGTGTTCAAGGGTCGACTCCAATTGCAGTCCAACTTGGGCATCATCACTAATATCTACAGTAACTTTATCGGAGATAAGTTTATTATGCCTGGTGGTCAGAAGTTTGCGTTTTTTTTGCCAAATACATTTACTGCTTTAAATATGGCTTGCGGTTTTTCTTCAATTCTTTTTTCTTTCAATGGTAAGTTTTATAATGCTTGCTTGGCTTTAATACTTGGAGCTATTTTTGACCTAGTAGATGGTAGACTTGCAAGATTAACTGGAACTCAATCTACTTTTGGTGAACAGTTTGACTCATTGAGTGACCTGGTGTGTTTTGGAGTGGCTCCAGCTTTTTTAGTTTATAATTGTTTTTTTTCAGAAATAGGCAAGCTAGGCTTAGTTGTTTCTTTCTTTTATTTGTTGTGTGGCGCTCTAAGATTGGCAAGATTTAATTCTAACATTGAAAAAGTCAGTTCGGATTATTTTCAGGGACTCCCTATACCTGGCGCAGCGCTATCTATTAGTGGATTGGTTTTATTCTATTTAAAAGTAGAGCTGTTTAAGGGGTTAATTTATCCGTTTATCCTTTATGTTTTCTTTTACTCAATTCTTATGATCTCAAATATTAAATTCAATTCTTTTAAAAGCTCGCCATGGGTTAAAGAACATAAGAAAACCGTCCTTTTTATTATCTTTCTTCTTTTATCCCTTCTATTTATTTTTGAACATTACGCACTCTTTGCTATCATGTCCTTATACGTTGTAATTTCCTTGGTCTATTTTTTTGCAAAAGAGGGTGAGTTTAAGGATGTATTTGTCTGGAAAAGTTGAGAAGTTTAAAATAAGGGCTCTTTTTCCTTTTTTGCTAATTATATTACAATGTCTATTGTTACCTGCCAGGGCTTACGAAAAACAAAGCCCTTTTATTCTTGAGGAAGAAGCTTCTATTGAATCAAGCAAGAAAGTTTCTAAGAGCTCCAAATCAGACTTCTCTCAGGTCATTATGGGAGACTCTGGCTTAGAAGATAATTCGAAATTAGGAAAAGGTCTTCCAAAAAATCGAAGTCCTTTCTTGACTGACGAGGCTGTAGGAGAATTGGAAGGAAAAGTTTCTGAAGAACGACTTAAAAACGACCCTTACGTTTTTAAAGAAGGCTCTTCTAAAGAGGACCCTTTAAAAGGAAAGATCACAGCTAAGGATAAGCTTCTTCAATTTGGACAGGAAGTAACTTTCGGCAAGAAAGAACCATCGCGTTATGTTGAGGCTTCTAATGAAGAAATTTTTAAGCAGTCTTCTAACCAAGGGAGAAGGTCTTTTGGTATATCTTATTTAAAGGATATGTCCTCTTATTTAGGCAAAAATAATGCATTTGATGACACTTACTCTAGTAGTGCTGATGCAGTAAAAGTTGGATTGTTAAGTCTTTCCTTTAAGAAGTTTATTAAAAAGGGTGGTGTAAATTTTGCTTACAGAGTAAATGGTTCTGTCGGTTTAAACCAGGCACCAGCACTGTTCTCTTCAAAAACTGAGAGGTCAGAAAAAAATATAAGCTTATGGTTTGTACCTGTTGATTTGGCTTTCGATATGGAAATGTCTTTGGGAGAAAAGTTCAAGCTAGAACTCCAAGGTGGTCCTTCAATCTGCGGCGTTTTTCAAAATCGGCATGATAAAGGTGAAGGAGAAGAGCAGAAAAGACTTGGGCAAGTAGGTTTTGGTTTTGTTGCTGGAGTAGGTTTGAAAACTAACCTTATGCAATTTAAGAGAACTTCCAGTTTGGATTTACTTTCATCATTATCTGCTTCTGATTACTACTTTGATATTTCAGCCCGCTATCATAGTTATGCTGGCTTTTTAGAGGACATCAGTATAGGTGGTATGGCTGTAGGCGCAGGTATTAGTTACGACTTTCTGTGAAACATCGATGGGAATTGAAATTTATAAAATCAAAGCTGCTTATAAGGGTAGTCAGTATTTAGGCTGGCAAGTTCAAAGCAAAAATCAAGGCCAGACAATTCAAGGTGAAATAAATAAAGCACTTTCTAAAGTTTTTAAATCTTCAGATTTTAAAACCGTTGGTTCGGGCAGAACTGATGCAGGAGTACATGCTTTAGGGCAAGTTTTTAAGGTTGAAGCTCCTTTTTTTATTGAGGAAGCAGCATTACAGCGAGCTTTAAACTCCTTATTGCCTAAAGATATAAAAATCAGGGAAGTGTCTTTGTCTGATGATAACTTTCATCCCGTCTATAGTGCGAAATCAAAGGAGTACCATTACTTTTTTACCAATGAATGGCCACCAAGCCCTTTTTTCTTTGATTCAATTTCTTATTTCAAAGGTTACCTAGATATTGAGAAAATGAAAACGGCTTCGAAGTTGTTTATAGGAGTTCATGACTTTAGTAACTTTTACTGCGAAGGCACTCCAGTGAAGCATAATAAAAGAGAAATTTTTGAGTGCGAGCTTATTGAAAATTCTGGGTTAGGGTTTGGGCCTTTTGAAGAAGAATTAAATAAACTACTTTTATTTAGAGTAAGAGGTTCTGGTTTTCTAAAGCAAATGGTCAGGCTGATGGTAGGAGCAGTTGTAGAAGTAGGTAAAGGGCACTTAGACTTGAAAAGTTTAGAAGATGCGATAGAGAACATCACCAGGGGAAAAGTAAGTGCTGTAGCACCTCCTCAAGGTCTTTATCTACACAAGGTATTTTATGATTAACCCCTTCTCTATAATTTCTATAATTATGCTATTGGACAGGTTATCTCTAATTGACTTTTTCACCCTTTATCGCTATTTTCGACTATTATAAAAAGCTTTTTGCGGAGCGTCTCAGAAAGGGCTAAACCCCTTTTATTTCAACATTATAAAGGATCTAGAATGGCTTATACAATTGAGAGCATTAACGGCTGCACAAAAAAACTACAATTTAATTTTGAAACTTTGGACCTCTCTGAAGAAGTGAAAAAAGCAGTAGCAGAAAAAAGAAAAACAGCAAACTTAAAAGGATTTAGAAAGGGTAAGGCACCCCTTGATATGGTTCAAAAAATGTACGGGCCTCAAATTGAAAATGAAGCACTAAATGAATTTGTACGAAATCAATTTTTGGAAGCTGTGGAAAAAGAGAAACTAAAGATTGTCGGTTACCCAAAGTTTGAGAATATGAAATATGATGGAAAAAGCTCTGTAGCATTTGACGCTTTAGTTGAAGTTTTTCCAGATATAGAATTGAAAGGTTTCGAAGGACTTGAGTTTAAAAAAGATGAGGTTTCTGTTTCTGATGAGGAAGTTGAAGCTTTGAAAAAAAACTATCTTGAATCTAAATCAGAAATGCTGGAAATTCAGGATGCAGATGTTGAAGTATCTAAAGGGCACTTTACAGTAATAAACTTCCAAGGAAAAAAAGAAGATGGTGAGAAGCCTGAAAATATGAAAGGTGAAGAGCATTTGTTGGAAATTGGTTCTAATCAATTTATCCCTGGGTTTGAAGATGGAATGCTAGGAATGAAAAAAGGTGAAAAGAGAGAGGTTCCTGTAACTTTTCCTGCTGACTATCATTCAACAGATTTACAAAGTGCAAAAGTTGTATTTGAAGTTGAACTTCTTGAAATTAAAGAAAAGAATTATCCTGAAATTACAGATGAGCTTGTAAAAGAATTAGGTTTTGAAAATGTAGATGAGTTTGAAAAGAAAAATAGAGACTCTATTCTTAGCCAGAAAACTAGAGCGGCTGAAGAAAAGCTTAATCAAGAAATCATTGAGAAGCTAGTTTCAGATAATGAATTTGACGTACCAGAGTCACTAATCCAACAACAAGAATCATTTTTGAAAAATGACCTTGAAGGTTCATTGAAACAAAAAGGTTTTAATGAAAGTATGATGGAAGAATATTACGAAAAGTGGGGGGAAGACCTTAAGAAAAAAGCTGTTTTTCAAGTTCGCTCAAGTCTTATCCTAGATCAATTGGCAAAGAATTATAGTGTGGAAGCCAATGAATCAGACCTTGATGAAAAGATCGAAGAGACTGCAAAAAATTCAGGAATGAAAAAAGAAGATATCCTTAAGTATTATAATTCAAATGAAAAAATTAAAGGAAATCTTATGTACGCAATCAGGGAAGAAAAGACTTTTCAAAAATTAAAGGATCAACTTAAGCTTTCATAATTTTACAAAAAGTAACGATTTGAAGAAAGAGTAAAACAAATTAGAACTCTTTCTTCAAATCACCTTTAATCACCAACTTTTTTCCTCTTGAGGCATTCCAAAAGTATTCTTTAGCGTACCGACTCCTTCAAGTGTTAGCTCTATTTTATCGTTTGGTTTAGGATAGTATTCTAGTTCAAAGCCAGATCCCTTTTCAACTGTACCAATGCCAATAAGGTCTGTAGGTAATAACCACTCATCTTTAGAGGCATAAGATATAATCTCTGATAGACCATACCTTGATTTGTTCACGTTACTTGCAGAAAGGCTTTTGCCGTTAGCTTTGATTGACATG
>DKQD01000185.1 GCA_002474345.1 Bacteriovoracaceae bacterium UBA7317
AATTTGAGTATAAAGTCAAATGGATCTTTTGCACTTAAAACAAATTCTCCATTCCAGGAGAGTGATATAAAGAAAATTTTTTTTGAGAGTCAGGGAAGTAACTTAGAAATAGAAAAGTTAAATATAAATTCTTATGCTCAAAGCTATATTGAGAGGCTTGATTTACTAAATAAGATGAGTCGTAAGAAATATACTTTTTCGAGTGGGTTGGACAATTTAAAAGTTAAGGCTTATTACTCTAAGAGTCGATTGAAAATAGTAAATTTCTTAATATTTGGAGACAATAAAAGTTTTGAGATAAACGGAAAAGGTTATATGTACCCTTTCAATGGAAAAAAGAGAGGAGCCATTAATTTAAATTTTATCGATAATAAAACAGGATTCGGAAGGGTTTTAAAGAATCAAATAGGCTCTAATTCGGTCCCTATTTTGTTAAAGACAAACAAGCTTGCAGTCTCTCCCAATTATAGTTATACCACTAAAAAGATAAGTTCGAAATTTGTACGACATCAGGGACAAAAGCAAATTAATAGACAAAAGAAAAAAATTGAAAATGAAGTTAAGAAAAAAGCTGAAAAAGAAATAAAAAAAATTCTAAATAAGAAAAAACTCAAGAACCTTTTTAAATTTTGAGGGAAAAATGAGAGCATCAATAGATATAGGATCAAATAGTGTCCTTTTGTTAGCAGGGAATATTTCAAATGGCGAATTTATCGAACATCTGAGTGAAGCTAATATAACAGGCTTAGGAAAAGATTTAGATAAAAATGGATCTTTTTTAAAAAACTCTATGGAAGATACCTATAAGGTTTTGAAAGGCTACAAAAAAAAACTGGAAAAATTAAATATTGAGATCTCATCGGTTATTGTTACTGCTACTGAAGCTTCAAGAGTCGCTGAAAATGCAGCTAGCTTTTTCGAAAATATAAAAAATGATTTGGGTTTTTCAACACATATTATTACTGCTTCTGGAGAAGCTTTTTACACTGGTTTGGGAATCGCTTCTGGTTATCTGAGTAATGATAGAGAAGAAAAAGTAATACTGGACATCGGAGGAGCATCTACAGAGATAATAAAAGTTAAAACTAATCCATTTACAATTTTATCCTCAGTAAGTTTACCTATTGGTTCGGTGAGGGCCACAGATTGGATCAAAAGTAATTCGTTTGAATCAAAATTGGGCGCAATATTTAATGAAAAAAAAATTGAAAACTATAAAACTGAAGAAATAATTTGTGTTGCAGGAACGATGACGTCTTTAGGAGCAATGCTGAAGGGGATAAAAACTTATAGAGATAAATTAATTGATGGTTATGAGTTTGACTTTATAAAATTTGAAAAGTTTATCTCAAAATTGAATAAGATGCAGCCTTTTCAAATTTTGAAAGAGTTTCCAATCATTGGAAAAAGATTCGAAACAATTACCGGAGGAGGAATTGTTGGAATGGAGGTCGGCCAAAGGTTGGGTGTTAAAAAAGTTATAATATCTACTAAGGGATTGAGGTATGGGACTCTCATAGGAGGAGAGATCGATGAAAAATTTATATCAAGAAGATTCTGAAAGCTTAATTCAGGAAGGAAGATTAATTTTTGGTAATGGTGATATCCTTTTTGCTGAAGGAGATCCATCTCATTATCTTTATTTAATAAAAAGTGGAAAAGTTCTTCTCGTTAAAGAAGAAAATATGAATCTAAAAAAAATAGAGATAATGGGAAAGAAAGATATTATAGGTCTAAACTCTTTAATTATAGATAAAGAGCATGAGTATACCTCGTTTTCAATTGGAAGAGTGGAAGTTATAAAAATCAAAAAAAGCGAAGTTAAAGGAATATTAGGAAAGTGTGAACCTTGGGTGATGGATCTTATGAAAGTTATTTGCGATCGCTTAAATAAAACATTAGAGGTATTAGAAAGTCATAATCTTTTAGAAAAAAATAATTTTCAAAATGATGAATCGATTGGTTTAACAACTGAAGAAATTTACAATAGCTTGGACGATTATAGAAAAAAAAAGGAAAAGGTCTAGATATAGGTGGACGTTAAAACTCGATAAGACCCATTTTGTTTAGTGACCCTAAAGAATCTATAACTTTCTGCCTAGATTTTATTATTGAGTTATCCTCATCATTAATTTTACTTGTCATCATTTGAAAAGCTTTTTCTGCATACTCTCTTGGTGCCAAAGAAAGAACTTTTTTTTGATATTTAATTGGGGATCCTTTTAAAGAAATTCCAAGAATGGAAGGATTTACTTGCTGAAAAAGCATTCTTATCTCCTTTTCATTGATAGTGAAAACCTTTTCAAAAGTAATACTTTTAAACCTAAGCTCCTCAGCTAATTTGGGGTTTTTCTGGCCAACTTTACTCAAGAGAGAGTTTTTTTCTGTTTCTGACAAAAGTTGAAACATCTTTATTAGTTTATTTTTCCCGTTCAGAAACACAGTATTTGAAGTGTCTTTATTCATTGTTATCTCCCCTAAATAAGGTTATTTTAATCATCCATTGTTTGCCATTTCATTTTTTCTTTAATGAACTTTTCTCTCGCATGATCTATTGTTTTTCTATGAGATTCTTGAAGTCTTTCAACCTCTAGAGCCTGGTTTTGTTTTATTTCTAAAATCTTATCATCATGAGTTTTTTTTAAGTTAAGAATTTCAAGCTCAAGCCTTTTTTTTTCTTCCATATACTTTGAGCTTTGAATGACTCTAAGCTTTGATAATTTTTCTTCCAAGATGTTTTTCAGATTTGATTTTTCGGAGTCAAAACGATCTTGCATTCTTATTATTTCGTTATTTCCAGAGGTTCTCGTTTTTTCATACTCCTTCCTATTTTCGTTTTTTAACTTTTTGAGTTTCGCGTTGTGCCTTATTGTTTCTCTTTGTTGCAGGCGTTGAGCTTTTAGTAATGCGATTTCTGACATAAACGGACCTATCCCTTTCAGGGGTTTTTAATGAAGTCACCCCTTTAAATTATATCTTTTCGGTGGTTGCGAATCTTATTAGGAAAAAATCTCCCTTTTTCCTAATAAGATTTATTTTTAGATCTGGAAAAGGTTTCTTCAGGGGTCTAGAATAGCTTTAAGGGCTTTGAAAAACTTATAAAACAATAGTTAAGGATGTTAAAAAATTGAGCGTTCACGAAGAGTCAATGGAACAAATTATTTTTTCAGACGAGGACTTTTTCTCTTTTAGGTCATGGTTAAGGCTTAATATACTTGAAGTAACTTGGCAGGGAAAATTTAATGAAGAATTCGACGATTTTTGGAAAATCTTCTTTATCAATGGACTTTCTTTAAAGCAGGTTTTGGAGAGGTTTGAATTTGCGCAAAGAGAAATAGAAATAGGGCCTTTGACCACATGGTTCAATTGGGTTCGGGAAAAGTTTTTAAGCTTCACTTTTATTTACAAGGATGTAAGTCTTCACGATTTGTCGGTAGAGTCTGGGATTCCGCTTCCTATTCTTGCTAGTGTTCTCAGAAACTTCTTTCTTGGTGCCTTGCCTCATTATCACGACTATTTTGGAGCGATTTTTCAAATAGGAAATGTCGCGTCTCAAAATCTAGAGATATCTTACGAAACAATTAAAAATGAATTGAACTTACAAGCAGAGGTCCAAGGAAGCCAAGATGATGAGATAATGCCTTCAATGGAAGTCACCCTTTATGAGGAATGGGCAATCTTTTTAAAAAAAATGAGAAAAGATCTTTATTATTCTCATTTTAACCTTGGAAAAATAAAAGCAAGAGCTTCTTTAAAAAACCACTTTATTTTCTTAAAAGATATTGTTGGAATCCTTGCGGTTGGTTTTATTTTAGTTATTGGAGTTAAGGAACTTAATATTTGGTATGAAGGTTATTTAGCAGACCAAATGAAGGTTTATGAGCCACAGTATAAGCGGACGGAAAAGACTCTGAGCTTCAGGAGTGACTCAGACAAGAATGTTAAAAACTTTGAACTGAATGAGAGGGACTTAGATAAAGTTTCTGAAATGGAAGGAATAAGAGATTTTGAAGAAGAAGTTGAGGATGGGTTTGGAACCGAGTCTGAGGTAGTATTAACCTCTTGGGATTCTCTTCCTAAGGATTTTGATATAGCCAATTTGGAACACTCTAAATACGAAGAGTTTAGGAAGAATAACAATAGAGATACACGTTTTGGAAATAAAAAAGTTTTCCGCGTTATGATGAAGTCAGTGGACCCTAATGTTTCAAGTCAAAAACTTAACGAATTATTGAAGAAGTATAATGTGACTCAAGTAGACAATGTTAAGCCTGGGCAAAATGTGCCTGGAGGGATTTATTATAATATTTTTGTACCAAGAGATTATTTAAAGGAGTTCCTGGCTCAGGTAATGGACTTAGACGAAGCGATTCTTTATGAAACTCGAACTCGAGGTAAAAATCCCCCTGGAAAAAATAAAGTCTTCATATGGATTAAAAATCTTTAACTTGTTGTTACATAGCATCATCAGGCAAAGAAAATTGTGTCTTAAGCTTTCTTAAGAGTAGATGACTCTTTCCTAGGTAATACCATTGGCGAGCAAAGCCTATTCCTGTTGCGGCGAGGAAACCATAGACAACTCCTGAGTGGGTTGTCTTTGACACAAGACCTGTGTCGTGGGCTCCACCCAGCAAAAAGCCAAGTGTTCCTAATGTTAGTATAAGCATTGTCCAAGGTATTGTTTGCCTTTTTCCTCTGGTTGCTTCCTGAGAGAACTGATAAACTTTTTTCTTATATGGCATCAGGTCTGCTGGCGGTGTTTCAAATAATTCATTTAGGTTTTTTTCGCTACTTAGAATGAAGTAAACGTTATCTGTTAAACGCGAAACACCTATGAAGTAAAACATAACAAAAGCCTGAGTAAATATGGTGTATATGAAAACTGGAATGGCTAGTTGAATATGGCTCATAGAAAAGTTTACTAAACCAAAAGCACTTCCAACGGTAATCAAAATGCCAGTTATCATGAGAAGGTTTAGTGTTCGTAATAGGTAAGCCATGCTGCCTCCAAAAAAGAGAGTCGATTTTAATGTATCGCTCTCTTTCAATTATCAGATTATACTAGTCAATATAATCCATATTTGCTATTGCTTCCCCATAACTTTTATAAGCGGATGTGTCTATTGTTTTTAACATTAAGTAAGTGAAAGCCTATGACAACTGAATATGAGGATAAAAAATTAATTGATAAAAACCCTGCAGTCAGTGGTTTGATGGTCCCATTGGCTATTGTGTTAGTTGGTGCGCTCATTGTGTTTGGCGTGACTAGAATGCTCTCAACAGACCGAAATTATCAAGATTTAGTTAGGGAAATGGAGTCTAAGTCTTTTGGAAATAAATGGGTTGCAGCTTATGAACTTTCAAAAGTTATTGCATCATCCCAGGTTCCTAAAGATGAAATTCCCGAACTAATTAAAAGACTTGGTTATATCTATAAATCTTCTGAGGCAGATCCGAGAACTAGAGACTTTATCGTTGTTGCGTTAGGGGCTTTGAATAGCCGTGAGTCTCTCCCGATCCTTCTTCTTGGGCTAAAAGACTCAGATAAAAACGTGAAATTTCATTCTTTAACTTCAATTGGAAATATGTCGACAGATAAGTTGGATATTGAATGGGGAGTTATATTGGACCTTTTAAAATCAAAAGACACTGCTATTAAACAAGCTGCTATTTTAACTCTGGGAGCTCATAAAGTTGGTAAGGCAGAGAGCATGATTGAAGGTCTTTTAGATGATGAAAACCGTGGGGTTAAATATGCTGCGGCGAGAGTTTTAGTAAGTTTTAAGAACCAAAAGGCGGTCCCCATTTTGGAGGATATTTTGAGTTTAAAGCCTGACAAAGATAATAAAGGCAATGGTTTAGATGCTCGGCAAGTTGAGAGTTTGAAGCTTAATGTTTTAAACTCAATTAGAAAGGTGAAGTGGTTAGCTCTAAATAAGTCTTTGTTACAACTTTCCCAGGAAAAATCTGGGGGAAAAGTTTCTCTACAGGCTAAGGAAGTTTTAAAACTGTTGAAAAATTGAGGGAGAGAGCCGATAATCGGTTTGTGTGGAACGATTACTTGCTTGTTCTTTTTTTGTTTGTGGGCAAATAAAAATTGAAATGCTGTCCTTTTTTTTATGGAAACGGATCATGGGGCCTTTTTCCATTTAAACATTAATATTTGAGGTTAAAGTTCATGAGTGACAACACCAAAACAAGTCTAAATCGAAGAGAGTTTTTCAGCTATCTTACTGTTGGTTGGGTAACATTTACTGCAGCTTGCGCCGGTTTCTTAGGCCTTGCATTTCGCTTTTCTTACCCAAACGTAGTTTTTGAACCAGAGATGGACTTTATTGCAGGTGGAACCGCTGATTATGCTGAAGGCGTGGATGAAAGGTGGAAAGAAATATATGGTGTCTGGATTGTAAGGTTAGAAGGGAAACTTTTTGCTCTCTCAAACATCTGCACTCATCTCGGCTGTATTCCTAACTGGCTTCCCGCAGAAAGAAAATTTAAGTGCCCTTGCCATGGGTCAGGTTATTACGCCAATGGGATTAACTTTGAAGGTCCTGCACCGAGACCTTTGGAAAGGTATAAGATAGGTCTGACTCCTGAGGGTCAAATCAAGGTGGATAAAACGAAAATATATAGAGAGGAGAAGGGTCAATGGGATCATCCTGACTCTTTTATCCCAGTATAAAAATTATAGGAAACAAATTTTTTTTAAGGACTCGGTTATGGCTGGAAAAGGTATAGAGGGTTTTGCTCAAAAAGTTAGAGAAACACAGGTGTGGAAATCGATTTTTCGACACGGTCCACCTGATAACTCTAGAAATAGGGCCGCGATTATTGCTGGTAACGTTTTTTTACACCTTCACCCAATCAAATTAAAAAAGTCAGGTGTTCAACTCGGTTACACTTGGTGCATGGGTGGATTAACGTTCTTTATTTTTTTGGCTCTCACCGTAACTGGTGTTCTATTGATGTTTTACTACAGGCCTACTGCTGAGTATGCTTGGAATGACATCATTGCTTTGAGAGAGCATGTGCC
>DKQD01000200.1 GCA_002474345.1 Bacteriovoracaceae bacterium UBA7317
CTCTTTTTTTATTTCCTTAATCATTCAGATTCCTCAGCTTCCATACAGAGGTAGAGTTGTTCCTCTTTCATTCCATTATTGAGACACAGGTCCTTAATCGTTTGAAGCATCCAAAGTCTTTGTGGTTTTATATAACGCACTTTTCCATCGAAGCTTTTTATAAATTCTTGATGGTGGATTTTGGAGTCTGGATAATTTTTTTTGACCTGGTGGTAAACTTCTTTGGTAAAGCGGACAACTCCGAAAGAGATATACTTAATATCTTTGGGTTTCATAACCTTCATAAGAGATTTAAGGAGCTCTTCGTAATCTTCTTTAAAACAAGGCCCATAAATGATGGGGTCAAAGTGAAGAGCTATGGGGTGGCCAAGCTCTCTAAGGGTTTCTATGGCTTTAATTCTTGCCTTAAGAGGGGGCGTTTTAAGGTCATGATCCTTAATTTTATCCTTTGGTGATAGAGAAAAACTGACGATGACATTTTTTAAAGGAGCAAGCTCTTTAAGCTCTCTAATATTGGCCGATTTCGTTCTTAGCTCAAGTTTGGCTTCAGGATTCTTTTTAAAAAAATCAAAATATTGAGGAAGTTCTTTTGTTAGGTGTGAAAGGGCCAAAGAGTCGCTGTATTCTCCAGCATGAAACCAAATCGTTTTATGCCCTTTTTCCTTATTGATCTTAACAACACTTTCCATTTCTTTGAGAATATCCTCGTGGTTAACAAAGAAAACCAAGTCTGGAGAGTGAAAGTACCCCTGGAGGTAGCAATAATCGCATTCGTAAAGACAATTATAAGAGTGAATAAAGTAGTAGTGGGGTTCGCCCAAGAGCCCATACGCAGCGGGCGTTTCTTTAACTAATTGCCCACGCTTTTCCCCAATAAAGAGGTTAAGGTTTGTCCTCTTTTGAAGGTAGGGTTTTTTGACTCGACCGAAGATATCATCAACACGGTCGATGGCCATATTTGGTGTTTGAGAAAACTTATTCAAAAGAAATTGAGTTTTCGGATGGTTTTCTATGTTTTTTTCATAAAATATTTTTTCAAACATCTCTTTGCCCCCTAAGCCTTATCGCCACAAGAGGAGGAAGATTCTTTAGAATTCCATTTGCCATTAAGAAGGTTTGAAATGGCGGTAAAGTCTGTCTTTTCAAGTGCTTCTTGCAGCTTTACAGCGTCTTTTGGTCTTCTTATCGTAAAACTTAGATCTATAGAATCTCTCTCATAAAGGCGTGAAAAAGAGAGTTTACAGCGGGCTTCCTTTAAGGGGTTTGTTTCTTTGTCTAAAAGCTTTTGAAAGTCAGTTTTAAAGGGACTAACAAGGTTTTCTAACCTTTCAATTAATTTTGAGGTTTTAGATTTTAGAGTCCCTTTTTCTAGGCCTAGTGGAATTAAGGTAGAGTCTTCAAGCTCCTTCATTAAAGCCTTTTCGCCTTTTGACTGAGGTAAAAGAATATCCCAAAGGGATTTAATTTTTCTCTTTTGAGATGTTGTTACATGGAAGGAGGAGCTTGCTTCTAAAAAATCTAAAAGATTTTTTTCCTTAAGGGCCTCTTTTTTTGGATTTTGATTATTTAAGGCAGCGTCTTTTTGTAGAGGAGAGATTTTATAAAAAGCGTCTAATAATTGTTGGCTCCAAAGAGGTGCTTGGTCTTTAACAATACGACACACTTCAAGAGAGTCTTCTTGATCAGCTTCATAAACCTTATCTGAAAGGACCTTAAGAGATCTAAAGGGAACTTGAAAGCGGGTTGCAACCGATCCAGTTGCCCAAGTTTCTCTGTCCACAAGAGGAGCAAAGGGTAGAAGTTTTTGGCAATCGCTAGTTTTTAAGGCCCTTTTTGATGAAGTGACAATATCACAAACATGAAAAGGGGAAGCGTCGTAGGAAGAGGCCGAAAAGGATTTGAACTCCATTTTATGACCAAGACTCAAATACGATGTTCTTATTTCTTTCACTTCACCAAGTTTAAATTGAGGAGAGTTTTCAAGAATGCCAGCAACGCCTAAGTTAATGATTTCCTGAATTTTATTGTGCTTAGCTCCACATAGGGCGGCTAACTTTTCTGTGGCCGATTGAACGCCTTCTCCTGTAAGAAGGAGGGCGAGATTGTGCTCTGTAGAATAATAAAGTCCATCAAAAGCAAAGGCCTCTGGTTTGAAGGCCAAATCGCGGCTTTTGAGGAATGCTTGGGCTTCGGCGCGGTGAGCAATTGCTATGAGTTTCATGGGGTTTTTCTATAGAGTTTTGTTGTCTCTTGTCAAAAGAATTAAGCAAAAAGATAAAAGATAAAGGTTAAAGGATGGATGGACAGCTTTTAGAGAAAATTTCAACAATTCCTCTTTCTTTTGGGGGAGCTTCTATAAGCGGTGAAGGCGGAGGTTATGGGTTTGGATCGATTTCAAACCAAGAGGCCTTTGCTCTTTTAAAAGAGGCCAAGGATTTAGGAGTAAAAGTTTTTGATAGTGCTCCCATCTATGGTTTCGGTTTATCAGAAAAAAGAATGGGGGAGGCCTTCAAGGATACAAGAGAAGAGGTCTTTCTTTGTTCCAAGTCAGGGGTGACCTGGTCTAGTTCGAGAAGAGTGGATATGACAAATGACCCTCAAGTGACTCAAAAAATGCTTGAGCAAACCCTTAGAGACTTTCAGTCAGATTACATTGATCTTTACATGATTCATTGGCCGGACCCGAGGGTCGATATAAGAAGACCTATGGAGGTTTTGGCCAAGGCCAAAGAGCAAACTAAAATCAGGCATATTGGTCTTTGTAACACGAACTCTGAAGATCTTTTAAAGGCCCAGGAAATTGAAGAAATAGAAGTTGTTCAATCCCAATTTAACCTCTTTGAAGATGATTTAAAGAAGGACCTTCTTCCTAGCTTAAAGAAGCAAGGAATTTCTTTTATGAGTTGGGGGACCTTAGATAAAGGTATTCTTACGGGAAGGGTTTATGAAAAACGTCAATACGAAAAATGTGATGCGAGGTCTTGGGCCCCTTGGTGGAATAAAAAAATGAACTTAAAAAAAATGAAGGCCTTAGAGGGTGTTTGGCCTTATCTAAAAGACAAGGGCCACTCAGGTCTTGAATTGTCTCTCGGTTATAATCTTGCTCAAGAAGAAATGAGTAGCGTTATTTGTGGAATGAGGAATTCCGAACAATTAAAAGATGTGTTAAAGGCCCTTAAAAATCTTCCAGGAAGAGAGGTTTTAAGTGAAGTTAAGAATTTATTGTCCGATTGGAACGATTAATGAGTTTAAAGTTGATAGTTAAAGGTTATAGCTTACTGATTAGATTTAGAGAGGGTGTTTGAGGAAGTGAAAGTCGTAAAGAAAAAAGAGAAACCTTTTATAAGTGTTATTATACCAACTTATAATAGGGCAAAGGAGCTTAAAAGAGCCGTTGAGTCCGTTCTTAATCAAGATTATACAAACTTTGACCTTTGGATTATTGATGATGGTTCGACTGATGAAACTTCTAAACTCATTGAGCATTTTCAAATTAGTCTTTCGAAAGAGGTTAAGGACTTTAAACCAATCATTCATTATATAAAAACTGCAAATCAAGGGGTCAGCGCTGCTAGAAATGTAGGAATAAAACACTCAAAAAGTGACTGGTGTGCCTTTTTAGATTCAGATGATGAGTGGCTTAAAGATAAATTATCAAGGCAAGTTGAGTTTTCTTTGGATAACCCTGAAATTAGAATCGTCCATGGAGAAGAAATTTGGGTCAGGCGGGGCAAAAGAGTTAATCAAAAGAAAATCCATCAAAAATCCGGCGGCCGGATTTTTCAAAGATGCCTTAAGCTCTGCTTAATTTCACCTTCGGCTGTGATGATAGAAAGGGGCCTTTTAGAGGAAATGAATGGCTTTGATGAGAACTTTGTTGTTTGTGAAGATTACGATCTTTGGCTTAAGATCACCTCAAAATATGAAGTTGGGTATATTAAAGAACCTCTCATAACAAAATACGGGGGGCACGATGATCAGCTCTCTCACAAATTTAAGGCCATGGATTACTTTAGGGTTAAATCCATCCACAACCTTTTAAAATCTTCCAAAATAGATGGTGAAGATAAACAAAGAGCGGAAGAAGAAATTGTGAGGAAGGCAGACATCCTTCTTTTGGGTTATAAAAAACATAATAACCTTGAGCATTTTGACGAAATCAAAAAAATCAAGATGATTTATCAAGAACTAATGGATTAAAATTTAATCATTTTTCATTATGGTGAAAGAAAGGACGTAAGATGATTTTTTATAATAAGAGTTTGGATCATAAGTTTATTGATTATGGTATTCAAATTCCTATTTCAAAAAGTCGTTCTGAAAAATGTTTTGATTATATTAAAGAAAAGTTTCCTGAAAAGGTTAAAGAAACCGATTGCTCTGGCCTTCTACCTCTTTCTAAAGAGGACCTTCTACTGGCGCATAACTATGAATTTGTTTCTTCTCTTTTTAATGAGGGCGTTGAAGAGGCCCTCATAACCTGTTTTGAATTAAGAAATGAAGATGGAACCTGGAACCGCTTCGACCCTGATTTAGCTACGAAGTCCTTATCTCTTTTAAAAGATGAAATTCTTCTTCAGGGTAAGGCCTCTTTTTTAAGTATGGAGCAATCTTTAAAAAGTCAGTTTTCCTATTTTCTAGGTGGAGGCATGCACCACGCGATGAGCTTTGGCGGTCGGGGTTTTTGTCTCGTTAATGATATTGTTATAGGGATTAGAAAACTCCAAAATCTTAAAAAAATAAAAACGGCATGGGTTGTTGATGTTGATGCTCACAAAGGCTGTGGTACAGCTGAGTTGACTCAAAATGATGACACAATCCAAACACTCAGCCTTCACATGGGAAAAGGGTGGCCTTTAGATTCAGAAAAGTTTGATAAAGATAATCAAATGAATCCCTGGTTTGTTGAAAGCACAATCGATTGCCCTATTTTTGAAGGGGAAGAAGACCGTTATCATCAAGTTCTTAAAGAATCTTTAAACCAACTTGAAAAGAAGTTTGAAAAGCCTGACTTGGTTGTAGTTGTGAACGGATCTGATCCTTATGAATTAGACGAACTTCCAAGTGCCTCTCTTTTAAAACTAACGTTAGAGCAGTTGTTAAAAAGAGATACATTCATCTACCATTGGCTTAAAGAAAGAAAAATTCCCCAAACCTATCTCATGTCAGGAGGCTATGGGAGGCACTCTTGGGAAGTTTACGCTCAATTTCTAGAATATATTCTAAAGGAAAGTTAATTTATCCTCTATTAGAAAAATGTAAAACCATTCTATTTCGTTTACTACTCTTAGGCAGGGTTTTCTTTTTTTACTTTCTTTTAAATTTTTCTAAAAGAGATTAACATATCTCATGAACAATGAATCTTTTTGAAGAGAGGTAAACCGTGGGCGTTGAGTATTCTCCCATAAGAGTTTCAACTATTAAGCCGCAAAAAAAATTAACTTTTGATTTGCATATCCGTTTTAAGGAACAATTCCTCCTGTACCTTAAGGTAGGCGAAGCTGTTGATAGAGATAAGCTTAAAAAGTTAAAGAAGCAAAAAGTGGCCCGTTTCTTCATTGATTCAAATGATGAAGAGAAGTACCAACATTACCTCGACGACCTTCTCGATGCAGCTGTTACAGATAAAAATATGGCCGCTTCAGATAGGGCGGATATTGTTTCTGGTGCAGCTAAAAATGCTGTTGAAGAGATGAGGGAAAATCCATCAAGTAAGAAGGCCTATAAGGCAACTGAGAAGGCTTCAAAAGGTATTATAGACGTTGTTAAAAATAATCCTGAGATGCTTAAAGAACTCTTCAAGATTAAGTCAGAAGAGGATGTAACTCTTCAAACAGCTGTTAATACGTCTTCTCTTGCTGTTAGAATGGCCCAGTTAAAGGGAATGAGTGAAGAAGAAATTGAGGCGATAAGTACTGGTGGTCTTCTTAGAGATGTCGGTATTACGAAGATGGATAAGAAGTACCAGGAACTTTTTAGTAAGCCTCTTGAAACATTTACGAATATCGAGCTTAAAATTTATAAAACTCACCCTCAACTAGGTGTTAAAGTTTTAGAGGAATTGGAGACAGTTCCACAGGAAGTTCTCTCTATTGTTCACACTCATGAAGAGAAACTTTCTGGTATGGGGTTTCCGAGAGGAATCAAAAAAATGTCCCCATCAGAAGAGATTGTTTCTCTTTGTAGCTCTTATGACAGACTAGTGACTTGTTTAGATGGTGATCCCAAAGAAGCTATTAAAACAATTGGAATTGATGAACTAGGAAATTACAACCTTGATAACATCACATTCCTTAAGAAAATGCTTAAAGATGATGGCCTAATTTAAGGCCATCCCCCTTTTCAAAAAAGATTAAATAAAGCTACACTTAATCTATGTCACTTGGAAAAGTTCACGAAACGATTAATAATTTTTTCTTCTTTCCCTTTGTTTTTCTTTTGGCCTTTGTCCTGAAAGTAAAGCTGGATTTAATATTTGCCTTTAGCTTTGGTTGGCTTTTTTCCACCTTTATTTTTTCTCCAGACACGGACCTTAAACCTAAAAAAAGTCTGGGGCCTTTCCGCTTTATTTTCTATCCCTACTCGGCCCTCTTTAGACACCGAGGTCTCTCTCATAATATTTTGTTTGGAACATTTACAAGACTTCTCTACATGGCCCTTCTTCTTTTTCTCTTTCAGACTGGGTACTTGGCCCTCTTAGGAAAAGTGGATATGGACTTTATGCTGAGCTGGAAGCAAATGATGTACACTTTTAACTACAAAATCCTACCTTCTCATGAGTTTTACCTCATCACTTTTGCCTTTTTCGGTATGGCCACGGCTGATTCTTGCCACTATTTGATGGATTTTCTCTATTCGCTAATGCAAAAGATTAGATCTTAGAGTTTAGTTGGTTTTTTGTGCTATGCGCTTTTATTATGATCTTGCTTTTTGGAAGGAAAGTGTTTAGATTACCGGAAGTCACTTTTCAGTCTTATGGGGGCGTAGCTCA
This sequence comes from Bacteriovoracaceae bacterium UBA7317, assembly GCA_002474345.1. Classification (GTDB taxonomy): domain Bacteria; phylum Bdellovibrionota; class Bacteriovoracia; order Bacteriovoracales; family Bacteriovoracaceae; genus UBA7317. The sequence goes on from DKQD01000200.1 coordinate 6,992, forward strand.
GTTGGGAGAGCGTTTCGCTGGCAGCGAAAAGGTCGCTGGTTCGATCCCAGTCGTCTCCA
>DKQD01000111.1 GCA_002474345.1 Bacteriovoracaceae bacterium UBA7317
GACACAGGGATTTTCAGTCCCTTGCTCTACCAACTGAGCTAAGAGGGCATCCTATTCTTTCGTGAGGAACAAACTAGTTGTTTATCTTGAGATCGTCAAATTAAATCTATTAATTTTTTTTTAATTTTAGTAAGCTTAATTTTATGGGTGTGTCATTAAAGAGAAAAATTTTAGAATGCAAGTCTTGGAGAACTAATGCTCTTCTATTCCTTCCCGACCCAGCAAATCCCATTAAGCAAGGTTTGGCCATCTTCTGTCATGGGTATACGGCCCACAAAGGAGACCTTTTAACTTGGGCCTCTAGATTGTCAGAGGAAGGGCTACCCACTTTGATTTTTGATATCCCGGGTCATTATATGGGAAGTTATAATGAAGTGGAGTCTTTTGAGGAGTTTTCAAGCTTTTCTCCCCTGCTCTTTGAGGAAGCTTATAAGGCTTTATTCCAGGAGTTTAAAGAGCTTTATCCCCTTTATGAGCACTACTTAGATCCAACCTCCTTGAAATTGGTCCTAGGAGGTCACTCATTAGGTGGGTTGTTGGCCCTTTTGGCGTCGAAACTACCCCTTTTTCAGGGAATTACCAATAAAACACTCATTGGTGTGGGTTTAGGAATGGGTCTCCAAAAAGGTGAGCATGTCTTTCAATCATCCTTTTTTAAAAGTACAATTAACTTAAGGGGACAGTTAGTAAGTAAGGCCCTGGCGCCCGACATTGTTTTCCCTTGGATTAAAAATCAGAAAGATTTGATAGAGTTAGAAAATCAAAAAATCCATCTCATCGTAGGGGAAGATGATATCGTGGTTCCGAAAGATGGGCCTCAGAGAATGAAGGAGAGGCTGGAATCCCAGGGCAATAAAGTGGTTATCACTAAACCCAAGCGTCTTTCCCACCACCAGCCAGAGCTGGCGGCTTCTTATATAAAAAAGGTTTTAAAGGAAGAAGGCCTTTTATAAGGAATGACTCATGAAAAAACCTCTTTTTATTTTTCATCCTATTACGATTTTTGTAGGCTCTATTATCGCCGTTTGTCTCTCTTATGTTCTTTACCTTCGGTGGTATATCAAGATTATAGGGAATATTGATGACCTAGCGCTTAAGTTTGGTGTTGATCAAAAGCTTGTAGCGGACCCCTATTCTCTTTTTATGATTATTGCGACAGCTATCTTGCTTGTAGGTATTATTGGGGGTCTCATTGTAATTTTCACTTATTACCAAAAGACAATTCAGCTATACAGATTGCAGGAAAATTTTATCAATAACTTTACTCATGAGTTAAAGACCCCCCTTGCTTCTATTCGCCTCTATTTAGAGACTTTTCAACGGTACGATGTTACCAAAGAGGAGCGGGAAAAGTTTATCGATTACATGCTTAAAGATAGCCGTCGATTGGATAACTATGTCAATCAAATTCTTCAGGTTGGAAATCTTGAAGCTAAAGATAGAAATTACAAAAAAGATGTTTTGGGTCTTAAACAATTTATAAAAACTTTTGTTGATCATAATCATCATATTTTTACAGAGGGTTCTATCACATTTGAGTCTGGTGATAGAGAAAATGAGATTTATTATCCTATTGATTCTCAACTTTTTGAAATGCTTTTGATGAACCTTATTAGCAATGCTTTTAGGTATAATGATGAAAAAGAAAAGAAGTTAAAAATAAAAATGTGGTTAGAAAAGAAGTCTGTTTTTATTTCTTTTAATGATAATGGTATAGGTTTTAAAGACCGTTACCGAAAAGTTATTTTCAAAAAGTTTTATCAGTTAGGAAAAGCCGAAAATTGTACAGCTAAAGGTACAGGCTTAGGTCTTTATCTTGTCCAACAAATTACCAAAATCCATGACGGTAAAATAAAAGCTGAAAGTTCAGGTAAGGGAGAGGGCAGTACTTTTACTCTTTCTCTTCCTTTTCCTTCAAAAAGAATGTGAGTAAAAGAAAGACCAGGAAGGAAAGTGGGGAAAGTATTATGGTAAAAGAGCAAAACCTACAAGGAAAGAAAATACTCATTGTAGAAGACGAAAGTCATATCGCAGAAGGGGTGGCTTTTAACTTAAAGAAAGAAGGGTTTGAGGTTAAAATTGCTGTCAATGGTGTGGAAGCTTTGGACTTTTGGAAGAACTATAAGCCTGACCTTCTCATTTTAGATCTAATGCTTCCTCTTCTCGATGGTTTCGGTGTTTTGGAGCAGATAAGAAAAGTAAATCAAAAAATACCTATCCTTATTTTGTCTGCGAGAAACCAAGCTGCTGATAAGTTAAGAGGTTTTAAAGAAGGAGTTGATGACTATTTAACAAAACCTTTTGAGCTAGATGAATTTTTAGCAAGGGTTCAAAGACTTCTTTTAAGGTCCTCTTGGAATAAGGGTGAAGATGGTGAGGTTGAAGATAACTTAGGAGATAGTTATCGTTTTGGTCCCCATGTTATTAACTTTAAAGAGCACCTGGCCGTAACTCCAACTAAAACATTCCAATTGACTGAGCAGGAAATAAAGCTTCTAAAATTATTTTTCATGAACCCTCAAAAGGCCCTTTCAAGAGAGGATTTACTCAACGCTGGTTGGGGTTATACAGGGCAAATGGAAACGAGAACTGTCGATAATTTTATTGTGCGTCTTAGAAAATATTTTGAAGAGGATAATAAAAAACCCCGGTACTTTAAGAGTGTAAGAGGTAAAGGTTATATGTTTTACCCCTAAAAATTATTAAACACTGTGTAACTTTTGCTTCATATGACCTCATAAGGTTAACACTAATTAGAACTAAAAGCTCTTTTGTAAAAGAATTGTAAATACCCCCTTTCCTGCGTTGTCTAGACCCCATTTTTTTTCTTAAATACACCGATAGGCTATAAAATAGGAAGCTAGTTACGGAAGTTTTCTTTTTATATCTTGGAAGCTGTTTTGAAGAAATTAAACATGGAAGAAAAGAGGACGTTATGTTGAACGATAAAGTAAGAGAACATATCAAAAAACAAAACTTAAAGTTTGATAGGACAGTGTTTCTTTACTTACTTACCTTTAAGGTTGTCCCTCTCATTGGTTTGCCTTTTTATTTTTATTATAATGATTTTTCCTGGGGACCTTGGATTACTTTAACAATTCTTTATTTTCTTACGGGAATGTCAATCACAATAGGTTATCACCGTCTGTTCGCCCACAGGGCCTTTAAGGCCAATCCGTGGATTGAAAGGGCCCTCCTCTTTTTTGGAGCTTTGAGTCTTCAAAACTCTTGTCTTAAGTGGTCTTCAGACCATAGAACTCACCACTCCTACACAGATACAGACAAAGACCCTTACAATGCTAAACTTGGGTTTTGGTGGTCTCATATCGTATGGATTTTCTATACTCCAAGGGAAAACCGTTATGTCAAAAATAATGATGTTTCCGTGGATGTTTTGAGAATGGAGTTTCCTAATTGCCAGGATCTTATTAAGAATCCTCGGGTTTTAAAGCAGCACCTCTATGGACATAAACTCGGACTTCTTTCCAACTTTTTTATCGTTGCCGTCCTAGGCCTTCTTTTTAAAGATTTTTGGGGTTACCTGTTGATTGGTGGTTTCCTAAGAATTGTCCTTGTTCATCAAGTGACTTTTTGTATAAATTCGATTGCTCATATGTTCGGAGATACGCCTCACTCAGAGGAGCAT
>DKQD01000189.1 GCA_002474345.1 Bacteriovoracaceae bacterium UBA7317
GGGGAGTTAAGTTTAACTGGTAAGGTTCTCCCTGTTGGAGGAATAAAAGAAAAAGTTTTAGGAGCTAAGCGTGCGGGAATTACTAAGATAATCCTACCGAAAAAAAATGAGAAGGATTTAAAAGAGGTTCCAGATAGACACAGGAAGGGTATTACTTTTTTTCCTGTGGAACATTTCGATGAAGTTTTAAAAATTGCTATTGCTAAAAAATAAAAAAAGGGAGTAAGTAACTCCCTTCCATATTAAAGGTATTTATTAAAATTGATTAGAACTCGTCAGCATCGTATTCGCTTACAGGAGCATGGCTAACCTTACCCGAAGCTATTTCTCTTAACACAGTCACAACCTCTTTATTTTTACTTTTTACAAGTAGGTCTGAGCCTTCTTTAATTTGTTTAACTCTCTTAACTGCAAGGTGAACAAGCTCGTAGCGGTTTTCTACTTTTTCGAGACAGTCTTCAATTGTTATTCTGGCCATGTGATCCCCTCATATAAATTTTGCTCAAGGCACATATATATTTAAATCAAAAGATATTGTCAAAATCAATTAATTTTACGATAGCTAGAATATTTTTATTTGCGGCGAGTTAATTAGCACTTTATAGTGCTCTGCAAGCCAATCTCGCTTGAGTTTTTGTGATGCTGTTAAATGACCCGATGCGACTGAGAAGTTCTCCGAGGAAATAGAAACATTCTTGATCTTTTCCTGAGGCTGAAGCGATGCGTTAGTTTCTCTTATGTTATCCTTGATTAAGGCTTTTACTTCATCATTTTTAGAAATCTCTTGAAGGGAGTTGTCCCTTGAGAGGGTATTTGAGTTAAGAAGGTCAATAATGGATGTTTTTTCAAGGGCCAAGATTGCAGTTATTTCACCAGAGGAATTTAAAATAACGAAAGCATGTGAAATAAACTTTTCGCTCTTAAGAAGAGTTTCAATTTTTTGAGGAGATATGTTTTTTCCAAGAGAATTTACAATAATATCTTTTTTACGATCCTTTATTTTTAGATATCCAGCGTAGTTTATTTCACCAATATCGCCAGTTTTAAACCATTCATCAACAAAGGCTTTTTTAGTTAGTTCCTTTTCTTTAAAATAGCCTGAAAAAAGGCAATTTGACTTAATAAGAATTTCACCATCTGAGGCTATTTTTACTTGAACATCTCCAAGAGGCACGCCTACTGTACCAGCAATTTGCCTTGAAATAGGATTTAAAAAGCATGCGCCTGCTGTTTCTGTTAAGCCATAGCCCTCCAAGACTGTCATGTTAGAATTTCTTAGCATTTTTGAAATGTTATAAGCTAAAGGTGCTCCACCAGAAACTACAAACTTTACTTTTCCTCCAAGTGCTTTCCTGGCTTTGGAGTAAATAATATGATAGCCAAAATTTTTTATGCTTATTTCAGAAATCGAAGGTGATAGGTCGTCATCTACTTTTTCAAAATACGATGTTGTCCGTTCTTTAATAAAGTCAAAAACCTTTTTGCGAGCGAATTGTTTTGGGGAAAAAAAATCTTTGTTTAATCTAGAGTAAATTTTTTCAAAAACTCTTGGAACTCCCATAATAATAGTTGGCTTTGCAATAAGTGCATCAGATAAAATAGTTTTAATTGACTGGGCATAGATGGTTTGAACTCCCAGCCCAATTGCAAGAAGTGAGTCACACCTTCCAAACACATGAGATAAGGGCAAGAATGTTAATGTCCTATCTTCGTTATTTACATTATGGTTTAAAGTATTTGATATATTTTTAATCATTGAAAAAAGAGCTTTTTGAGTGATCATTGATCCCTTAAGTTTGCCAGTCGTTTTTGATGTGTAAATAATTGTTGCAATATTATCTTCTTCAAGAGTCAAGTTTTTTTCTCTAAAAATACCTGGACGATCATTTCTTAAATGAACACCTTCTATTATAAGATCATCATAATAAATAATACTGAATTTTTCCTTTAAAGAAATTTCGGTAGGTTTTTTTAACTTTTTTAAAATAATTATAGATTTTAGAAATTTAAGTTCAGTCTCAATGGAAACTATTTTTTTTGCTTGTTCTTCATTTTCTAAGAATAGAAATTTAGATTCAGAGTGATTCAAGATGTAAGTAATGTCTTTATTCCTGTATGTCTGATAGAGAGGAACAACGGTCGCACCAGAACAAAGATTAGCAAGGTCAAAAAAATGCCATTCCTTACAGGTCGAAGATAAAATCGCTACTTTATCATCTATTTCTAATCCAGACTTATTTAAACCATAATAAATACACTCAACTATATCGTAATACTTTTCAAAAGTAATAAAATCTAGTTTTTTATTTTTTATTGAACCAATAGCTATTTGGTTTTTTTGCTTCTCAACTCTTTTTATAAAAAGCGCACTGATTGTTTTTTTAGGTGAGAGGTTCATTTGTTACTTCTCCATTTTTACTAATCAGTAATTTTGATGACTTTTCAACTTTAATTTTAAAATAAATTTGTAAATAAAGCTTTGAAAATATCTTTAATCAAGGACTGTTTAACTTTGGTCATATTTTTTGCTTTAAGTAAATGCGTTTCTATATCCAAACAAAATAATACCATAAGGTATGAGTTTCATTTTAAGGGCTTTTATAACGGCAAAAGGGTTGAAAGGATTATTGGTGAGTCAGATACCATATTAGATATAAATGAAAATCAGGAGTACATTGTAAAGTTGGGCTTTTTATCAATGAAAAAAACTGATTTAATCGGTAATGTTAAAAAAATTGTAAGGCTTGAAGAGATTTCCTATTAAAATTTTTAAAAAAAATGTTAAAATTAACGAAATACCATTTGTTTTAAGAGGAGAGCAATGTGAGTGATTCTAGCGACCAGCCCAAGAGTGCCGAAAGAGTATTTCTCCACGATCTTAGTAATCAGCTTGTAGTTGCTCAGGGCATGGGCGGATATGTCCTTGGTAGGCTTAAGAAAAAGGATGATGTTGACCCCAAAGAATTGACTAGGATGGAAAAAACAGTAAAAGCTATAGATAGAATGATCGTAATGGTCAAGGATAGAAGAGAAGTTCTTAGGGCGGAGAGAGAAAAATCAGAAGAATAATAAGTTAATTCTTCTTAATATTAACTGATACAATATCTCCTAACAAAAAGGATTCCATTTCAAGACTATGATCTGTTTTTTTCATAGATTTAGGTCCTCTTCTTTTACATATAGATGAATGGTCTTCAGAGTGAATGACTTCAAGTTGGCCAACCTTAACGTCAAATCGGTGTCTCTTCCATGTTTTTAAAGGGTTTAACTTTGAGACTTTTCTGTGGACGTCTAAAACTGTTCCTGCCTTAACACCTTGAATTTTTCCAATATTTACGAAGAAGTTCTTGTTTACTTTTTCATTTTTGTAACCCATGGGAACTTGCTGGGATATATTGAAGATGATGTAGTCCTTAGAGTATACCAGAGTTGAGAAGCTGAAGATCATTAATATAATGATGGCGTTTTTTTGCCGCATTATGGGTCCTTTTTTTTTAGTTTTAAAAACTATAGGAGATTTGGCTTAGATATCGTCCTAAAATGGAAAAACTAAAATTAGAGCTTTGGTAAGATGGAAATATTTACCGGTTTGATTTTTTGATTCTTAGATACTTGTAGATATTTGGAATAATATCTGAGTACCTATAGTTTTGGATATTGCTGTGAAAGAGAGTATAGGTTCTTTGATAGTAGAGCATGAACCATGGGAGGTCTTTTAAGACTTCCTCCTCCATTGATTCCATTAGCTCCTTCTTTTCTTGAATACTATAAACCTTTTTAAACTTCTTGAAGCTGTTATCAAAGTTTTTATTATTATAGAAGGTTGCATTAGGTCCTGGAGGGGAGTTTTTTGAATAGAGGAGTTGTAGAAGATTCTCTGCATCAGGGTAATCCATAGACCAACCGCCCATCCACAACTGCAATGACCCTTCTCTTACTTTTTTGAGGAAAGTGGTAAAAGAGTTAACTACAACTTTTACATTAATCCCAATTTTTTTCATCTGATTTTTTATGTATTCAGCTTGTTTCTTCGTAAGCTCAGTGTCGCCTCTTGTATCGTATTGGAGAACTGGAAGCCCTTTTCCGTTGGGGTAACCTGCTTGTTTAAGCAGTTTTTTGGATAGCTCAATATCATAGTTAATGGAAATCGTTTTCGAAGGGCTGTAACCTGGAATACCAGGTGGGTAAATGGAATTTGCTTTTTGCCCTGTTTTGTTTGTGGATAAGTCAATAAATTTATCTCTATCAATTGCATAAGTAATAGCTTTTCTTAAATCCTTATTTTTTCCTAAAAGAGGGTCTTTCATATTAAATGAAAGCCACCAAAAGGTGAGCGTTGGAGATATTTGAAGATTAATTTTCTTTTCTTTTAAATTACTTTTAAGTTCTCCAAATTTATTGAGTGCAATTTTTAGATGTTCTTTAGAAAGGCTTATAATATCTATTTTTTTATTGATAAACGCATTCCATCTTGAGTCATGTTTCTTTATAATATGGAAGTTTATTTTGTTTAAAAGAGGTAGAGGCTTTCCAGCATCAATTAGTAGTTTCTTTGAATGGGACCTCCTATCCCCTTTTTTTGGATATGAGGAAAGGTTGTATTTTTTAAATTTAGTTAGGGTGAGTGGATGATTGGGCTTTAAGGACTCAAGTTTGAAAGGACCAGTACCTATTATATTTTTGGATAGGTTATTTTTATAATAGATAATTGATTCAATAGGCAGTGGTGACGTAAAGCTCATTGATAGCGCATAGATCATTTGAGGGTAAGGTTCCAAAAGGTCGATAATTAAGGTGTGATCTCCTCTTGTTTTAAGGCCAGAAACTTCAAGGTTAATATATTTTTGGAAGTCTGAGCCAGCTTTTTCTCTAAATTCATTTAATCCTTTTATTTTACCGTCAAATAACCACCAACCATTACTTTTATTTGGTTTGAAGGCAAGTCGTTTAATTTGGTTTATAAAGTCTTGAGCAATAAGAAAACGGCTCTCTTTTAGGGAAGGGTCGCTATGGTAAGGCACATTTTTTTGAATGTTTATAATATATCTTTTTCCATTATTTTCTATTTTTGGCATGCTTTTGGCGAGCAAGGGTTTTAATGCGAATGGTCTTTTTAAGTAGTGATACTCATAAAGTTGCTCATAGGTTTGATACATTACAGTTGAAGAAACAACGTCATAGGCAGATGATGGGTCAAAAGTAGGAATTTTATCCCTGATGGCCAAGTTAAGAATATCCGTGTCACTACCTTTTCCTTTAGGTTTAGAGCAAGCCTGGAGTAATACAATGATCACAAATAAAATGACTTTTTTCATTTTTTTCTCAAAATAGTGAAGGTGGAAGCCACCTCTCGGGGATGATTAGATTTTAGGGTACCTTGAACTCCTCATCAACTAAAAAAGACACAATATCCCAGTTGTAGCCTTTATTCTGTAGATACCTAAGGATTTTATTTTTAACTTTTTCTTTATGTATTTCATTTTTAAACGCTGCAGGTTTTTTTTTGGCTATAATCTCCTTTATCAGGGACTCTTCAGTTATGTTATGCTCTTTAAAAACTTTTTCTACTTCCTCACTTGTGACCTCTATTTGGTCCTCTATCTTTAGCCTTTTTTTAATGAGGTAGGTTGCACAACCTCTTCTCATAAGAGAAGTAATTCTCGAAAATGTGTAATCCTTTTCGCATAAATAATTTAAGTGTTTGGCCCTTTGAATCGCCAAGTCGATATCTTTAGGATCAAAATCCTTTTCTTGTAGTTTCTTTTTTAGACGAAAAAGTGAATAAGGCTGTCTTGCCAGGAGTTGAAGCGTTTTTATATAAGCGGGACTTTGTTTAATTTTAGGCTCCTTCGAGAGCTAAAGAAGGCTTCCTTAAAACAAGGGAGCCTTCTTATTTTATATAACTCTAATGAACCTTTTTCTTTTGTTTTGAGGAGCTTTTTTTTGTAGGCTTCTCTTCAAGAATTTCTCCTGTTTCTTGATTAATGTCTGCTTCCTGAGACTCCTCTAGAAGGCCCTTTTTTACAAGAATCTTATTTTTAATTTCTTTCATAATGTCTGGGTTTTCTTCTAAAAAGCGCTTGGAGTTTTCTCTTCCTTGGCCAACTTTCGCATTATTGTAAGAAAACCAAGCACCCGCTTTTTCTATGACGCCACTCTCTACAGCCATATCTAGAAGGTCGCCGGATTTAGAGATTCCCTTTCCAAACATGATATCAAACTCAACATTTTTGAAGGGGGGAGCAATTTTGTTTTTAACGATTTTTATTTTTGTTCTGTTACCGATAATGCTGTCACCCTCTTTGATGGCTCCAATTTTCCTAATGTCCATGCGAACAGAGGAGTAAAACTTGAGTGCATTCCCACCTGTTGTTGTTTCAGGATTT
>DKQD01000177.1:0-8503 GCA_002474345.1 Bacteriovoracaceae bacterium UBA7317
TTTTAAAGTAAAGTTGTGTCTTTCCATGAAACTTCTTTATAAAAGGATGACACTTATGAGAAAAACTTTTTTAGTACTTACTTTTTTGATCTTCAGTTTCCCAGCGTTTTGTCTAAGCTCAAATGATATGGCCTTTCAATGCCATAGTGAAGACTTTGTTTGGAGAGTGGAAAAAGAAAAAGGGAAAGAAGTTTTTGCTTTTTGGTATAAGGATCGTCTTGTAGCTTTTAGGCACCTTTTATGGGTGGAGGACCAATTTTTCACAAACAATTATGACTTGGATTTTAGAGTGACCTTTGAACAGGGTTTACAAAAAGGGCATCTAACTGGGAGGCTGATGGGGAAAAGCTGGGTTTTGAAAAACCTTATTTGTCAGGGCTTATCAAAGCGATAAAAACAAGTGCTCATTCTATTTCGTAAATAACGTCTTTTTCATCTTCAAGCCACTTTTCGAAAAATTTTTTGAATTTATTTTCAATAGGTGTTCTTTTGAGTTTTAACGTTGGTGTGAGAAGACCATTTTCATCACTCCAATCATTTTGAATGATTATCACCTTCTCAATTTTTTCGTGGTTTTGTAGGCTTTGATTAATGGACTCTTTGAGGGCAAAAAGATCTTTTTTTACATTTTCAGTTGGAAATGCCGTATCCATTTCTTCCAGGACAACAAGGGCAAGGGGTCCTGGAAGGCCGTTTCCGACTACACAGACCTGTTTAATGAGTGGTGATTCCATGTAAAGGCCTTCAATCTTTTTCGGAGAAATGAACTTTCCTTTTGTTGTTTTAAAAATGTCCTTTTTCCTTCCCAGAATTTTTAGTCGTCCTTGATCATCGGTTTCACCAAGGTCCCCAGTTTTGAAAAAGCTTCCTTGAAGATCATTTAGGGTCCTTTCTGGGTCCTTAAAATAACCCTTGAAATTGCACGGGCTTTTAACAAGAACTTCTCCATCAGGAGCAAGCTGGACTTCCACTTCAGGGTAGGGTTTTCCAACAGTTCCAAAATAACTCGGGGACTCAAGGTTACCATGTGAATAAGTCAGGTTTTCAGTCATTCCATAACACTCTATAATGGAAATATCCAAAGTCTGGTACCACTCAAGAAGTTCTTTATTAATAGGAGCTGCACCTGAAATTGCAAATTGGACTCTTGAAAAGCCAATTTTATTTTTAAGTCTTTTCTTAATGAAGTTATTGAGGACAGGTATTTTAAGAAGAAAAGAAAGTCTATTTTGGGGCAATCTTTGTAAAATCTTTGTTTGAATGCTCTCCCAAATGAAAGGAACCGCTAGAAAAATAGTCGGCCTAACTTTTCTAAGATTTTCTGGAAAAGTGGCCTTATTTTCTAAAAAGGAAATAGAGGCGTTAATATATAGAGAACCTATTTCTATAAGAGCTCTTTCTGCAACATGTGCGAGGGGAAGGTAAGAAAAAAAGTGTTGATCTCCTTCAAGGTTAATTATCTCTAACACATTCTTTGCGGCATATGAAAATGATTCGAATGTATGCATAACTCCTTTAGGTTGTCCGGTTGTTCCTGATGTATAGATAATAGTCGCTATCTCGTGTCCTTCCCTTTTAATGTTTTGATTAAATGGCCTAAACTCAGAGCAGATTTTATCCCAAGAAAGGTCCATTTTTTCGTTATGTGGTGGAAGAAACACTTTTTTTAGCTTTTTTGGAAAGACATCTTTTATTTTTTCCCAGTCTTTTCCTTTTTCAATAAAGATCATCTGAACTTCTGAGTGTTCAAGAAGTAACTTGAGAGAAGCTGGGTCTAAGTTTGGGAAAAGTGGTACTGAAATATGTCCACTAAGCCAGATCGCTAGATCTGTCATCACCCAGTAGGCTGAATTTTTAGAGCAAATGGCTATATTACTTCTTGATGGGAGGTCTTGAACCATCAGAAAGCTGGCCATAGACCTTACTTGCTTAGAAACTTCAATCCACATAAGGTCTTTCCATTTACCTCTTTGCGGCTGCCTTAGGTAAGTTTTGTAAGGTGTTTCTTTTTCCCAGTGATAAAATTGCTCTAAGGGAAGCTTAAATTCCATTTTTTGCTCCACTTTAAATTTAATTTAAAAGTTTTAAATCCTTATGAGACTATGATTATGGTATAAATAAGTAAAGGATTGATTGAAATGAATGATGGTAGCTTTTCAAGAAAAAAGTTTCTTTTTATCTTTACTATTTTCTTTGGTTTTTTCCTTCTAAATAAGGTCTTTCATTTTCCTAAGTTTAAAAATGAATCGCTGTATAAACCACCTGAAAAGGTTTCTTTAGGGGCTGGGTGGGAAAGTCAAAATAATTCAGCAAATAGAGCTTTTAAAGCAGCTCATAGTGATTTTCACAACTCTGATCAGGTAAGCACTATTTTGGGTCCTGAAGTTAAGCTTGATTGGATAACAGAGAAAGATAAGTTTATTGTAGAAGGACCTACTGTAGACGTTGCTGGTAATTTGTACTTCAGTCCTCTTTGGTCGCCTGAGGAGGTAATTTTAATTTCGTTAGAACCGAAAAAGGGGAAGCGTAGATGGTCACTTCCCGGTTATGGGCATGGAGCAGGAGCTCCCCTGATCTTAAAAGATCCGAAAAGTTTAAAAGAAATTGTATACGTTTCCGTTTACCACAAAGCGTATGCTCTATCGACTGAAGGAAAAGTTTTGTGGGAGGTCTCAACAGGACTTAAGGAGCCAAAAAGGGGAAGCCGGCATAGAGATTACCACTGTTTTGGTCTTAACTACTTAAAAAAGTATGATGCTTTAGTTGGGCTTATGGGTGATGGGAATCTTGTGGTGCTTGATAGGTCAACTGGAAAAAACCTCCTGGAGAAACCTTATGTTTTACCTGGTTCACCATCGGGGCCTTCAGATTTTAATAAAAAAGGACCGCCAAAGTGGATAAAAGATAGAGCGGATCAGGTTCTTTACCCATTGGCCCATGGAAGGAGTACAAAGAAGCCTTTTAGTGATCTTGTTGACGTTTTATTAGGAGGTGGAACAAGGGTTGCTAACTACTTCTCTATTGATCAAATTTCGGGTAGGGTATGGGCCGCGGCTACAGCTCCCGACGGCGTTGATCATAAAATTGATGACCTTTCAGATTTTGGGGCCCTTTATGGCCTGGATTTGGTTAAAGAGGGACAGTTTTTTAAATTAAACTTGTCATGCGAATTCTTTTTTCCTGGAGGTTCGGGCTCGACTCCGGCTCTAACTGGTGACGGAAAAAGAGTTTATGTCGGGACGGGAAAAAACTCTCTAGCAGCAATAGATTCGAAAAAGTGTAAAAAAGTATGGGATTTCAAGGTCCCTTCTCAAATAGTTGCTTCTCCAGCGGTGGACCAATCAACTCAAGAACTTTATATTCCAACTTCATTCTCTATCATAAAGATTAGAGACTTAGGTCTACGGGCCGAAAAAGTTTGGGTTAGTCAGTTTAATAATTTCAAGCTGGCGATTTTTCAAAAATCTTTTCAAATGTTAACACCTCTTATAACACCAAATGGTATCGTAACTTTTTTTGGCGCTGGCTATAAGAGAAATGTTGTTCCAATCCCTCTCGTTCTGGGAATAGGACTTTTAGATAAAATGTCTGGAAAAATTCGTTACTATTCAAAGGCAAGAGAAGAGTCTGTTGGCATTTTAAGTATGGGGCAAGAAGGTGCCTTGTATGTGACTCATTCTCCTGTCAGAAGGGCCGTTTCAAGAAGCCTCTTTTCAAATTTAGTTGACCCCTTAGTGGGAGGTGTCGCCAAGTACAGCGCAAGTCCATCGAAGATTTATCTTAAGGAGATTGTTCTTACTATTTTAGCATATGAAAAAAATATTGGTGTAGGAAAGGTTGGAAAATTTTGGAGAGATACACTTCTAGATGTTTTAAATCAAGGTCGAGAGGTTTTAGCAGCATTAGAGTTAAACTCTTCTTTCTCTAAAGACCGAGTCGATAAAATGAAGGCGCATTTTAAAAGTGCTAAACTTTCTCTTGAAAAAAGTGAGACGCTAACTTTCTTTTCTTCTGTTAGGAAGTTAAATAAACAAATAAATTAAAGCGTTTTAAAAAACTCCGTTCGATAGTCTTGTTTTAGATGGAGACACCTTTTTTGAAAAAATTAGAAAATGGAACTCGTTTATTTTTATCGTTACTTGTTTTGAATTTTACTCTCTTTTCAGCCGTTTCTTGTAAAAAGGATGATTCTTTTAAAGACTTTTCAAACAGGAAAATTACCCATACGAATCTTTTAGAAGATCAAAAAAAACAATTTGTAAAAGGAGTCTATAAGGTTACAGATGGTGTTTATGTCGCTGTTGGGTTTGGCTTGGCCAATTCTATTTTAATTCTGGGGCCAACTGGAAAAGTTATAATTGATGTTATGGGAGATATGAAGAGAGCAAAGGAAGTCAAAAAAGAATTTGATAAGATTTCATCTCTTCCATTAAAGGGAATCATTTATACCCACAATCATAGCGATCATATATTCGGAGGTGAAGCTTTTTCAGAAGGAAAAGAGATTCCTGTTTACGCTCACAAAAAAACAAAACAGGCGATTGATAAAATAATAAGTAAGTTAGAACTAGCGATTCGTGTCCGTTCTTATAGGATGTTCGGGAATTTTTTAAATAAAGAACATTTGAGTCACGCAGGGATTGGTCCTTTTTTAGAAATAAATGATGAAAGCCAATTAGGGCTCCTCTACCCAACCCACACTTTTGAAAAAAAATTAGAAATAAATATTGGAGGCCTTGATATTGAACTGAACTATGCTCCTGGTGAAACTGATGATCAAATCTTTGTTTATATACCAAGTAAAAAGGCCCTTTTTCCAGGCGATAATTACTACCACTCCTTTCCAAATCTTTACACGATTAGGGGAACGGCTTATCGAGATGTTCGTCATTGGTCTAATAGCCTTGACCTTATGATAAAAAAGAAACCTCACTTTCTTATACCTAGTCATACCATGCCTCTTAAAGGTGAGGAAACTATTAGGGAAAACCTTTCTAATTATCGAGATGCGATCAGGTTTGTTCATGATCAGACGATTCGAGGAATAAATAAGGGAATGACTCCAGATGAACTTGTTGAATTTGTTAAACTTCCTGAGGTTTATACTTCTAAACCTTATTTAGCTGAAGTTTATGGTAAAGTAGAGTGGGCAGTAAGGTCGATTTTCTCTGGGCACTTAGGCTGGTTTAATGGTCATTCAAAGTCGTTATATTCTATACCTAAAAACAAAAGATCTCACTATTTTAAAGAACTTTTGGGTGGTAAAGAAAATCTTTTCAAAGCTGCCAAGCAAGCTTTCACAAAAAAAAGGTATCTATTTTCTTTAGAGTTGATAGACCTTTTTTTAAATCTCGAGCCGAAAAACAAAAGTGGTAAAAACCTTAAAAAGGAAATTCTTATAAAATTATCTGAAAAGGAAACTAATATAAATGCTCGTCATTACTTTTTAACACGGGCCCAAGAATTGGAACAGGATAATCTTCCTTATGGAAGACCTAAGTTAAGTAATAATATGGTGGACTCTTTAGACCTTAAGCTCGTTTTTGATATTTTCAGTGTTAATTTTGCGCAAGAAAAGGCTGAGGGCCTAAAGCAAAGAGTCGGTTTTGAGTTCACTAATCCAAACCAATCCTTTACTCTTTTGGTTAGGAATGGGGTCGCTAAAAGTTATAAAGGACTAATTGGAAAATTGGACGTTCATATGAAGTGTCCGAGTCGGTTATTCAAAAACTTTATAGTAAAAAATACATCGGTTTTAAAACTCTTGGCAACATGTTCATATCCCATAGGAAACTCTATAAAAATGGCCAGGTTTTTGTCATTGTTTAAACCTTCACGTTTTAAAAATTAAGAACTATGAACACCTTTTTAAAACTCTTTTAAATGTAGCCGACTACAGTGCTTTGGAATCTCTATTAGCCGATAATGATTCAAGTCTCCCTCCTTGAAACCGATAAAAACAGCGTATTAAAATTATAAAAAGGTTAGCAGGAACCTATATGAGTAATGATGATGACTTTTCTGTTGGACTGAAAGAAAGTTATATAAAAATACATCTTGGTTATTTTATTCCGGATATTAAAATACCTCTTGCCCTTTATCTTCCTTTTAAGGGTAAAGTTATCGAAGTTGTTAAAGCGGGAACTCCTGGTTCACTCGATTTTTTTAAAAGAATGAAAAGTAATGGAATTTATTATGTTTATATTAAAAAAACGGATGGTACTGTCTGGAAAAATTGGAAAAATGTAAGGCATCCTGAAATTGGAGGGTTTAGCTCTTTTTCAAGCGGGCCTGGGAATAAGATTAAGTCCAATCTTGCTATTTATAAGGCAAGGGCCTTTGAAAAGGTTAAGATTGTACCAAGTGCTTTCAAAGAACCCGAAAGCTATTTAGATGAAGTTGATAAAAGGTACCACAAAATTTTATGTGACCAACAACTTATTTGGTTTTTCAATGAAACATGGTCTGAGTCGCACCTTCTTTTTTCTGCTAAGTTGAGTCTTTTTTTCTTCCTTTTTCTTGAACAGGTAAGAAGTGAGCTTATGATTTATGATGAGATGGGTATTCTTACCTTTTCCCTAGTTCACAATCTTGTAAGTCAGGGAATGAGAAATGATTTTAAGGGCAAGCCAGAAGATAGTACCCTTTATTATTTAAACAAAAAGGATATCGCTATAGATAGTGGTATAAGCTCCCTTTTTCAATTGAATAAACAATTTTGTGAAATGAAAAGGGAAACGAATTTTAAGTTTGATCCCTCGATGCCAAAAGGATATCAGGTTTTTTCTTTATTAAGAGATCTCATTGAAATCTTTGATAGAAGTAAAGTAGATATCCAAAAAAGGCAGGAAACCAGCTTTCTTTTGCTTAAAAGAGAAAATAGGTACGAGCTATCGCTTTTAGGTCATTTAGAAAGGTTCTTGAAAAAGGTTAGGTTGTTTCCATGAAAGAACAAACGATTAATTTATATGAAGCCTTAGAAAAATTGCCTTTAGAAAAAATAGCTAAAGGAATCCCCTTAAAAGTATATGATAATTTCAATAATTTAATTTGGGGAAATGATTTAGGCGGGGAGGAGGACTTAAAAATCTTTCCAATTACTACAAATAGTGGAATACCCTTAGCTTCTGTCCAAACTCGAGAAAGTCATAAAGGCTTATTGAGAAAAATCATCCTAAAGGAAATTTCACGTTTTGTAAAAGAGGAAATTCAGGAATCAAGAAGAGATGAAGTCTCTATTTTCTACTCTGATCTGGAGAATCTAACATTTAATAAAACATTTCTGGATTCTTCATTTACAGGAAAGGAAGTCGAGAAAGATATCATTGATATACTTTATGCACTTAAAAAGTATTTTCCTTATGAAGGTTGCAATATTCATATTACCAATGGTGAGAATAGTCTTGAAGAGTTTTTAGAGATATCTAGTGATGGTGAAAAAAAGAAAGGAGAGTATTGGGACTTTCCCTTAAAAGAAGTCTCCGCAATCGCTTTCAACACTCAAACAGTTTACCATTCTAATGATGCTACCAATGACCCCTATTTTGGGCAATTAGTTGGATCAATTAAGAAATGCGATATTAAAAATTTCATTGTTGTTCCTTTAACCATTTTTGATAATAAGCAAGGTGCCTTAGCCTTTTATAATGAATGCTTCTTGAGAAAAGGTGAAAGTTTTAATCCTTCTTGGCACTTTAAGAATCTTATTAATCTTATTGCTTATAAAATTTTTTTAAAGAGGAGAGGGATTGAAGTTTTTAAAAAAAGAAATGAAAAAAAAATTACTAACCGTTTTATAGGACCAAAAATAACGAACCACACTGTTCTTCAAAAAAAAATAAAATCCACAACGTATCCACAGGAAAGAACTATCATAGCTATGTATGGTGGAATTCATAAATTTTTAGAAGGTGGAAATAAAATTCAAAGAAAAACGATGAGTTCTCTATTACAATTTCATAATAGTAATGTTTCAAAGGTGGTAAACTCATTTGGTGGGACTGTCCATCAATTTAATAACGAACATTTTTTGGCATTTTGGAATTTTTATGAAGATATGGATAGATTTGATCATTTTGCTTCAAGAGCAGCAATAAATTTAGTCCATTTTGCTCATGATTATTTACACCTTCATTTTAAAAGTTATGGATTCCGAGACTTTCATTTCTCAGTTGGTTTAGTTAAAGAGAAAGTACAAATTGATTCTATTAGATCAAGAGAGGAAAACTTTCCCCTTATTCATGGAAATATTATTGATACAACTAAGCAAATTTTTGAAGGGGCGCCAAATTGTACGGCTTATTTTCATGAAAAGATAATCAACGAATTAGTAAAAAATGACCTGCCTCCTATGCGTAAATTGTTTAATGTAAAGTTGAGGGGAGAAGCCCAAGGGGCGAGAATTTTTTCTTATAAGATATAAACTTTTTAAATAGTTTGCTTAAGGAATTCACTAATGAGCTTTGAAACTATAAATAAAAAAGAGTTCCTTGAAGAGATTAAT
>DKQD01000177.1:8844-8993 GCA_002474345.1 Bacteriovoracaceae bacterium UBA7317
TTAAGAACCTTCTTAAAGGAATACCTCATGTTGTTTTAAATGATTCTGGCATACTCATTTCATCGGAGTCACCTGATTTGGTAAGTTCTATTTCTAAAAAAGAAATCCGGACTTCAAACCCTTCTCAAGGTCTTCTTATTGAAATCCAA
>DKQD01000023.1 GCA_002474345.1 Bacteriovoracaceae bacterium UBA7317
AGGAAATCTCTCAATGAAATAAAAGAGATTCTTACTTCTATGGGACTTGGCCTTGGGATGAAAGTTGATTCAATAATGAAAGAGGTTCAAGAGAGTCAAAAAGCAGACAGCAATCAATCTTGAACAACAAAAATGTGAATTCGGAGTAAATGATATGAGACATAAAAAACATAAATATAAAATCGGTTCTAACCCTACACATAGACAGGCTATAATTAAAGGCTTAGCACTTGATATAATCACTCATGGAAAAGTTAAGACTACTCATGCAAAGTGTAAAGCTGTACAGCCGTACCTTGAAAAGCTGATTACAATAGCTAAGAATGACAGTGTTGCTAATAGAAGACTTGTATCTTCTAGACTACCAAAAAAAGATGTTGTTAAAAAACTCTTTTCTGAAGTAAGCCCAAAATATAAAGAAAGAAAAGGTGGCTATACGAGAGTTGTTAAGCTTGCTGATGGCCGAGTGGGTGATAATGCTGAAATGAGTTACATAATGCTAGTTTAATATGAAGTTTACGGGCAATGTTACATTTAAATTATTAATATTCATTTTTATTTTAAGTGGTACTTTGTCCTACTCTTTTTATCTTAAAAAAAGCTTCTCTAATTTAGAGGAGCATAATTTAAAACCTATCCTTAAAATTATTCCAGATATAGAAATAGTTGATAGTTTAACTAAGAAAAAGATTAATTTGAAAAAAGAATCCATTGAGAATCAAAACGGATCCTTTGTTCATTTCTGGGGTACTTGGTGTGGACCTTGTGAAGAAGAATTGCCATCATTTATTGAATTGAGTAAAAAGTTTCAGAAATCGGGTGAAACATTCTTTTTGGTTGCTGTTAATGATAATAAAAAGGACCTTAAAAAGTTCTTAAAAAGATTTAAGTCCTTGCCCACGAATATTAAGATTCTATTGGATAATTCAGGTACCTTAATGAGCTCATTTGGAGTTGTTAAAGTTCCAGAAACGTTTATTTTTGATAATAAGGGACGGTCTTTAAAGAAGTTTTCAGGACCTCAAGACTGGAGTTACTCTTATTACTTTAAAACAATAAACGACCTATTTAGAGATTCATAAACCTATTTCTAATATTTCCTTTTTTTAATCCGATTAAACACAAGAGGTCCTTCTTTAGTTATGGGGATAATTTGAACTGGCAAGATTTAAACAGACTCCATGTGGTGTCTAATTTAAAAAAAATACTGGGGAAGTGGTATTCCTTAGATTGTATTTTCCTTGATGAAAAGGGGAGAGTTAAAACCAACTTCTTAGAAGATAGTTATTTCTTGTATAGTGACTTTTTTATTAGTCAAATCGGGTCTGCAGAGGGTCGCGAAAACTTTAATTCTGATTTAGAAAAAGTTCACGACTCACTACTGCAATCGGAAGAAGAAATGCTAATTTATCCCTCAAGTTTTGCAAATGTTAACTTTGTATGTTGCAAACTTATTTATGAGAATAAACTGGTGGGCTCAGTTATTGGCTACCCTTTTGTTTTTAATAATAAAGTAGATGACCTTGACTCAATAATTAAAAGTTTATTGACCCAATGGAAAGTTGATGTAATTCAAATACAAAAAACCATTACTTCTCTTAAGGTGTCCGATAATAATTTAGAATACTTAAAAGATTTGATTAGCCTCGTTTCCCAAGAGATAATTACTTTTCACAATGAAATCAATACTAGGGAAGAAAGAATAAAAGATCTAAGCTCAGAGCTAGGTAGTCGATTTAGATTCCATACTATGATCGGTAAATCAGCAAAAATGAAAAAAATTTATAGGCTCCTTGAAAAAGTTTCTTCTTCAGATGCAAGTGTTTTTATACAGGGTGAAAATGGTACAGGTAAAGAGCTTGTTGCTAGGGCAGTACATTATTTTTCTGCTAGAAAAGATAACATGTTTCTTGCCGTAAATTGTTCAGCTTTTAATGAAAACCTTTTAGACTCGGAGTTATTTGGATATGAAAAAGGAGCTTTTACTGGTGCAAATAAGACTAAAAAAGGACTTTTTGAAGCCGCAGATGGGGGCACCCTTTTTTTAGATGAAATAGGCGATACGAGCCTAAGCATGCAGGTAAAATTATTGAGAGTTCTTCAAGAAGGAACCTTCCTCCCTGTTGGTAGTGTTACCCCAAAGAAGACAAATGTGAGAATTATAGCTGCTACTAACAAAAATATAAAAGAAATGATGATTGAAGGAAGCTTTAGGGAAGATTTGTTTTATAGGGTTAATGTTATAAATATTTCTATTCCTTCTTTAAGAGAAAGGAAAGAAGACATTAGTTTGCTTATAGACCACTTTCTTAGCGTTAAATGTGGTGAGATTGGTAAAGTGATTAAAGTTCTTTCTTCAGCTTGTTTAGAAAAAATATTAAATTACTCTTGGCCAGGAAATGTAAGACAACTGGAAAATGAAGTTGAGAGATTAGTGGTATTATCTGGCGATAATAAGATTGTTACACCTGATTTGCTAAGTCCAACAATCCTTGAGTTTGGAAGTAAAATTGATAGTGATAAAGAGTTGGTTAACCTGAATGGAAAGTTGAAAGATGCACTGGAAGAAGTTGAAATTTTAATGATTAGGGAAGGGTTACAAAGGTGTGGATTTAATAAAACAAAACTTTCGAAGGAGCTAGGAATAAGTAGAGCAAGCCTTATTTCAAAAGTAGAAAAATACGGCTTAGATAAAAGAAAAAAGCCTGAAGCTGCTTAGCATATGTGTCTTAAATTTTTTTCTTTTCTAATTTACCTTTTTTAATTCAAAAAAAATTAGACCTCTTTTGAAACTCCGGTATAATGCTATCCAATTTAATTGGAGGGCTAATGTCTGAGACTCAGGAAGAAAAGAGAAACTACCTTAATGAGCTTCGTTTAAAATCTACTTACCTAGGTGGGGAAGAGAGAGTAAAGAAGCAGCATGACTTAGGGAAATATACAGCACGAGAAAGAATTCAAAAGCTTTTGGATCCAGATACTTTTATTGAATTTGATAAATTTGTTTCCCATAAGTGTCATCAATTCGAAATGGAAAAGAAGAAGTTCTTGGGGGATGGAGTCGTTACCGGGTTAGGCGAAATAAACGGCCAAAAAGTTGCGCTTTATTCACAGGACTTTACTTGTTGGGGGGGAGCATTGGGTGCGGCCCACGCTCAAAAAATTTGTAAAATAATGGATTACGCTCTCAGGAATAGGGTTCCAATTATTGGTATTAGTGATTCAGGTGGAGCTAGAATACAAGAAGGAGTTGAAAGCCTTGGGGGCTATGCAGAAATTTTTTACCGTAATGTAAAGTGCTCTGGCGTAATACCACAGATTTCTTTGATAATGGGTCCTTGCGCTGGAGGGGCTGTTTATTCACCGGCAATAACAGATTTTGTTTTTATGGTAGAGGGCTCTTCTTACATGTTTGTAACTGGACCTGAGGTAATAAAAACAGTTACTCATGAAGAAGTTACTAAGGAAGATTTGGGAGGGGCGAAAACGCATAGTGAAGTCTCTGGAATTTCTAGCGTAACCTGCAAAAATGAAGATGATTGCTTTGAAAGAGTTCGTGAACTTTTAGGTTTTATTCCTCCACATAATTTCTATAAGGCTGAGAAAAAGTGGACGTCTGATTCAGTCTCAAGAGAAAATTCAAAATTAAAGAGTATGATTCCAGATAATCCAAAAAAACCCTACGACATGAGGGATATCATTACTGAAATAATTGATGATGGAAACTTTTTAGAAATTCAAAAGGATTACGCAAAAAATATAATAATAGGTTTTTCTTCAATAGGTGGGATTAAATTAGGTATAGTTGCTAACCAACCAGCTCACCTTGCTGGAGTTTTAGATATAGATTCATCAGTAAAGGCTGCAAGATTTGTAAGGTTCTGTGATGCATTTGATATTCCTATATTGACTTTAGTTGATGTTCCTGGCTTCTTGCCTGGTACCCAGCAAGAGTTTGGAGGTATTATAAAGCACGGGTCTAAGCTTTTATATGCTTTTTCTGAAGCAACGACACCCCTCATAACAATAATAACTAGGAAAGCATATGGTGGAGCTTATGATGTTATGGCATCCAAACATATTAGAGCGGATGTTAATTTAGCGTATCCGTCCGGAGAGATTGCAGTTATGGGAGCTGAAGGAGCAGTAAATATAGTTTTTAGAAAAGACCTCGTTGGCTTAGAGGGAAAAGAGCTTGAAGAAAAAAGAGCCGAATTGGTCCGCTCGTATGAAAAAGAGTTTGCAAACCCTTATAAGGCTGCTGAGTTAGGCTATTTAGATAATATTATCCTTCCTGAAGAAACGAGGGGTATAGTTTACAAATATCTTTGTTCTTTGAAGAATAAAAAACACTATTTTCCAAAAAGAAAGCACGGGAATATTCAGTTATGACTAGTAAGAGAATCTTGATTATTAATAGAGGTGAGATAGCTGCACGGATTGCAAAAGCTATACGTGAATTGGGTCATACAGCTATAGGTGTTTGGACAGATAGTGAAGTTGAAGCTTCTCATCTTCAGTTTTGTGATGAGTGGGTTAACTTAGAAGGGAAAAGCAATACCGAAACTTATCTGAATATTCCAAAAATATTAGATTTAATTAAAAGTAATAGTGTTGATGCTGTTCACCCGGGTTACGGCTTTTTGGCCGAGAATGCTGACTTTGCGGAGGCATTAGCTCGAGAAGGGGTAATATTCATTGGTCCTCATTCTGAAGCGATAAGGCTCATGGGAGACAAGGCTATTTCTAAAAAAAAGGCATTGGAAAGTAATGTTCCAGTGGTTCCAGGTTCTAAAGGGGTTGTTGATACTCTAGATGAAGCTTTTTTGGTTTGTGATGAAATAGGTTTTCCAATTCTTTTGAAGGCTGTTGCTGGAGGCGGTGGCAAAGGTATGAGAGCTTGTTTCAGTCGGGAAGAGGTTCAAATAAACTTTGAGGTAGTCCAAAGAGAATCCCTAGCAGCTTTTGGTAATGGAGACTTGCTTGTTGAAAAGCTAATTGTAAACCCGAGGCATATTGAAGTGCAGGTTTTAGGAGATAAAAAGGGAAATATTTTTCATTTCTATGAAAGGGAATGCTCTATTCAAAGGCGCCACCAGAAAATTGTTGAAGAAGCTCCTTCGCCGTTTATTGGAGAGGATGATGATCTAAGAAATAAGATATGCGAAACAGCTGTAAGCCTTGCTAAAGCAGTTAAATATGACTCTGCTGGAACGGTTGAGTTTATTATGGGTGAAGACAAGTCCTTTTACTTTTTAGAAATGAATACAAGAATACAGGTAGAGCACCCTGTTACTGAGAAAATAACTGGAATAGATTTGATTGTTTGTATGATTCAAGCCGCCTTAGAAGATGACGTTGGTATTCCAAATCAATCATGGATTAGACGCTCCGGGCATGCAATTGAATGCAGAGTTTGTGCGGAAGATCCAATAACAATGTTACCTGCTCCAGGCACATTGACTGGGTTTGAAACTTGTTTTCCTCAGGGAACTAGGTTTGACAACTGTTTATACCCTGGCTTGGTTGTAACTCCTGACTTTGACCCTATGGTCGGGAAGCTTGTTGTTAAAGGAATTGTGAGAAGTGTGGCAATTAGAAAAATGAGAGCGGCACTAAATGGTCTATTGATTGAGGGCTTGAAGACTAATGTTCCTTTATTAAAAGAAATAATAAAAAATGAAAACTTTGTGAAAGGTGTGTATTCTACGGACTTTATTGAAGAAGAAAAACCTCAGGACCATGTGAGTCAAGAAAGAGATATTTTAAATATTTTCAAAAAATTAGCCATTGTTGAGGCAAGAAAGATAGGGCTTTAAATGAGATATTATTTGATAGATCAGGAAAAAGATGAGCTTGTCATTGACCTTCAGCTCGTTAAAAAACATGATAATAATCTATTTGAGTTTCAGCTTTGTTTCTTAGAAAATAATGTGATAAAAAGTACACAGTTGGTATATACAAGGAAACTTGCGGGGCAATATTTTGTGAGCCTCAACCTTTCTTCTTGGGAAAAAGTATCGCCTCAGGTCTTTCCAAGAATTTTTTTGGATAGAGGTAAAGTTTATGATTTGTATAGAGGTTTCAAACCAAGTGGCTTGGGTGAGGTTGATGAGGGCGAATTAGTTACCCATATGCCAGGAAAGGTTGTTAAAATTGAAGTTGGAAAGGGTCAGGAAGTAAAAAAGGGTCAAACTCTCATCGTTTTGGAGGCGATGAAGATGGAAAATGAAATAAAGAGTGGCATGGATGGGATTGTAAAGAGTGTGCATGTTCAGGAAGGACAAGTTTTAGATGAAGGCATTTTAATGATGGAAGTAGAAAGGGATTAATTTATGAATAGTTATAATAATCAGCCGAATTTTGAGGCTGACCTCGCAAAGTTTTTTAATGAATTTAAAAATAATTTTAAATTCATAGGAACAGGGTTAATTATCTTATTCCTCTTGGTTTTGGGTTCCACATCATTCTACACTGTTGAACCTGAAGAGGAGGCAGTTATCATAAGGCTAGGAAAATATGAGGGGACCTATCCGCCAGGTCTTCATTTCAAAATCCCTTTGGGTGTTGATAGGGTCATAAAGGTAAAAACCAAAAAAATTCATCAAATATCTTTTGGCTTTGTTCCACAAACAAGTGGGCGTCGTTTAAGGTTTCGGTCGGATGCTTTTGATGATGAGTCCCTAATGTTAACAGGGGATTTAAACGTTGCAGA
>DKQD01000136.1 GCA_002474345.1 Bacteriovoracaceae bacterium UBA7317
CTAAAAGCCTAAAAAATTGTTTCTTAACCTGGACTAATTTAAGGAGTAAATATGAAGAAGTTTATGATCACAATGGTCTTAGGGATCCTTTCATTTGGAGTGCAAGCGGCCAATAAATCTTATGTTAAAAATGTCATGGCCTTGGAGCAAAGAATTCTTACCAACCCCCATCCATCCGGTAATGGGAAACGCTTTGAAGGGTGCGGTCCTATCGCAGCAGCTTCAATTTTGGGTTATTTTCAAACAGAAAAAGGTTATAAAACAATGTCAGGTGGAGATAACTTTACAGGTTACTCTCATCCTTCAAAAACGATTAAGAAGTTCTATAAAGAAGCCCCTTCAAGAAAAGCTCCTGCCAAAGGAACTTATGAACCTGATGGGAAAAGATACAATCAGTCTTATACCGTACCTGATAACATGGTTAAGGGCCTTAAGCATTTTGTAAATAAGGCCAACAAAAAAAGAGGAAGCAAGGCCAAGCTAAGAGTTGAAAGGGCCAAAGCAGCTCCTTTCAGGACTTGGGAGAAGAGAATTAAGACCCTTGAGTCTCAACTGAAGAAAAATAGGCCCGTTATAATGCTAATCCACAATATTCCTGGTTGTTTAACCCAAGAGGACAGTAAAAGTGGCGGATGGCATTATATTGTTGCTGTTGGGCACAATAGGACCAATAATAATCTAAAAAGTACCCAAAACAAGTTATACATCCTTTCAGGTTGGCACGAATATGATAAGAATCAAACCTACGGACCTGCTGCCCATATAAGAGGAAGTGCTGGCTCAAACGGAGCTCATATAGAGTGTAACTACCAAGAAATTAAAAAAACAAATCCAGCTCTTTTCTGGGTACAATAGGTTCTCATCCATCATGGGCGGAATATTTTTTCGCCCATGAGTTTTCCAACCTAGAGCTCCTTAAGGAAATAAAAAAGTATGTTTAAAGAAGGATTAAAAACACTTAAATTGGCAAAAGGAATAAAGGATTTTAAAACTGCAACGGATTTGGAATCTAAAAAAGCTGCTGCTCAGTTTATTAATGATATTTTAGACAGTGAGAAAGGCCTCTTTCTCAAAGTCGGCCAGTATATGGGTTCTAAGGCAAATGCTCTAGAAGATTTTAAAACCCTCACTAAATCCCGAAAAAAGGCCATTCCTCTAGAAGAACTCATCCCTCATATCAATAGCAACTTAGGAAGAAATTATAAAGAGGTGTTTAGCAAAATTGAAGAGAGTGAGTTTCCCGCTTCTATAGGCCAAGTCCATCGATGCCTTTTAAAAAATGGGGATCAAGTGGCCTTAAAAGTGCAATATCCCAATATGCGAGAGAAGATAAAATCACAACTAAAGCTTCTCAACCTCCTACCGGTAAAAGGCGTCCTTAACCCCATGAAGAAATGGGATATAGACCTTACTTCTTACTTAGACATGATTCAGAAAAAGTTAGATGAGGAGCTCTCGTATAAAAATGAAATGAATAATCAGGAGAAATTTGGACAAATGGTAAGTGGGATGGATGGTGTTTCCGTTTCCACCATTTACCGAGACCTCTCAAGCGATGCCCTCGTAGTCCAAAGTTTTGAGCAAGGCTCCTTTGTGGATGAGGTTGCCAAAGTTTGGAATAAAAATCAAAAAAATGAGGCAGGGCTAACTCTACTCAATGTTTTTTTCAATAACCTTTTTAGGGACGGATTCCTCCAGGGTGATTGCAATATTGGAAATTACCTTTTTCGTTCTTCCCAGAAGGGAAAAACGGAAGTCGTTTTTATCGACTTTGGGAATTGCGTAGAAATTAAGCCAGAGGTCTCTCGGGCCTTGTGGAAAATCATTCAGTCAGTAAAAAGAAAAGAAAGTGTAGATATTAGTTTAGACCTTTTGGTTCAGATCGGATTTGATCGTGAAAAGCTCAAGCCCATTAAAGACCAGCTTTCAGAACTTCTTAAAATTATTTTTGAACCCTTTTTGGAAAACGGGCCATATGACCTTTCCCAATGGAAAATTAAAGAAAGAGTTGACCATGTCCTAGGGGAGAAGAAATGGTGGTTTCGATCTGCAGGAAACACTGATTTCTTTGAAATCATGAAGTCTTTTTTTGGAGTGGTCAATTTACTTGAAATTCTTGAGGCAAAAATCTGTTGGCATGAGGTTATGAAATCCATAGATTTCGAGGGTTAAATCATCCACGAAAAGGCTTTTATAGAACAAGATCTTCTAAATAAAATTGGTTTAAAGTTGATATTTTAGCGCCATGAAGAAACCCACTTAGGACAAGTTAACTTAATATGGCTTTCTCATTATCTTTTTTTCACCTTTTCTATTAAAGAGTATAAACGTGTGTTAAAAAATACGTGTAAAGATCATCGTGAAAAGTTGGTCGTTTTTTGGTAAGAAAGAAAAATGAGCATAACATACCTAAATAATAAAAAAGCTTTAAGGATTTTTTTTGTCATTAGCTTAATGATTTTCCTTTTTATTTTGACCGATGCAACAGGCTTTAGAGAAAAAATTACTATCACTTATATAAAAAACCTTTTTTTCGAGCATAAACTCATTGGTTCCATCCTCTTTATTCTATTATTTGCGATTGGAAATACGCTTTACATTCCAGGCTGGCTTTTTCTTGTAGGGGCAATCCTTGCAGTAGGAAAGTGGTATGCTGGACCTTTGGCCTTTTTAGGAGGAGTAGGTTCAAGTGTATTAAGCTATTTTTTAGTTGGCCTTCTTGGGAAAGATGCTCTTCGTGCCCTTGAAAAGCAAAAATATGCCAG
>DKQD01000096.1 GCA_002474345.1 Bacteriovoracaceae bacterium UBA7317
GGGAATCGCTCACGAAGGTGGCGGTCAAGTTATGGGCCATGTCGCTTTTACAGCTTCGGCTCCGACAGCTTTTTCAAAGGCCTTGGGTCCAGTTTATACACAAGTTTTCATGAGTATGGCCGGGGTTGTGCTTACCAGTCTGACTCAAATCACGGGAGTTATGATCGGTCTCAAAATAAAGGATAGGTACCCTTTCCTCGGTTATATGATGATTTCCGGCTCAGTGATGAGTTATCTTATGGAATTGGCCAATTGGACTGCCATTGGCTTATCAGGGGAGGCTGCGTTGGCGGCGTCGGATTTGGGGCAAACGGCTGCTGCCCTAGGTGTTGCCCCTGCCGTGATTCCGGCCGCCATGATTGGGGTATCAGCTGGCATGGCCGCCACTTACCTCATCAATAAGAAGTACAAGGATCACAAAAAGCAGCTTAAAATTTCAGGAATGTCTCTCATCAACGAGGGGCTCTTGGCGATGATGACTGGAAATAAAGGCAGTGTGGTCGATGATCTTTGGTTAGAATATCCGAAAAAGGCCAAGGTCGATAAGGCGATCGAACAGGTTGTAACTCTTATGGTTGATACTCTTAACCAGAGGCTAAAGCACCATGTGGAGCACTTAACTGAAACTTTCAAGAAAAAGACCAAGACCCAAAAGGTTAAAATGGTGATCAGAAAACTCCTTCCTACAAAAGAAAGGGCAAATCAGTTCATTACCTGGTTTAAAAAGAGAAAGGCCGTTAGTAATTTTCAAAAACAAATAGATAACTTCTATACCTATGTTGCCAAAAGCAAGATGGAAATTGATCTTTCTAAGCAAGATAAGACGGGAATGATGGCCATTCGTCTTCTTATGCAAGGTAAGTTTGTTAAGGAGCGGAAAGGCTTCCTTAAGCTTTTTGGAAAACGCGACGTTCTCTGGGAAGAAAGAACTGAGAAAGTAGATGAATACCTCAAGGGAAAAAAGAGCCTTCCTTTAAAGGCAATTGTTAAGGCCAATATTAAAAGGATAAAGTTCACGGATCAAATCACGATTAAAGGGACCACTAAAAGATGGAAAAAGGCCATTTCTGAGAAGGGCTTCAAAGCCGTAAAAAGAGGACGAGGACCGTTTTTCTCGATGAGACATATTAGTTATCGGAATTATGTTGAAGGGATTATTAGAAAAGTTCGTTATTACTTGCATGATTACACTGTCTATCAAAACGAGCAAAACATTGTAAAAATGAAAAAGGTGGTTAAAAAGGTTCTTAAGAAGGCCTTTTATATTCCCAAGAAACGCAGAGACGTTCCCGCTGCTATGAAAATTATTAATCCCTATGTCAAGGCCATGCTGGTACAGAAAAAAGAGCGTTTAAAGCCCCATGGGTTTTTGGATGTCGTGGACAAAAAGACTTGTGAAGCCGAAATTAAATTTATCTGTGGTATGACTAACCTCTACTATAAAGATATTGCCAAAAAACCAATTGATTTAAAATGCGAGATCTCTACTGAAAAAGACTGCTACGAGCTGGAAGAAGGCGATAGATTAACGAGAGTTAATGCAGCTACGTTTGAAAAGGATTTTGCTGAGTTCCTTTCGGGGGCTGGACTTTAGAATAAGAGAGGTCTTTATTTGTATACAGGTTAAAATTAGGGGTTATTTGAGGTGTCATCCAGAATAAGCGACGACCTCTCTCCCCATTGATATTTAAGTGCAGCTTCTTCCGTTTGAATGACCAGTTGAAAATTTATTCTTTTATTATCGTTAAGAGTTTCATTTCGAGCAATATTCCTTGTGATAATTACTTCATTACTATTACTAGATAAAACCCAAGGAATTGATTCAACGGCAGGTGAAAGAAGACTTCCCGTTCCATCAATAAAATTGATGGATCCCACTATATCAAAATCTCGTTGCTTACTAATTGAAAATTTCCAAAAAAATTCACCACCCTCTTTTGAAACTCCTGTCATGCTTACATTGACTAGAGCATAGGCCTTAGTCACGGCAAAAGCTTTGGGTTCTTCATTTTTAATAGAGCAATTTTCGCAGTCATTTAATGTAGCAATTCCAAAAACATTGGGTGAAAGGTTGTGGGTAGGTGAGTTAATATTAAAAGGAATTTTAATACTTTTATTTTTTTCATTAGGTGAAAAAACCACTTTAGTTCGGTTTAGGCCTGTTATTCGATTATCATTTGAAGACAAATCAATATAAACAGAGCTTGTATAATGTTCATTGGAACCTATTCCATTTATTGAGATGTGGAGGTTATTTTCAACTACGCTCATATCGACAATAGCGAATTCAATTGTATTTTGTGGTAGGTCATCTTCTTTGACCATTGAATTTAATCCATTTGAAGATTTAAATCTACAGCCATTACAAAAGGCTTTTTCAGCAACGATTCGACCTTTAGTCTGGCTCCCATTAAGAACCTGGTCATCATTTAGAGTGGGAATAGTTATAATTTTTTCTTTTGTCCCTTGGTCAATTTTAAACCTAATTAAGTTATTCTTAAGAGGTTGGGAGGGATCTAAAAACTCAAGGCCTTCAACAACTCTATAAGATCCATAAATGTCTGCGACTGCTGGTTCATCAATTGAAACTTTTATCCAAACATTTTCGCCCTCTGTAACAACTCCTGTTGATGTTCTTTTTAATAAGACGTCATTATTTGAGTAACTATTGATCATGTGTTTATCTATCTTAACTATAGGCATGTTTGGCTTTCCTATGCCTGGTTTCGGTTTGATAATATTAATATTCGGTTTAGGTTCAGGCCTAGGCTCAGGTCTTCTGCTCATGGCAAGTAGATACCTTTCTTTTTTCTGTATAAAAAAATCAGATTCCTGAAAAGTTTTAAATTCAGAAGACATTATGGTCATGGAATAAGTAAGAGCTATAAATAAAAATAAGATATTCATGGATTATCTCCTTTTGTTAGCATTATAGATGAGAAATTAAAGTTACAAAAAAATTAAAGGTTATTTTGTTTAAAAAAAAGAGGACCATTTAATAAATTGTTCCAAAGAAATAGCAAAATTCTAAAAAAAAAGGTCCTTCTAAAAGAAATTAAAAATAAAATTTATTATATAAAGGGAATTTTGTTTATTCCCAATATTTATCATTTGATGCAATTTAAAAAAACAAAATTAAAGCTTTAAAAGATGATTTATAATCTTTCCTATTCACGGGGTTTTAAATAATTAGCTAATGTTTTCCTCGTTAAAGTTTATTGAGTAAAAAAATTGATTAAATATTTTTGAGTTTTCCCATCATGAGGGGATTAAAATGAAATTTAAATGTGCTTACCTTTTTTTATTTTTAATGATCCCATGTCTTTTGGTTGCAGGCTCAAAAAAAAGTAATCTATTTGATAAAAAAATTAATCCTTTAGGCGAAACTTGGTGTGGCCAACTTAACCAAGTGAAGTGTGGGCCAAACACAAAAGAATTTTGGGAAATGGGCGGCTGTGATTATGGACTCAAGGCCAAATGGAGCTGGAGTCAGTGGAAGAGTTACTGCCGAATGGGGAGCCGAAAATCTGCTTCAATTCCTGCCTGGATTCCCAATACATTAAAATTTCAAAGAAGTTTAACAAGCAATTTAAATATCAATAAAACTTCCTCTATAGGTGCCCATAATACTCAAGCACCAATCAAAACGGCCGGTAGTATTCTACTTTTAAAAGGAAATATTCAACCTAATCAAATGTTTAGTATCACTGATTTATTAAACATGGGAATCCGGCGTCTTTCAATTGATGTCCACAATTTCAATCGTGCCATTAGAGTTTGTCATGCGACTCCGGGCCATATAGGTTGTTCCCCTAGAGCACGTTATTGGGTGGCTTGGCTAGAAGAACTTAAGCTTTGGATGCATGACCCTAAAAATAGAAATGAAGTTGTTCTTGTCCAAATAGAAAATTGGTTGGATGGGAATTATGAAGATTTTGTGGCACCTATCAATTCTCATATTAAATCACTTGCTTTAATGGTGACCGATAAACCTAACAATAATTGGCCCACTTATAAATGGATGATCGATAATAATAAGAGGATCATTATTTTTCCTCAAAACGATGTACCCGAGCTCAATCAAACTTCAGAGAACCTATTTTTTAAACATGGGACATATTTTAGGCCTGGTTGGCCTGACAATTATGCAGAAAGTTTTCACGGTCTTGAGGGCGATTGCAAAGTCGGAAGTCATGGTGGGCTGCCAAGCAGTTCAGGGGAAAGGAACACTCAGTACTGGAGGACCGTATCAGAAGATAGAAGTTTCTTAACTAATCTCATTACATATTTTAAAGAAACTTTCACTGATGAGAAGGGACATGACACCATCAATAATCAAATGATCAAAGAAATGACAACTTGTGATATCACTGGATGGGAAATGGACTTTGCCATGCCTGCAAGATTGAATCTAGCGATTTGGTCATGGAATACAGGTCATCCATATAATTGGGGAAAGGGCTCTAATTGTGCTTTAATGAAAGGAAGAGAAGGCAGATGGTTTAGTTCAGACTGCAGTTATAAAGCCTTTTATGCGTGTGTGAACGAAAATAATCCGTACGACTGGAAGCTCAGTGATGACAAAGGTCCTTGGGACGAAGGAGATATCCATTGCAAAAAATCTGGGCCCTATAAGCTCGGACTACCTTTTAATGGCAACCAAAATCATCTTATTAGCAATTTAAGAGCTAGTGGAAGTGATCTAGTTTGGATAAACTACTCCAAATACAAAAGGCAAAGGACTTCTCTTCTTGATTCGATTTCTTCTAAAAAAGAAGACGCTCTCTTAGAGTCCGGCTTATATAAAATAAAAAATGAACTTTCAAAAAAATATTTAACTTATTACAAGAGTAATTATATTTTTCAATATTCAAATTTAAGGTCTAATTCTTTGTGGAATAATAGACAATTATGGGAGGTTATCAATATAAAAGATGACCTTTATCAAATTAAAAACTCTACGGCGAATGTTTGCCTTGAATCCAATAATGATAGAAATGGTACCATTACTTACGCTGAAAATTGTCTAGTGAAAAACAATCAACTTTGGAAAATTAAAAATATGGAAGATGGGAAGTACCAGGTTATCAATTCAGCTTTTAGTAATTGTATGGATATTAAAGCTCCTACAAAGGAGAAGTATAAAAACTGGCTAAGGCCGATGACTTGGCAATGTTATAATGTCAAACAACATAAATTTATCTTTGAGGCAGAAAGATAAGAGGAAAGAGTTATGGATAAAAAATACTTAGGCTTATTTTTTCTTGTCGTGTTTGGTGCAGCTTTTTATTTCATTCAGAAAAAACCAAAAAAAGAAGTGTCTAAAACAGTACAAACGAAAATAAAAAAGCCTCAAAAGGCAAAAGATGTCTCTGAATCGCTGGCCAAAAAAGATTTTAAAAATCTTGAACTTAAAGAATATAAAAAAGTTGGTGACCGAACATTGATTGGAAGTGATCTTTCCTCTCCTCAGGAAATACCGGCTAACAAAGAATATATAAATACCATTTCAAAAGATTGGAAAGAAAAGATGTTAGCTTTTATGAAAGAAGGAAGCAGTTATGATAGAAAAATTAAAACAGAAGTTCTTGGAAGTCATATTATTTCTCATGAGAATTATTTATTGAATGCAGAATCCGTTAAAATTAGTTATATCCAACCTGATGGA
>DKQD01000060.1:0-40637 GCA_002474345.1 Bacteriovoracaceae bacterium UBA7317
AGTATATTTTCAAAGTTTAAAAATGAGCTCAAAACTGAAATTTTAAATCTATTAGAAAACGAATTTCTTAACGAAAGCTCAAAAAAACGCCCACAAAATGAACTTAAAGGTGAGTTCTTAGTCATAAGACATTTGGTTCCCGAACAATTTATAGTCTATCCATTATTTTCACTACATAAAAAGTCAGGGCTTATATTCAGATATCCAGGCCATAAGAAGAAGCTGCTTCAATATGCAAAATCAAAATATGCTAAATTTAAAAAAAATAAACATAAAAAAAATGGGATAGATCCTCAAATAAAAACTTTTCTAATGAACTTAATTCAACAAAACATTGAAAACTCAGAAAACATTCTGCTTTTTGATGGAGCTAGCCTCGCAGAAAGTACTGAGTTATTAGAAAAGCTAGACTCTTTTTCATCGGTTAAACAAAATGATTTTAACTTCCCTCTTGAGTATATCTATTAGAAGATCTTTTTGCCTTGCAAAGTTTTAGATAAGAATATCATCTTTAAAAATCAAAACTCCCATAAGAATGGAAAATAAGAGGTTTAATAGAGCGACTAATAGCCCTTCTAACATTTTTCCATCTCTAAATAGACTGATTATTTCATAAGAGAAGGTACTAAAGGTTGTAAGAGAGCCTAATAAGCCTGTCTTTAATGCTAAACTCAAGTTTATTGGAAAAGATGGCAGTTCTATTTTTGATAAGAGAAAGAAGATAAGTGATCCCAGTAAATTGACAAAAAGCGTACCTGCCCAAAAAATCTTAAAATGATTACTTACAATAGAGCTCAAACTCCATCTCAATAATGCTCCTAAGCCTCCTCCGATGAAAACGGTTGTAATTGACAGTAA
This sequence comes from Bacteriovoracaceae bacterium UBA7317, assembly GCA_002474345.1. Classification (GTDB taxonomy): domain Bacteria; phylum Bdellovibrionota; class Bacteriovoracia; order Bacteriovoracales; family Bacteriovoracaceae; genus UBA7317. Next base: position 859 of record DKQD01000060.1, read on the forward strand.
GTTTGACACAAAAGCATTCCTACATTTTTATTGGATTAACTAGAGAGTTACCATCGACCCATTTTCCATGAACCTTAACACCCCAATGAAGATGTGGACCTGTTACTCTTCCAGTCATACCTGCAGCTCCTAAAAGACCATTTTTATCGATAAACTGCCCCAATTTGGCAATAGACTTCGAAAGGTGTCCGTAGAGAGTAAAAATTCCCATGCCATGATCTAAGATAACTGTATTACCTGAAAAAAATAGATTTTTAGAAAGAACAACCATACCTGAATTAGAACTCCTAATAGGATGCCCTATTCTTGCTCTATAATCTGTTCCTAAATGCTGACTCTTCTTATTGTTATTAAACAACCTCTTTGTACCATAAATGCTAGTTACTTTTGATCTTAAAGGAATTTTAAATGGTTTTTTAAAATAAGGTTTTTTTGATCCATTATTATAAATATTATCTAATTCTTTTTTCTCTTTTATAATCCTCTTCAAATCTTTCTTAGAATAAAAAACCTTCCTCTTATTGACATTTAATTTTTCAAAAGGAAATTTTTTTGACTTCACTTCAAAAGTTACCAGATTAATTTTTGGATTATCATCTAAAAGATATTCGCAACTAAATGGTTTAAAATTAGAAAAATAACTTTCTGAAACGTAAAAAGTAATGGTCTCTCCAGTCTTAATAAAAGGCACTTCCTTATCTTTACAATTAATTTTACCTAGGTCTGAAACAGGAGTATTTTTTAAATCAAGCCTTACAACTTCTCCGGGTCTAATCTCTAAATTTTTAGTTTTAAACCTGATGACCTTTTTCTCTCTTATTTTTTTGATTACTTCAGGAACATGTTCAAAAGAATCTATTTGACTTGATTTCGAAAAGTCTCTTTCTTCTACATCAAAACGAGAACATGAAAAAAAAAGGCAAAGAGAAAGAAGCATATAAAATTTTGAGAGATTCACATGACACCTTCTTAAAAATGACCTCATTATTAACTTTTTTTTACTTTCCCCCTACCATCTTTAAAAACGATCTCAAGGGGTTCATTGCTCTTGATCTTATCAAATTGAGAGTAATTACTCACGACTTTTTTATTAGAAATCAAATAGGTATATCCTCTACCTAAAATATTGCTTGGATCAAGTAACCTTAACATCTCAAAAACTTTTTCTAAAAAATTATTTTTTGTGGCCATTTCTTTTTCAATAGTTTTCTCAAGTGCGTTTTGTAATTCATCTAACCTTTGATTTTTCTCATACATCTTCAAAAGCTCAAAAGGTCTATTTTTTAAATCAAATTTTTGAAGTTTTCTTTCATAAAAATTAAATAACTTCCATATTTCCCTTAAAATAGCCGATGGAGAACTTCTTTCAGTCTTTCTTTTCAGAGTTATTAATTTAGTTTCTATTGCAGATAAAAGGCTTTTAGAAAAATACATCAATTGCCTTTTAATTTGAGTTTGCCCTTCAGACAAAAGCTCAGCAGCAGTTGAGGGTGTTTCACACCTAAAATCGGAAACAAAATCTGAAATAGTAAAATCTACTTCGTGCCCAACAGCGCTTATAATTGGAATAGGACAATTAAATATATCCCAAGCTAAAGCTTCATCATTAAAAGCCCATAAGTCTTCTAAACTTCCACCACCTCTCGTTAAAATAAGAGCATCAAATTTTTCATTTTCAGGTAGAGAAAAATCATAACGAATCAGCTTCTCAAGAGCCTTCCTCAAACTTGATGGAGCCTTTTCTCCTTGTACTAAAGCAGGACTTACTACAACATGTCCCCATAATGATCTTCTTTTATAAACTTTAAGAAAATCCTGAACTGCAGCTCCCTCTCTAGAAGTTATTAAGCCTATTTTTTTAGGAAAGCGAGGAATCGATTTTTTTTTGTCGACATCAAAAAGTCCTTCTCTAGACAATTTCATCTTTAAACGCTCAAACCTTTCCTTAAGCTCCCCCTTTCCAACTGGATTTATTCTATTAACAATTAACTGGAAAGTTCCTTTTTTTGGGTAAACATTTATGCGCCCATAACAAACAACCTTATCACCTGACTTAAGGTTTTTTAAGGATGGGTTTCTGTAAGCGTCCATTCTAAACAGAGCCGCGGAAAGAATTGACTCAGAATCGGCTAAGGAGAAGTAATAGTGCCCGGCGCCAGAGCTACTCAAATTTGTAACTTCACCTTGAATTAGAAGGTAACCTATTTCTTTCTCTAATACATTTTTAACGCTTAAAACAGCTTCAGATACAGTTAAAGTTTTCATAAGCGTAACAATGTCTAATCAATTATTTAATTTAGCAACACCTTTTAGAAAATTTAGTGCTTGCATCACCTGAAAATCGTCCTGTGGGTTATATTTCCTATAAACAAATTCTTTCTTTTTTGATTCTTTTTGTATTTTTTTAAGCCTTTTTTTAATATTTAATTTTTTTACTCTTTCTATTCTCTCTGACTTTTCTCTTTTTTCCCTTTCTATTTTTTCATTTTCAGTTTCGATAGTAGCAGTTAAGTGATTCCTAAGGTCTTTTTCTCTAATGAAATTACCTTTTTTGGCCATGCCTCTCCATGCATTATCTAACTGCTCGACAACAACATCAGGGTCGATTCCGATTGCCTGTATTTTCTTACCACTTGGCGTCATGTATTGAGCAATTGTCAGTTTAACTCCCTTCTCATCGTCTATTTTTGCAACTGTTTGTACTGAGCCCTTACCAAAAGAGCGACTCCCCATTAGGACTGCCCTCTTTTGGTCCTGCAAGGCGCCAGCTACAATCTCTGAAGCTGATGCACTCGCCCCATTTATTAAAAGAACAATCGGTGTATCCAAGTTTTTAAAGCCACCTTTTTTTACGTATCTTTTCTCCCTATTCTTTGAATCTTTTCCTTCGATCATAACAACAAGGCCTTCTTTTAAAAAAAGAGACGATAGGTTTATAGCTTCTTCCAGTAAACCTCCAGGGTTGGCCCTTAAATCTAAAATAATACCTTTAAGCTTTTGGTTTTTTACTGAACCTTTTTTTAATCTAATCAAAGCCTTTTCAATCATTTTTGAGGAGTTTTTCTGAAATTGAGTCAGCCTTATACATATGTAGTGCTCATCTAAAACATAGGACTTAACAGGCTTAATTTTAATTATTTCTCTAACGATGGTAAATCGTTTTACACCATCAGCGCCATCTCTAACGACACCAATAATTATCTTACTTTTAGGAGTCCCTCTCATTCTTTCAACAACTTGATCTAGATTTAACCCAATAGTTGATTCATGATTTATTTCTACAATTCTGTCGCCTGATTTTAGCCCTACTTTAAAAGCAGGAGTATCCTCTATTGGGGTAATAATAATTATCATTCCATCCTTTTGAGTTACTTCAATCCCAAGGCCTCCAAACTCTCCTTTGGTTTCTTCTTGAACCTTAGAAAAAATATCTCTTCCCAAATAAGCAGAATGAGGATCTAAGGTATTCATCATACCTTTAATTGCACCTTCAATTAGTTTTTCTGAATCTACTGGTCTATAGTATTGAGACTCCACCAAATACAAAACTTTATTAAATAGCTCTAATTTTTCAAATCGACTCATTTTACTCTTATCTGAACTATATGATGAATGAGGAATAAAAAATACGAAAAGCCAAATTAGAAAAAATTTTATATTTTTTATAGAAAATACCTTCATTACAACCTCATATTAAATATTTTTTTTCTTTCTTTTTAGATTTTTATTTTTTAAAAACGCCATCACATTTTTAACTTTTCCCTTTTCTCTTACCTCGAAATAAAGGCTCGAGTTTTTTAAACTTTTTTTAAGTAATCCTATATTCTGGCCCTTTTTAACATCATTTCCTTTTTTCAAAACATTTGAGAATTCTCCCAAAAGTACAGTGTTAACCTTATGACCGTGATCAATAATTATAACATCACCATAAGTTGAAAGCTTTCCTGAATAAATAATTCTGCCCTTCCCAGGAGATAAAAGAACTCCTTCTTTTTTATAAAAGAAATTAATTCCTTTTGATTTGGGTTTTAATTTATAATAGTTTTTTATTGGTATCGTTAATTTACCAAGTAGAATAGACCCTTTATTTTTTAGCTGATTCAATTTAATTTTAAGGACACTCTTTTTCTTCAGAATTGATCGATACTTTCCTTTTACTTCTTTTTTTTCTTTTTCTAAAGACACTAATATAGATATAAGATCATTTTGCTTTTTGTCGTATTGACCAAATTTGGAAATTAAATCTTTGATTTCATTCTTTAAATTTATATTAAAGCTTATATCTTTATTAATCTCCTCCATCTTTTTCTTTAATTCAATGTGGCTATCTCTTTTCTTTAATAAGAACTCTAAATCTTGATTATTTTCCAATTCTGACAAGATATAGCTTGAAAAATTCTTCCGTACATCAACTATTTTTTCTTTTAAAATTTTCTCATTACCATCTAACTCATTTTTTAATTTACTGAGAGATGCCTCGATATATGCTTTCTTTTTTTGAATCTTCAAGAAGTTTTTATTGTTGTCATCAAGGGAGTTTTTTAGATTTTTAAACTTTATCTTTAAATAGTCTATTTCACTCTTTTGTTTGTACAATTTATTTCTTACGTTATTAATTTTATTTTTTGCTTTGCCAGCATTGCTAAACCCTAAGCATGAAATGGTGATCACTAAGAAAAATAATGCCTTTTCCATATTCTTTATCACATCCATTTTTTCTCTCTATATTGAAAGTTAGCAAGGATTGATAAAGCTAAAAAGAGTATCGTTAAAAGTAAAAAACCAAGCAGCCCTGAACCTTTTTTTATGACAGAAAAAGTCATAATAATAGTTATAAGAAATAAAGTGCCTGAAAGGAGTATTTTTAGGTGAACATTTCTCTTTCTTTGAAAATTTTCTATCAAATAACTTTTTTTCCAGATTCCTTTACTAAAAATAAAAAATGAAATGATCCAATAAATTAGGAGCGGTGAGAAGACTGCTCCCCAATATATTTTCGTTATTTTAATTTTTTCTTTAGTAACTCTATCTTTATATTTCTTTTCTCCAATTGTTTTTCCAATAACAATATCTATTCCGCCGACATACCGACTTAAATACTTTTTGATTAAATTTTGACCTTCCAAAGGTAGATCATAATCAAATAATACTTTTAGAGCAGTATAATTCTTCTTAAAAAGAACATTATTAAGTCTTAAAGCTCCAACTTCTTTATTAACCTTTTTTTTTATCTTTTTTCCATCTAAATAATTTATTTCTTTGATTCCAGGTAAAGACCCCAATTTATTTTTCATTTTTTTTAGATCAATTTTTTTTGAAAGAAGGGCATAAAAGTGAGGAGTTACAATTTCTTCCGAGAACCTTTCTTTTATTTTTATCTGAATAAAATCCTTATGAGTGACTGATAACCCAAGTAAGATTGAAGAAATGCATAAGCAAAATATTTTAAAGGGGTTTGATTGAAAACATTTAAAAAATTCTTTTAGATAAAACATGCATGTCCTGAATAAATTAATTTGCCTTTATCTAAATAAGCAATATTACCATTAAACTTTTTTACAAGATCTCTATTGTGGGTCGCCCAAATACAAGTTAGACCACTTTTTTCATTAAATTTTTCAAGAATTTCAAATACTCTCAAAGCACTCTCTGTATCTAAAGAGCTAGTCGGCTCATCCAACAAAATTAACTCTGGTTTACTTAGAAGAGATCTAATTAGTGCTATTATTTGCTTCAAACCTCCATTCAAATTCATAACCTTATCATTCAAACGGTCTTTTACAGAAAAAAAACTGCATAACTGCCCCGCTTCCTCACTAAATTCCTTTTGATTTTTGTAAATTAAAGAATCGAAAGACAACCTTAAGTTCTCCCAAACACTGAGGTCTTGAATAAGCCTCAAATCCTGAAAAACTCTAGAAATAAAAACATTCCTCTCTGGCCCATTTACCCTTCCCTTAGTCGGCTCTACTTCACCTGCAATGCATCTTAAGAGAGTTGTTTTTCCAGCTCCGGATGCTCCAGTCACAAAAAGCATTTCCCCCTTGGAAACTTTCAAATTTATTTTACTAAGGGCCTTTTTTTGACCAAAGGTAGCGGACAGGTTCTCAAGAGTCAGAAGAATTCCACCTCTCAAAAAGTTATTTCGATGTGATGTACCAGTTTGTAAATGCATCGTTCAAAGGACCCTAAAGATAGAAGGTCGTTTACACCAGATTTTTAAAAAAAAAGAAACCTATTTATATCTTAGGGGAAGTGGAATAGAAAAGAAAGGCTTTGATCACAAGGTGGTGTTAATCTTCTTCAATTAAACCTTCTTTTCTTAAAAGATCGTATGCAGAATAAGAGCAAAAGACATTTGGAATATAGTTATTGGTTTTTTGTAAGCTCGAAATTATTGAGTTTTCTACTTCAGCTAATAACTTTATATCCCCATTTTCAAAGCTTATTTTTACGGGGTCTCTCTCCAGAAGAAGATTAGGCCCTTCCTTATCCTTAACAATTTTATTATAAGATTTTACGAAGGTAATCTCTTTTGTTGGTAAATCAGGGATAATCCAATCCCTCACATCACCCTTTTTAGCTATAAAGTTAATCAGTTCATCAACTTTGCTCCGGACTTTTTTATAAACTTTATGGTTTTTTTGGAAGTCATCCTGGTTAAGAAGGACTTGCCTAAGTTCTGGGGTCTTAATTGTTTTCGCCCCTCTAGAAAACAAAAGAGTTGATGCCATATCTTTTATATCAGGAAACTTATCAAATTTCCCTGACATATAACAACTGTGCACCTTATTTATAAAGTAGCTATCATTAAACTGATAAAAGAACTCGGGTGAATCGACGATCAGATTCAGCAAATCACTATATTTGAATATTTCACCAGCTTCCAACAGATGAAAACAAATCTTTTCTGCTATAGCATCATATTTAGCTCCCCTGGGAGACCTAATAACTTGAGAGTACCAATTAAATCTAGAGGAAAGAAAGTCACTCACACAATGAGCTGCATTTTCTTTGATAGTTAGTATTTCCTGTCCACTCACAGTTTCCTTTTTGAAGTGATGAAGGAGGTAATGCCTATCGTAAGTACCATATTTCAATCCAGTATAATGGGCATCCCTTAACAGATAGTCCATTCTATCACAATCAACCTCCGAGTGGAGTATTTGGTTGGCCAATACACTTGGTGAATTTCCCTTAACTAAATTTGATATCTTTTGAGGATCATGCCCATACTGTTTAAGAATATTCGTTATGCCATTTCTAAAGTCTGTATTTTTAATTATAAAAGAACCTAAATGTTCATGGTTATCAGCAAGCCCTTTCCCATTTTTTATTTTAGTTGTTTCACCAAACTTTATGTAGGCCATCTCCGTTGTATGTGAGAACATAAAAGTTCCCAGGTCGTGCATTAAAGCACCTAGCCTTATTGCCTGATGAAACTCAACGTCCTTATTCTTCGGAGTTGAAGACATTAGATCCCTTTCAGGAACACTTTTTCCGCATGACTCAAGTATCTTATGTGCATTATGCATAACACCAATTGAATGGCCAAAGCGGGAGTGCTCTGCCCCCGGAAAAAGATAGAAGGAGAAACCAAGTTGTTTAATCCACCTTAACCTTTGATAAAAAGGAGAATGTATGATCTCCCATTCAACAGGGGTTAAACTAATAAATCCGTAAATTGGGTCAAAAACTCTTCGTATTTTCTGAGAACTATTCATACGTTGCTCTTTCGTCTATAACAACTCAATAGTTTAGTTTTATTTTTTACCAGTTAAGATAGGACAATTATAAAATGCATGAGAAGAAGACTCGGAAAGGTTTATTAACAGAGTCTTCTTTATTGGGTGTCTTTTTGTATTTTTATTGGATCTTTCTTGATTTCTTCTTCTTTTTTTGAGCTATTTTTGAAGTGATAACCTCTAAGATCATCTGAGCTTCCCTTCTCAAATCGTTTTCACTTATGAACCTGTAGAAATTTTCAACTTCTGGTGACTTTCTAAAATTTCTAAGCGTAATGAAGTTTTCCTGGGGAGTTTTCTTTTCTTTATTTTCCTCTAACATTAATTCCTCGCTCATTATTTATCTCCCTTAGTCTTATAATTTTAAAACAAGATTATAAAGTTTTTTTTTCATTCATTCCATTTAACTCTGCGAAGTAATCATTCCATAGCTATGCAGCTTGTTATAAAGAGTCTTTACAGTAATTCCCAAAGTTTTTGCTGTCTTTGTTTTATTACCGCCTAGAAAGCTCAGAGTTCTACAAATATGCTTCTTTTCAAGATCACCTAAAGTCATTTCTACGAATACTTCTTCTTCCTTATCCTTATCCTCTAAATCTATGTCCATCGTTGCCAATTCAGGGAGGTGAGAGATTTCGACTATACCGCTTTGAGTCATCAAAATACTCTTCTTTAATACACTTTGGAGCTCAGATACATTACCTGGCCAAATATGTTGAGCTAGCTTGCTCATTGCTCTTGGAGACAAGGATTTTTCTTCCCCGTTTACCATAAACTCTTTTGTAGACAGAAAATGTCCTACTAATGAAGGCAGGTCTTCTTTTCTTTCCTTCAAGCTTGGAACTTCAAGAGTAAACGTGTTCAATTTATAGAACAAGTCTTCTTTAAAGGTTTGCTTAGAAAAAACTTCTTGGTCTAAATCTATATTAGTCGTTGCAATAACTCTAACATTTGATGAAAAAGGTGACCTTCCGTTTATACGATAAGCCATTTTTTCTTTCAAAAAGTGACTGAGTTTGCATTGAATATCCTCATCTAATCTTTCAACGTTTTTGAGGAGAAGAGTTCCACCGTCGGCGATTTCAAGAAGTCCCTTTTGGAAACTATTCCCTTTTTCGCCCTTAGGCTTATCCAGCCCAAACAACCTATTATTTAAATCAAGTGAGCTTAAAGAGCTACAGTCAACGGTAACAAACGGCTTTTCTTTTCTTGAGCTTTTACAATGAACTCTTTTCGCGACTGACTCTTTACCCGTACCTTTCTCACCTTTAATAAGAAAGTTAATATCAGTATAAGATAGTTTTTCTGCCAAACTCAGAACTTTTAACATTTTATCAGAGTTTGCAATTATTTTTTTATCCTCTGCCTTAAATAAGGGATTGCTTACCTGGCTGCTATCTTTGTCCTGAATTTTCTTTTCCTGAATTTCAATTTTCTTTAAAAGAGATTCATTCAAAAGCTTAGCAGTTAAATACATTTTCATATTTGAAAGAGGCTTGCTTATTTTTCGAATAATTTCATTTACTGAAGAAAGACATTCTTCATCAAAAGAGAAGCCTTTCGAAAAATTTTGAAAGTGAAGTGTCGCCATAACAACCCCTTCGTGAAGTACTGGCACACATAATTCAGAAGCAAGTCCTTCCTTCAACTCACTACAAAAAACTGGGTCTCTAGAAACATTATTAGAAAAATAAGGCTTCTTCGTTCTAATTACACAAGCACCAGCTCCTTGATTAACAAGAGTTGGCTTTGGCTCTCTTCCTTTTTTCCCCGCTGCAGCGATCAGTTTAAGAGTTTCCCCACCATCTTGAAGATAATAAGAAAGAACCCTATCGACTTTTATTTCTTGAATTAAAAAGGATGATAGTTTTTCAAAAAAAACTTTTTCGTCCAAAGTGGAAAATAAAAATGATTCGAGGTTCTCTAAGCTGAAATAATTTTTATTTAATTGATCCTTCATCCTTTCTCCTTACGGTGCGCGATGCAGTATTTGTAAATAATACAACGTGTCAGTATTTTTTACAAGACAAAAAGACTCAAGTGATCACTTTTTTGACACAAAGCTCAAATTTTCGGGGGGTTATACCATCTAGGAGTTGTACAGTAGCCAATATTACTCGTTATCTGTCCTTTTATTCCTCCATCTCTGTCCATAATGTATATATTTTGGACAGATAATCTCTTCCTTTTTCTGAGTTTCAAAGAGCTGAATGCTATAAACTCTCCATCCGGAGAAAAGGTCGGCTCTTCATTAGACCCAAAGTTTTTTGTTAATCTATAAATTTGGCTGCCATCTTTTTTTATTTTAAAAATATCAAAGCTATTGTCCATCCAAGAAGAGAAAACTATTTCATTTCCTCCTGGAGAAAACCTTGGTGTTGCATTGAATTGTCCAACAAAGCCTATCCTTTTTACGTTTTTCTCTTTTCCAGATGGGTCTGCAAGATAAATCATGGCCTTTCCTGATCTACTCGATAAAAAGGTTAGGACTTTCCCATCCTTTGAAAGATCCGGGTCTACGTCAACTCCAAAGTGATGTGTTATTTTCCGCAACCTCTGGTTGGATAAATTAATTTCATAGATTTCAGCATTGCCCGTATGGCTCAAGGTAAGAATAATTTTACGACCATCAGAAGTGAATATCGCACCAGAATTTATTCCTTTTCTGGAGCTAATGATTCTATGTCTGCGGTTTTTTAAGTTCATAGAATACAAATTAAGATTTTTACGACCTTTACCCGTTCTTATTAGGGTGTAAAGAACTTTTTTCCCATCAGAGGAAACCGAAGGAGAGATAACAATGCCTTTGTGGTGAGTTAACCTTTTTAAGTTTCTTCCATCGAAATCTACACTAAAAAGCTCCTTAATTTTTCTTCTGCCTTTTGACATCATATCTGAAACAAAAATAATTTTTGACCTGAAAATAGAAGGAGTCTTCTCTATCTTTTGAAAAATCAAATCAGTTAATGCGTGAGCTTTTTCTCTAAGGTTTCTAGAAAAGAAATGCCCTTTCTCGCTTAAAAGAATTTCTTTATTGTAAGTATCAATAAGCTCCACCTTAAAGTTTATCGCACCTTTTTTTATATTTTTTGTGAATAAATAACGGGTAATAAACTTGAATTGCCTATTGGTCCATAATTCAAAGTTTTTATCATCAAAATCAGAAACTGGTTCATTTTTTGGGTCGATAATAAAAAACTTTTTTTTATAAAAGCTAAAATCATTTGAAAAAATAGAATGAAATTCTTTAATTAATTTTGCTTCAAAGACATCAAACTTCTCAGCTAAATAAGGTCTTTGAAAAATAATTTTCTTTTTATCTAAAGCAGCCTCTCCAATTTCAATAATCATTTGACCATTTGAAGCCCAACTAAGTCCAAAAGGGAAAAATAAAAAAACAAAACTGAGCAATAGAGTATTTTTCATCAAATTACCTCTTTGGAAGCTAAAGTGGGAAACCCAATATTAGGTCTCCATTCAAAACTCTTTTTCTAATCAAAGGATCTACTGGTGGGAAAGGTGCAGCCATTTCAACAGTTTGCAAAGCCCTTTTATCAAATTCTTCATTACCACTTCTTTCTATAACGTTAAGACTCATCAAGCTTCCATCGTCAGAAATAAATATTTGGATTCTACAACGATATTCCTTATTTTCCTTAAGATATTCTGGTAATTTCCAATAAGATCTTACCGACTGCCTTACCCTTGAAATATAATCATTTATAATTTGAAGGGTCTCTTCCTCTCTTAATAAAGTCTTACCCTCAATAAGGTTTTCACCCTTGCTTATTTTATTTCCTTCAATCAAAAGGTTTTTTATAATTTTAGAATTTTTTCGACCTAAATTTACGCCCAACCCGTTATTTGTTTTTTCCCTTTTTCTTGATCTTTTTAAAACCTTTACCTTCTTTGTACCTAGATTTTTTATTAAATCTAAAACATTATCCTTTGGTGTTTCTGAAATTCTTTCCACTATATCTACTTTTCTCTCCTTAATCTTTTTGCTGGACTCCTTAAGCTTTGCCTTAGACTTTTCTTTAAAAATCAAATCATCTTTTAATTTCTCAACCTTACTAGGAATTCCTTTTTGAACACTATTATGGGCTTTAAACTCTTTAACTTTAGGTTTGCTTTCAGTTCTATTTAAATCTTTCGCCTTACTTTTTTTAAAGTTTCTATCCAGCTTTAGTGATTTAAGCTCCTTAATAGTCAAAGTCGGCATTGAAACAACATCCACTCGAACGAAAGACTTCATTAGACTCTGATCTTTTTCCTTGAATCTAAAAAAAGATGAATTATATAAATAAAATAAAACGACCACCGCTATATGCGAAAGACAAGAAATGTAAAAAAAGTTGCCTAATAATCCTTCCTCTTCAGCTAACTCATCTTTAAAGTCTAATGTTACTGATCCATTCATTCTAGAAGACCTATCTCTTTTTTTCTATTTCTGTTACTAATGAAATATTTGAAATCCCTCCTGATTTTAAATCACTCATTGCCTGGGCTATGACACCATACTTGAGTCCATAATCACCTCTTATAAAAACATTCTTTGCTTTTGTTTTCTCTAGAGACTTTTGGACCTCAGTAAGTAGTCTACTTCTCTGGATAGGAAGTTTTCCCAAATAGAAGTTACCAGATCTTGTAATTGAAACAATAATTTGCTCTTTACTTAAACTTAAGGAACTTACTCTTTTCGTTTTTGGTAATTTCAGCTTTATATCATTTAGCATCAAGGGAGTTGTGATCATAAAAATGATAAGAAGTACGAGCATTACATCAACCAAAGGTGTCACATTAATTTCAGACATCATTTGATTTCTTTTATTTCCCCCAAATCCCATTTGATTCCACTCACTTTTTAAAATTACTAATTTTTACGCCCTTTACTAGAAAGAGTCCTCTCAATTAAATTTAAAAAATCTCTACCAAAGTTTTCCATCTCACCCCTTGCATTAGCATTCTCCTTGGTAAAGTAATTGTAAAACCAAACGGCAGGTATAGCTGCGGCTAAACCCACAGCAGTTGCAACCAAGGCTTCCGCAATCCCAGGAGCAACCCTCTCTAAACTACCACCTCCTCCAGCCAAGCCTGTAAAAGAGTTTATTATTCCCCATACAGTTCCAAAAAGCCCAATAAAAGGGGACACAGAACCAATACTCGCCAATGTAGAGAGCAAAGCCTCTAATCTTTTGTTTGATTCATTCATCCCATTTTCAATAGACCTTTCAATGGAACTAAAACCATAGGTATTGAAATGACTCCTATCTGAAACATCTAAAATTTTATTTAACTCGTTATAGCCCTCAATAAAAATGGCCCTTGAAGGTGAAAAGTCCATCAACTCTGCCTTATACATAATTTCTTTTAGTGATTTCGATTGGTTAAAAACATCTAAAAACTCCAAGTCATTATCTCTTAATTGAGACAAAAGCCTTTTCTTCTTCAAAATTATACTCCAGGAGATAATTGAAGAAAGAACAAGAATAATGAATACAGATTTTACGACTAATCCAGATTCTAAAATAATTTTGAAAATATCCATTTCTACAGATGACATTTTATCTCATCTCCTTTTTTATCCCTGATAAGTTGAATGTGCCTCTCTCTCTTTCTTTCTCTTTAAAAATAAGTAAACAAAACCAACTAAAAATAAAAGAGAAATATCAAGAAGAGAAAATGTGCTTCTCATTTTGTATAATGAAAAATTCTCACCCCAAACAGGATCAAAACCAAAAAGTGAGTTTAGAGGTGCGGCAAACGTAAACAAGTATATAAATGCATAACTCCAATTCATTCCTTCCAAGTAATCTAAAAATAAAATAAAGAAAAAGTGTATATAAAAAATAAGATAAATTCCTTTACCTACAATAGTTTGATTTGATGTCGTTACATCTAAAATTAACCCAAAGGAAAACTTTGTAAACAACATGAAAATTAAGGGCATTACCAAAGGTTTTATAATGGAATGGCTTGGCTTTATGGGATAGACTCTTTCTATTGAGTTAAGAGTGAAAATATCAATTAGAAAAAATAATAAAAAACAAAAAAAAGAAAAAACAGTTTTACCAAAATTAAAGTCTGGACCACCCACGGCGAGAGGATTACCCAAAAAAATAACAGATGTTATAAAAAAGATTATAACAACTAAAAACTCTTTTCTCGGTAAGACAAAGCCCTCTACTATCATGTCTCTTAGTGGCTCTTTTGAGAAGCTCTTCAAATTAACAAACTTTAAAACAATAAGAAAAGCAACTATCTTTGTGATAGCTATCACCTCCCAGCCATTATAATATATCCAGTTCTCTATCACGTTTACTGGATGGTCCAAAATAAAGTGAAAGAATGTAAATACCGAAATAAAGAATAGGTGAGTAAACCAAACCAAAATATTAAAAAATAAGTAATATATGAAATTTATAAGAATATTATTTTTTGCTTCTGTCGTCATAATTTATATCTTAGAGTTTTCACTTTTTAACCAGTTAAGTTGCAATTCTGGTGAAGGATATATATTCACATAGGATTTATACTCCTTCCTTGTTTTTATAAGATAATCAATCTTTTTCAAAAGGTTCATATATACTGACAAGTATTCTGGGTGACCTTTTAAAAGCCTAGCTACCTCTTTAGTTACAAGAAATTGTTGCTGAAAGCTGAAGCCTTTATTGAAAATAAATTGATCAAATCTTTTATGAACTTTGAAAAAGCTTTCTGTCTTTAGCTTTCCCTTCTTAAAATTAGAACCCAATAAAGCTTTAAACTCTTTCAAACTTACAAAATCTCGAAAATAACCTTTATTCAACCTTATAAAATCTTCGAAAAGAAGAACTGAAATCTCTTGTTTTGTAAGATCAAGAGTCCTCATAAATGGCAAAGATAATAAAAACAAGGAGTGGTTTTTGTTTGCAGGAAGAGAAAAATGAGTCACTAAAGACGTATCTAAAATGAGTATTTTAAATTTTTTTTCCAAAAAACCCATTTTCTCTAAAAACGCCTCAAAATGACTCACAACACCGTAGTGAGGTTTTTTAAAGTCCCATTTTAGCTTTTGAGCATTCAAAACAATCCAATACTCAGAGATAAAATTCCATATTTCATCTTCTGTTGGAACCAAGAATGATTTCTCTATCTTTTTCTCTTTTTTAACTACTGTATTTGCTAACGCCTTTCTCTTTTTTTCTACGATCTTTTCTAAACTGTCATTTTTTAAAATGTTTCTTATAGACTGAAAGTCCAATAATTCAGCCTTTTTTTCATCGAGAGTCTTTTCTTGACCAAAGACCTCTATAGAAGAGAAAAGAAATACTGTGAGTAAAGAAATTTTTTTCAAAAAGCCTATCATTTCAAACCTTGCCTCACTCAGGGCTATTTTCCAGAATCTGATGATTTAACCTTGCCCAGTAATACATCTCTGATAATTTTATTCTAAAGCTATTATGAAATTTTGGAAATCTATCTTCGAAACATTGTGGTTTTTTCTTCGCTAAAAATTGTTCTTTTATGTAGCCTTCAAAAGAACCGACTCTAACAAAGCTCCATTTTTTTGATATTTGATTTTTTCGAGGGATAACTGTCACCTTATTACCACAACTTAAAATACTAATGGGGTTCGTACTAGGTACGGGATTTTGACCTAATATGACAAAATTTTTCTTTATAAAAAAATCATCAGCTTTCGTTTCATAGGTAAAAAGAGAAAGAAGAATCATTAAAACTTTTATCATCCTTAACGTCCTACTAAATTTTCCATCTAAATTGTATCGTCTCCCATTCATGGCATTGAGGGCAACGCCAAAAAACATTGTCAGAATTATATCCACATTTTTTACAAAAGTGTCTTGTTAATGATTGTTGAAGACTATCAAAAAAGGATTTAACCTCCACTAAAAACTCTTCATTTTTACCCAGGTCCATAAGAAGCTTTAAATACTCAATTTTCATGACCTGAGATTGATTCTCCTCAGATTTAAAGCTCGCTTTTAATATTTCATAAGCATTATCAAATTGATCTTTCTCTTTCAGAAGCCTGACTTTGGACAAGATAACAGATGGAGAAGGGGTTAGATCATTGTCTTTAATTTTAAGAAAAAACTCCCAAATAAGTTTAAGGCACTCTCTATAGTGGTTTTGTTTAAATCCCTTCGTTTTAACTCCCTCTTCCAAGGATACAAAAATAAATGACGAGTATATTGGATTTTCCTGAAGTAATTCAAAAAAAAGAGATTTCGCTAAATCTATATGGCCCCCAATTAAATAGAGCTTTAGCCTCAAAATTTTTGCAGAAACAGAAGGTGCATACCGAAAAGCCAATTCTAAATCTTCATTACATTGGCTTATATCACCCTTTTCAAGGTGGCTTTTAGCTTTTTGAACGAGAATATGGGAAATAGTCTCTGACTGGTTTTTTCTACCTATTTTTGAAAGAAGTATCCGGTAGTTTAAAGCTTGCTCCCACTCTTCAATATCCTCATAGATCCGGCACAAAGAGAGGATTATTTCTTCTTGGTCTCGGTTAATCTTTAGAACATCTTTATAAGTCTCGATGGCCTTATCAACAAAACCTCCCTTATCAAAGTCTTTTGCAAGCTCTTTAAGTGCACGAAGTCTCATTTGTTCGTTCATAGACTCCTTCGCTATCAAAGACCTGTGGACACTTATGGCCTTTTCTATCTCACCATTACTCCTAAAAAGTTCTCCCAAAGCAAAATAGGTTTCTACCGTTTCTCTATTAAGATCAACAGCATTCAAAAACTCTTTAATTGCAAGGTCTTTATTACCCGAAATTAGATAATGTGAAGCATTCAAAAAAATCTGAGATTGTGCCTCAAAAATACTACTTCGATAGCGCTTAGAAAGCTTAACGCTATTTTCCTTCTCAATTAAATAATGATAAATCAGGACCAAGGTAACACCCACTGAAAAAACAGTTAGTAAATTACCTTGCAACCAACCTAAAAAATGCTCCAAAGAAGCCCCCCTCTCTCTACCTATTGCTTATAAAGAAACATTGGAACAGCTTGAGAAAGAAGGTTTGAAGTCATACCTTTTGCAACATCATCAAGTCCTTCTACAAGCTGCATTAAAGATAGCTTTTTCTTCTTTTTTATAAATTTAAGTCCGAAAGGAGATTTAATTCCTAGCTCTTTATGAATTTTTCTCCCGGCATCCCATAAGCCAGCCAATTCATCTACTAAACCATACTTTTCAGCTTCTTCCCCAGAAAACACTTGCCCTTGGGCATATTGCCAAATATTACCTTTAATCTTGTCTTTTCTTGTTTTGAGAATGTCATTAACAAATTGCTTATGGACGTTCTTAAGGAGCTTTTTCATTATAATTTTTTCTTCTTTAGTTAAAGCCCTAGTCGGTTGACCCAAGTCTTTATATTTTCCAGCTTTAATTATATAAGGATTTATTTTGAATGATTTAAGAAGTTTGGATAGATCAACAAATTGAGAAATAACACCGATTGAACCTGTTAAAGTTCCTGGGTTAGAGAATATTTTTCTTCCTGCAGTCCCGACATAATAGCCACCACTGGCTGCAATAGAGCCAAAACTTGTGTAGACAGGCTTAACACTCTCATCAATTCTTCTTATTTCTTGATAAATTTCTTGAGTAGGTGCAACCGGTCCTCCAGGAGAATTAATTCTCACAATAACTGCCTTATACCTCTTATCCTTCTCAGCTTGATGTAGTCTTTCGATTGTATCTTTTGAAGTGATTATCGGACCATTTATCTCAACGACGGCAATAGATTCTTTACCCGTATTCATAAATTGATTATCAAAGTTGCTCTTTTTAAATGCATTCACCGTGTAAAAGGCAAAAATCATAAGAATGACAAAGAAAATAAAGACCATAAGGAGAATACCAATAACTCCCCTATTTTTTGACTCAGACACGGAAACGACCTCCCACAAAAAAATTGAGCATAGATACTTTTGATAATCCCATAAATAGGTAGTTTCGTAAAATTGTTGGAGGGAGCTGTTAAGCCATTATTTGTTCTTTTTTCCAGAGATTGGGCTTTTCTAGCTCACTTTTTAATTGTCCGCATGCAGCTAAGATATCCTGTCCCATCGTAACTCGAACAGTCGTTATATAACCCCTATCTAAGAGTTCTTTTTGAAACCATCTAATTTTTTCTGGCGAAGGTCTTTTGAAAGCAGACTCAGGGTATTCATTAAAAGGAATAATATTAATCTTTGATTCTCTAGAGTTCAATAAGTGATCTAAGCCTTCAATATCTTCCAATCGGTCATTCAGCCCATCTATCAAGATATACTCATAGGTTATTCTTCTATAAGCTTTAAGAGGTATCTTTTTTATGGCACTAAAAAGCCTCTTTAAATCATAAATTTTGTTAATTGGCATGAGCTCTGTTCGTATATTATCATGCGACGCATGCAAAGATATAGCAATATTGACTGGCGGAAAGTCACCTAACTTTTCAATTTGATGAACCAAACCTGAAGTAGACAAAGTTATTCTTCTCTGGCCTAAGCCAATACCTTTATCCTCTAAAAGTAACTTTGTTGCCTGCTTAACGTTAGCAAAGTTGTGAAGTGGTTCACCCTGTCCCATATAAACAACATTAGTAAACCTAACATCATCCCCAACATTTTCTTTGAGCCATTTTGTAATTGATAAAAACTGACCAATGATTTCGCCACTTCCCAAGTTCCTTTTAAGTCCCATAGTGCCTGTATGACAAAAAACGCAGCCAATTGCGCAGCCAACTTGTGAAGACAAACAAATTGTTAGCCTATCTTTGCCAGGTATCGCAACGTTCTCTACAGTTTGACCATCAGAAAATCTTGTTAAAAACTTTCTTGTTCCATCCTCAGACAAACCATTCCAAACAATTTTAGGTAACGATAAATCTATATTCTCTAAAAAGTGCTCCTTGATCTTTTTGGACACATTGCTCCACCCCTCCAAATCAAAGACAAACTTTTTGTATACCCAATTAAAAATTTGATCTGCACTAAATCGGGAAAATTGGTTTTCTGTTAAGTAATCTCTCATCTCTTCAAGGGAAAAAGAAAAGAGGCTCTTTTTTACCTTCAAAACTGATCCTTAGAAATAAAACTTATTTATAGCAAGAACTTAAAAAAGCCGAACCTAATTAGAACTCAGACTTACTAGCTTGTTCCTAAGAGATCAAGAGCATTGAAAAAAAAGGCCTTAAATTGACACTTAAAACCTTACAATTTGAAAAAAATAGTGGAAAAGAACCAAAAAATAAGCTTCTAAAATTGATTTTTTAGATATCCGCTATGAACCAAAGATTTTTTTCATCAAAGATCTTCCAGGAGCGTTTTTTTTGGAAGAAAGTAGGAGTTTCCCCTTTTTTAAAAGACCTTTCCTAGTCTCTTGAATATCCTTGGCTGTGATTAGAACCTCGTTAAACTCACTTAAAGAAAGTAGGATGATTCCGTTGTAATCATGAACATTCACAAACTTTTCAAGGCAGGTTTCTAGTTCTGAGTTATTTGAAA
This sequence comes from Bacteriovoracaceae bacterium UBA7317, assembly GCA_002474345.1. Classification (GTDB taxonomy): domain Bacteria; phylum Bdellovibrionota; class Bacteriovoracia; order Bacteriovoracales; family Bacteriovoracaceae; genus UBA7317. The sequence goes on from DKQD01000060.1 coordinate 20,114, forward strand.
ATGGTCCTATCATTTTTTTACTTAAATAACTGACATTAAGTTTATGTCCTATCTTATCAAAGTTATCTTTAATAACTGTATCGTCCAGGTAACCAAATTTATTTAAACAATGAAAAATAAATACTTTTTCACCGCCTCCCGAGTAGTTTTCCTTCCGACCCGACTCATAATCGTAGACGACAAATAGTTTGTTTTCCTCTAGCAGAGAGACACCCATATCCTCTTGCTCATTCATTGGACCCCCAAAAAATTACGAATAAACACCTAGGTCTAAAGAAAGAAAACCTCCTGGTGATAGCTTTATTTCAATTTGATAAGGCTGTGTAGATACTTGAACACCACCCTGATCAAGAAGCTTAATAAGAGAGAAACTTTTTTCTAAACAAACTTTCACTTTCTTCTTGTAACTGGTCGGGTTATAAACTGAAAGCCTTCGAATTTCTTCAAAGTTTAAATCCATTGAGTTAGTCTCTCTATATTTCCAAAAGAAGAGTAAGTCATCAGCTCCTTTGAACTTTGGGTGTTTACAATCAAAGATATTCAAAACTCTTTCCCAAAAAAACAGAAGCTGGTTTTGAGAATTTTCCTCTAATTCATTTCCATTCAAAATAATAAATTTGCCATCTCCCAATGACATATATTCTAAGGAACATTTAAAGTTGATTTTTTCTGACTCAATTCCATTTTCTAAAATGAAGAGCTCAAGCCTTTTCTTACACTGATCATTAAGACCCTTGGTGTTTAATACAATATTTCCACCATTCATAAATATTCTTAAAATAAAATTTAAAATTTTCTTAGTTAAACCTTTTCCTTCAACAAAAATAACCTTTTGATTGTAATCAATATCCTCAGAAAAAATTAAGTCCTCCAAACTCTTTAATTTGTAAGTATATGGATAAATGCTTCGGATATAGGGCAAGAGGCTCATTTTATCCCAATTACGACCTTCATCCAGTCCATAAAAAAGCTCAAATGAGTGATGAGCTAAATAAAAAGATTCCCCTTTTTCACAAAATAGTTTTTTACCAAAATTCTGAAAATTAAGGCAGTTTTCCACAATGTCTAAGAACTGTTTCCTGAGTAATGTTGATTTTAGCCCAAAAGGTAGAAGGATAGAGGAAGGCGTTAACCTGATACTTAAACTTTTAAAAAGCTGCTTCGAGTAGACTTCTGAGTCCTCAATATCAAATATCCTTGAAACAAGGTCCTTTGTCCCCCCTCCTAAAAACACATACTCTATTTTACCTTCCCAAAAAGTTCCCAAAGCATCCTCGGCCAAGCCTCGATATAATTCTTTTATTGAATTAGAAAAGTTAAGCTTGGCCAAAGCCCTTATTTTTTCAGGATCATCCTCTAGTTTTTTTAATTCCTCGACTTTTTCTCTGTTTGTTGGCTCGTTTAAATAACGTGCGAAGGCTTCCTCAAAAACCCTTGAGTAGTCTTCCATATAGTCTTTTGTCTGATTTTCTTCATAGTAATAGCTTTCAACGCCAAAGACATTTGCCTCTATTCCATTTGATTCAAAAAAATTACCTAAAGTAGTGATAAAGTTTGAGTAGGCATGAAATATACGATGGTCAAAAAAGGACACCATTTTATTGATGTTTCCACTAGAATCAACAGCGCTAAGAGTCATTCCCCTTCCATTAGAAGAGAAATACCTTGAAATGGATGAGGGAACTCCACCGTTAGGTAAAAAGGGAGCTGGCCCTAAAGGCAGAAAGAAGATGACTTCCTTTTCAAAACGCGATGCAATATCAGTTAACTTTTTCAGATCTGTTTCCGGAACGGCTTCTCCAAAATCAAATTTATTTTCTGAGGTGACATGATGTCCCCAAAAAATGGGACAGATGAGGTACCTCGAGAGACAACTCTTTACCTTCTCTTCCCATAAAGAGGGCGAAGTCTTCCAGTAGAAAAACCATCCTTCTCCAGGAAATATAGTGTCTTCTTCCTTAAGTACAGGTGTCATCAATGACAAAATTCATACCTCACAAGACGTTACCAAAGAAAATTTTACCCTTTCGATTTCAATGATGTAAAGTTGTCATTCTTAGGGTTGAAGGGTAGATTCAGGACATTTAAATAATCAAATTCCATCAAGAAAGGGTTAAAGCATGTGGTTTTTTACTGATGAAGAAAAAGAGTTGCAGAAAGTCTGTCGTGACTTTGCGCAAAACGAATTAGCTCCTTACGCACAAGAACATGATGAAAAGGAAACCTTTAACCTCAAAGCTTTTAAAAAAATGGGCGAACTTGGCCTCCTAGGTATAACAGCTGACCCTAAATATGGTGGTTCAGGCTTAGGGGCTACAGCAGCTACTATTGTTATGGAAGAATTTGGAGCAGTATGTGCCTCATCAACCCTAAGTTACCTTGCTCATAGCATCTTATGCGTCAATAACATTCAGCAAAATGGAAGCGAAGAGCAAAAAGAAAAATATCTCCCAAAATTAATTTCCGGGGAACATATCGGCTGCATGGGTATGAGTGAACCTGAAAATGGTTCAGATGCGATAGGAATTCAAACGAAAGCTCAACAAATTGGAGATGAGTACGAAATTAATGGTACTAAAATGTGGATCACCAATGCACAATACTCTGATATAGCCTATATCTATACCCGCACAGGGTCTGAGAAAAAGAACCTTACAACTTTTATTCTAGACAAAAATAATAATGAGTTCACTGTAGGGAAACCTATTCACAAAATGGGTATGAGGGCTTCACCTACTGGTGAACTTGTTTTTGATAAAAGCAGAGTCCCGCTAAGCTCTAGAGTTGGTAATGAAGGTGACTCTACCTACCACATGATGCAGAACCTAGAGATTGAACGTATCACTATAGCAGGTATTTCACTTGGCATCGCCAGGTCTTGTGTAGATCAATGTGTTAAATATGCAAAAGAACGAAAACAGTTTGGAAAAAGAATTGGTGACTACCAACTCATTCAAAAAATGATTTCAGAAATGTCGACAGAAACTGAAATGATGAAACATTTTCTTTACTCAGTTGCAAAAGAATATGATCAAGGAAAAAAGGGTCCTTTGATTGCAGCCCAGGTAAAACTTGCGATTCCTAAGATGGCCACAAAAATCGCTCTTGATGCCATTCAACTTCATGGTGGTTATGGCTATAGTAGAGAATTTCCTGTAGAGAGGTTTTTGAGAGATAATAAACTTAATGAAATTGGCGCTGGAACAAACGAAATTATGATCATGATTATTGCAAAAACCCTTTTAGGAAAAGAAGAAAGTTAATCTCAATTCCCTCACAAATTTTGAGGATAGACACTTTGCTATTTCTAGGAAAGTTCTATCCTCTTTGTTCTAATTAAGCCAAGTGATACCATAAAAGCCAAGCTGAAAACTCTAACTTAAATAATTGCTTAGACAAAGGTACTATAATGGCCGATGATTCAACTATTGTTCTTAAAGATATCAAATCAGCTTTGGGAAGCGCAGAAAGCGAAGCTAAAAATCAACCTCCGGCCCTCTTAATCGTGGGTGGAGATCTTAATGGAACTCTTTTTGACCTTCTAGAAAACGAAATTACCGCTGGAAGAAATTCAAATAATCAAATTCAGCTTGAGTTTGGTGGAATTTCTAGAAATCATTTTAAAATTGTCATGGAGGAAAATACGGTTGTCATAGAAGATCTAGGGTCCAAGAATGGCACTTTCGTCAACAATAAAAAAATTAGCGGACCAACAACCCTTGAAAAAGGGGATATGATTAAAATTGGTAGTATTGCTCTGAAATATCTACCCAAAGGAGACCCTGAAAGACTCACCTACGATAAACTTAAGCAAGAAGCTAATACAGACAAGCACACTGGATGCTTTAACAAATCTTATTTTAACAAAGCTCTGGAAAATGAAATAGGCAATTGTAAAACAACAGGAAACCCACTCTCCCTCATTATTTTCGACTTGGACCACTTCAAGCACCTTAACGACAATTTTGGCCATGATGCAGGGGATTTTGTTTTAAAGGAACTTGCGGAACTCATAAGAGCTAATGGAGTGAGAGAACTCGATATCTTTGCTCGTTACGGCGGAGAGGAGTTCGTTATTTTGTTGCCAAAAACAAACATAAAAAACTCCTTTGAAATTGCGGAAAGACTAAGAGTTCTTATTGAAAAGCATCAATTTATCTACGAAGGCAAAGAAATGCCTGTGACTGCTTCCATTGGACTCGCAGACTATAGAAAAGGCGTAAAAACGGGAACAGACCTATTTAAAAGGGCAGACGAATCAGTCTATCAAGCAAAAAAAGGTGGACGAAATCAAGTTAAGTTTTATAGAGACTAGAGTGTACCATATGACACTAACAAATAGACTTTATAAAGCATCCCATCATGAGAATTACCGATCATTCAACTAGTGAACATGAAACTTGCTCAATAAATCTTCTCCCCGAGTTCTTAGTTAACCAGATCAAAGCGGGTGAAGTCATAGAAAGGCCCGCTTCACTCATTAAAGAGGTTATAGAAAACTCACTTGATGCAGACTCTACTGAAATTGAGGTCCATATTATTGAAAATGGATTAGAACTCATAAGTATAAAAGATAACGGAAAAGGCATGAGCTACGAAGAGCTCCCCTATGCATTTTGTCGCCACGCGACCTCAAAAATTAATAACCTTGATGACCTTTATAACCTGTCAAGTTTTGGTTTTAGAGGAGAAGCCCTTGCCAGCATTAGTAGTATCTCTAGACTCATATGCAAAACAGCGAAAAATAATGGAATGGGTGGAAAGATTGTAATCAATGGTTCAAAACAAGAGACTTACCACCAAGTCTCTAACGAGAAACAAGGGACAACCCTTTCCATTAAGGACCTCTTCTATAATACTCCAGTTAGACTTAAGTTTATTAAATCCAAAAACTCAGAAAAAAATGCAATCAGGAAAATAATCCAGTCATTCCTACTCTCTTCTCCTCAGACAACATTTAAGATTTCCTTCGATTCTGGAGATAAGGAAATTTATAATGCCGTTAACTCTGAAAATTATTTGAAAAGAGTCCAGAAAGTTTTTTTTAAAAGAAGTAGCTCAAACCAAGAAATTAAAAAACTAGAATTCTCTTACGATAATTATTCTCTAGAAGCATATTTTTCAAAGATATCTACAAAAGGAAACTCCCACAAATGCCAATTTCTTTTTGCAAATAATCGTTTCTTTGCGGACAAAACAATACATGCTCTTATTTTGAGGACGATGTCTTCTTTATGGCAGGAAGGGACAACTGGTCATTACCTTATTAAGATTAAGCTTCCTCAAAATCATATGGATATAAATGTCCATCCGAGAAAAACTCAAATCAAGTTTTTAAAAAGCTCTCTCATCTATTCTCTTATATCCTCTGGGCTGGCCCAAGAGCTAAAAAAAGAAACCTTTTCTTTAAATAAAAAGTTAAATGATAATAATACTTCCAGTTCTCATTTAAACTCTAACCCATTTACAGATTACTTTTCATCAAACCAAAATCAAACCGAGTCGACTTTTGGGCAAGACTTCAGCTATAAATACTCTCAAGAAGAATCACTCGCTGAAAACAAAAATACATACTTTTATTTATCCCCTACGTACTCTCTTTTTAAAGATGCTGAAGGCTCATCTTTTATTGTTGATAAAAGACAGCTCCTTGTGGATTATGCCCTCCATTTTTTTAAAGTGCACTTTCCTTTTAAAAATGAAGAAAAGTCTCCCTTACTTATAAGTGAACCATTTTCTGTATTGGGTCCCACCTTTAGCAAAAAAACCCTCCAATCACTTGAAGATTTTGGAATTGAATTAGAGTATCTAGCTGAAGACACCCTCATTCTCAGATCAATACCTCAATTTCTTGAATTATTACCCTATAAGGAGCTCATTCAAGCTATTATATTGACCATCTCATTTCTTTCAAATCAAAATAAAATTAATAACTTAAGTGGTAATCCATCCTTTTTTCATGAAAACCGCGAGTTTTTACTTGAAAACATCCCCTCATCGTCCTATGAACTGAGTGAAAAGTTTTTTTTAGCGATGTGTAATAAATTAAAAAACACCTCTCAAAAGAGTAGTTTCAAATTTTTAGATCAAAAAACCCTTGAGGGCTTATTTCAATTTAAGAAGAGGTAATTGAGCCTTGAAAAAAGTTATTATCATTTCAGGTCCAACTGCATCCGGAAAAACAAAAGTAAGCTTGGAACTCATTCAAAAAGGCATAGAAAAAAACATCCCTTTTGCTATTGTTAATTTTGACTCTCTCTTATTTTACAATGAGCTAAATATAGGAACAGCTAAGCCTACAGCAAAAGAATTGAAACAATTCTCTCACTACATGGTTAATATTACTTCGATAACTAATCCATTAAATGCATCAGATTATTATAAAAAGACAATACCCATTATTCAAAAACTTCATGAAGATAATATTATCCCAGTCTTAGTTGGAGGAAGTGGCTTTTATTTACGCTCTCTTATAAAGGGAATGTATGATTGTCCAACTATTCCAATGGAACTAAAAGAAAAAAATGAAATTCTTTTTCAAACAGAAGGCATTACTCCTTTTTTGGAAATTTTAAAAAAGCATGACCCCTACTCTTATGAACATTTACACCCAAACGATAGTTACCGAATCATAAGAGCGACTGAGTTTTTCCAAACAACTGGTACTCCTATATCTTCTGAAAAAAATAGGCTTGATTCACAAAACCCTTATGATTTCTCAGATGGAGGAGCCCAGGATTGGAAAATTTTCCACTCCTTCCTAGACATCCCTAAAGATCAACATCAAATTATTATTGAAAAAAGAACCAAACAAATGATAAAAGAAGGTCTAGTTGATGAGGTGAAGTTGATTCTTAAAGAAGGCTTCAAAGGAGATGAAAAGCCTCTTCAGTCAATTGGGTACAAAGAAACTCTACAATTTATTGAAGGTAAATTTGACAGCCAAAAGTCATATTTAGAGAGAATTAATATCAGTACAAGACAACTTGCAAAGTCTCAAAGAACTTTTTTTAAAAAAGTTCTTGAAAAAGAAACTTTTAATCCTCTTGTTGATATGGGAAAAGCCCTTAATCGAATGACTCAATTCTCCCTTGAATAAGAGAAGTAACCTCATTAAAAACACATGAGGCTTTATGCAAAATACCGTTAGCTCAAAGAAGAAGATAAAAATAGTCATTATCTCTGATGGGACAGGGGAAACGGCCTCTGCTGTTTCCAGGGCCATTATGGCTCAATTTAAAAGTACAAATGCCTACTATACGAGGTTTAAAAATATTCGATCCGACCAACAAATTGATTCAATTTTTAAGCAAGTCGCAAAAAATCATAATCTAATTCTCTACACTATTGTAAACCAAAAACTTAGAGAAAAAATTTCCCTTCTAGCTAGGGCCTATACCATCAGGACCATTGATCTTTTAGGTCCATCGTTAACAACCTTTTCTAATATATTGGACCAAGAACCTGATTTAAAACCAGGAAGCCTTTATGAAATAAATGATGAATATTTTAAACGTGTCCAAGCAATGGAGTATACCTTAAACCATGATGACGGAAAGTGCTTAAATACTATTCACCTTGCAGACATCGTATTAATTGGAATATCAAGAACTTCGAAAACACCTCTTTCTGTATTCCTTTCCCAGTTAGGAAAAAAAGTTGCAAATGTTCCTTTAGTTTATGGCTCAAAGATACCTAAACAACTTGAGGAAATTGATCAAAGAAAAATTTTTGCACTTACAATTAACCCTGAAACTTTAATGGAAATAAGGAAAAAGCGCCTAGAACGACTCAAAGCTAATGGTTTTCACGGTGAATATGCGGATAATTCCAATGTGATAAAAGAGCTTGAGTGGGCAAATGAACTCTACAAAAGAAATAAAAAATGGGTCACATTTAATATTACCAATAAGGCACTTGAAGATACAGCCTCGGAAATCTTAAAAATTTTACAGTTTAGAGAAAAAAATGTTTTTTTAAATTAGAATAGATAACATGAGTATCTTTCAAAAATTACCTCAAGTTACGGTTGATTTCTCTACTACAATAGGGACACCAATATTTGACAACCAAGGAAAAAGACTCGGTGTCTTAAATGACGTTTATGTCGATTTTGAAGAATCTTACCCGGAAATTTTTGCAATACAGGTAAAAAAAAGAAAAAATTTTTTTTCAATCTACTGGAAGGATATAAAAAGCTTTTCTACAAAAGAAGTTATAGTCAAAAAATCAACTAAACTTAATGATGGAGTACTTTGCAGAAAATTAAAGGATCAAAAAACCAATATATTAAAAGAGTCTTATCAAAAAGACAGGCAAGACTATCCAAGCTTAGGTAAAGTAATACTGGATAAACAGATTGTAGACACTAGTGGAAAAAAGGTTGTCCGAGTTAATGATATTCAGTTTATTAAATCTGGACCTTTTCTTAGAGTTACGAATGTTGCCGTAGGGCTGAGGAGCATTATAAGACGGCTTGGGTTTGAGCCCTTTATTGACTCTATCATTAAATTTTTTAATAAAAAGGCTAACTACCTTAATGAGGAAGCATTAATTAACTGGAAGTTCGTTCACACAATTCCAAATAAAAATGTACAACAAAATGTTAAGCTAAACTTAAGCAATGATCAACTTAACGAAATACATCCCGCTGACCTTGCAGACATTCTAGAAGACTTAGATTCTTTTGGAAGAAATGAGATTTTTAACAACCTTGGTGACCATTTAGCCGCAGAGACACTATCTGAAATTGAACCTGATTTTAAGGCACAACTTATTAAAGAAAAACCTCCAAAAAAGGTCGCCGAAATAATTGAAAACTTGGGAACAGATGAAGCAGTTGATATTTTAAAAGAATTAGAAGAAGAAAAAGCAGATGAAATTATTTCAAATTTAGATGATAATGAGTTCCAAGTCGATATAAACGAGCTACTTGAATATAAACCTAATGTAGCTGGCGGCTTAATGACAACAGAAATGTTTACAGTATCACCTCAAAATACAAAATACCAAATCATAGAAAAAATAAAAAAAGATCATGAAGAATACGATACCATTTACGACATTTTTATTATTGATGAAAAAAAATCGTTACTTGGTACTTGTACTCTAAAACACTTATTAACCCAAAGTGATAATGATAAAATTTCAACTTTTATGAAGAAGAAAGATGGATCTATGACTTTTCGTCCTCAAACTCACTGGAAAGAAATTGCTCAACATATGAGTAAATATAATATGAATAATGTTCCAATTACAAATGATAAAGGTCATTTACTTGGCCTTGTGACTGTTGATGATGTTTTACCTTGGTTACTCAACTAAAAGTTGAAAAAAAGGATATTTTATTAAAAGTCAAAAGAAGCCATCTTCTTTAATTCCCAAAATTTTTCTCCTATTTAGTATCATAGGGCCAGGTTTAATTACAGCAAATATTGATAACGATGCGGGCGGAATTGCCATATACTCACTCGTGGGAGCCGAATCTGGGTTAAGACTTATCTGGGTTCTTATTCCTATTACGATAGCTCTTATTATGGTTCAAGAAATGTCTGCAAGGATGGGAATTGTTACAGGAAAAGGATTAGCTGACTTAATAAGGGAGCGATTTGGTTTAAAAACAACCTTTTATTTACTTTTACTCCTTATAATAGCTGATTTAGGAAATACTATGGCTGAGTTTGCAGGAATTGCATCAGCTGGAGAAATTTTTGGTATATCTAAGTTTATTTCTGTACCTATAAGCTCCTTTTTTGTTTGGTTATTGGTTCTTAAAGGTGATTACAAAATAGTTGAAAGAGTTTTTCTAATTGGATGCAGTGTTTATCTATCTTATATCGTATCTGGTTTTATTATATCTCCTCCCTGGGAGGAAGTTGCTAAATCTCTTATCATGCCAAATATCAATTCTCTAAAGTCGACTGATATTCCTCTTATTGTTGGCCTTATTGGGACATCAATTACTCCATGGATGCAGTTTTACATCCAGGCTGCTGTTGTCGAAAAGGGTATAACCGTAAAAAACTTAATCCATTCTAAAATTGATGTTATTGCTGGATGCTGTTTAATGTCCATTGTAACACTTTTTATTATTATCTGCTGTGCTGCTACTCTTCATAGAAACGGTGTCTCTATTAAGGATGCGAAGGATGCAGCCATCGCACTGAAACCATTCGCTGGACCTCATTCCTCTATTCTTTTTGGAATTGGTCTCTTTAATGCCTCTATATTTGCTGCTGCTCTTTTACCATTAGCAACTAGTTATTATGTATGTGAAGGAATGGGTTGGGAATCCGGTGTTGACAAGTCTTTTAAAGAAGCCCCTAATTTCTTTATTATTTTCACAACCTTAGTATTTTTTAGTGCGCTCTTTATTTTATTTCCACAAATTAACCTTTTTAAAGTTCTTATTTGGTCTCAAATTATAAATGGTATATTAATTCCAATCGTTTTGATCTTTATTTTAAAATTATGTAATGATAAAGAATTAATGGGGGAATATGCGAACTCTAAAATATTTAACTTTTTTTCATATTTAATAATTTTAATTATGGTTTTGGTTAATGGGGTTCTAATGGTTCAAGAATTGTCGATTTTATTAAATTAAATAATATTACATAAGTCTACTACATCATCTTCTACTTTAAACGTAAACTCCACGTTCCTTAATATTTTCTCCCCCTTTTTTTTGTACTTAACTTTATATTTTGTTGGAGTTAATTCTCCATCCATAGGAAATGCAATCCCCATCTGTGGATCAATTGGCAAGGTTTCCTCTCTCTTTTCCTTAAAAATTTCAAAAAATATTTTCCCTTCTAAACAATCCTGATAAGTCACTAAGTAACCATAACTAACTTCAGGCATCTTTGGTATTTCTAGTTCAATTTGAGGTTTTTCTTTCGACAATTTTACTAATGTAACGAAATTAGCGAGGTCTATTTCTTCAACTCTAATAATATTTTCTTTTAAAAGAGGGATTTTAAAGGATCCAAAGACATCAACTTTAACTTCTTTTCCATTCAAAAAAACTTTTTGTTGAGTCGAATCAAAGTTTTTAAAAGTTACTTGACCATCTACAATATTTTTATTGCTTTCATTTTCCGGCTTTGTTTTAATAGGATCTTTGTTTTTTTTAGATATATTACCGGTTATTTTAGGATTTTCATTTGATCGATTGATTGTAAAAATTATTATTAGTGAAACAATCAATAAAGAAAAAATAAGAATCAATTTCTTATTTTTCTTTTTTCTTAAATGGTTTTTTCTTTTAGTTGATGTCCCCCTTTTTTTCTTCTTCCTTAATTTCTTTTTAGACGTGGTTTTTTTTGGAATATGTATCTTATTAGTTCTTTCCAAATTTTTTTTCTTTTTTTCTTCTCCACCTTTCAAGGATTCTGAATTTTCTTCTTCTCCTAAAATTGATATATTATTTCGTTTTTTCTTAAGAGAAATCTTATTCGTATTTTCCTGTTGAAATCCAAAGTCAAGAACTTGTTCTTTTTTTAACTTAGGTCCTTCATCAATTCCTTCTTTTGAACTAACTCCATCTTTTTCATTTTTTAAATCATCTAAATAAGGTCTTAGATCAATACTTCCGAATTCATACATTTTAGATCTATCGTCTTTAATTTCTGCTTTAAATAATTCTTGAGAAAAATAAGATAAATCAGATGAGTTAAAATCAGGAAAATAAGAATATAGGTATTTAATTAATGTTCTATTTAATTTATCTAAATTTTCAAACCTTTGATTTCTATCTTTTGACAAACATTTTAACACAATCTCATCTAATTCCTTAGTAACTCTCGGATTAATTGAAGATGGTTTCGGTATATTACATTCTTGTATTTTTTTCAAAATAGCTAATTCATTTTTTGCTTTAAATAATTTTCTATTACAAAGCATTTCCCATAGAGTAATGCCTACTGCAAATTCATCATATCTAGGGTCTAAATCAAAACCTTCCAAATACTCAGGAGCTAAATAAGATATTTTCCCTTTTATTGTTCCTGCTTGAGTCGACTCAGAATTCGTTTCAGCTTTTGCTATACCAAAATCAATTACCTTTACTGCCCCATCAAAAGTAAGCATTATATTGTGAGGAGAAATATCTCTGTGAATGATATTTGCCTTTTTACCAGTAAGCTTATCAGTCAGAGTATGGGCGTAATGAAGAGCCTGACAAACTTGAGTTATAATGTAGATAGATATCTCTACAGGAAAAACGAACTTATTTTCCTTAAGTTTATCAAGGTATTCTTTTAGGTTTCTTCCATCGCAATATTCCATTGCAACAAAAAGCTGATTTTTATATATTCCATAATCGTAAGTTTGCACTATATTTGGATGGATAAGGCTGAAAGTAACCTTTAGCTCATCTAGAAACATCGTTTTAAAAGATTCATCTTGAGAAAACTGAGGTTGCACCATTTTTATTGCAACGATTTTATCAGCTTGTTCTCCTAAAAATCTTGCACGACAAATCTTGGCCATTCCACCATCGACTAGATGATCAAGTATTAAATACCTACCAAATCTTTCATGCTTTTCTTTTTTTTCAGACATATAAATAATTCCCTACTTATTCACTTCGGCAAGAAAATAATTAACCTTTAAAATTACTAGGGCTATTTTTCGATGATAATTTTGTAAAAAAAAATTATTTTTTAAATTTTAATTTGAATGTTTTTAAAACCAGGCAATTGAAGATTAAACTCTATATTCTTTTTAAATTCTGAGCAAAAGAACCTATTGATATAATTGTGATGAAAAAATTGATCCAAATCCGGATGCATTTTTAAGTTTTCAGCCACTCTTGTCATTTTGACCTCAACTAAACCTTTTTTATCTAATTTTTTTGAAATTAATTTATAAAAATCTTTATGTTTAGTTGGATAGTAAACTAGAGATACAAATAATCTTTCGCAACTTTTTAATTTTTCTTCATTACTTGGCGATACCCATGTGTAGAAATTACTATCTTTTTTTATCTCTCCTAAAAGGATATCTAGATTTAAACTTAAATCTTTGTACCATGAATATCTTTTAAAAATGATCCTATCTTCCCATTTCTTTTTTAAAAAGCGTCCTCCCTTTAAATTGAATTCACCTTCCTTGAACATATTTTTAGAAAAAGAGCTACAACCATTCAAAAAAAATATTAAAATAAAGATTGATATTAATTTTATTTCAAATCTCCTTCTAGAAACTCATCTGATATCCAGTTCGTTAGATTATTAAAGACATTTTTTGTTATATAAAAATTCAATATGTCATGTTTCATTCTTTCATAAGCCAAAAACCTTACATATTTCTCATCAATTGTCTTCACAAAGGAAGTTGACATTTTATGGTCCGAAATAAGACTATCCTTACTTATCATCATCAAAACCGGAATATTAATCAAAAATGATTTTTCTTTAATAAACTTTATAGACTCTAAAATCCCTACTATTAAACCTACCGTCGCAGTATGCCCTATGAGAGGATCTGAATTAAAGTTTTCTGCACTATTTTTTTCCTTAATCAAATCAAATCCATTAAAGTAAAAAGGAACTTTAAGTACTGATAAAGGCCATTTAAACTTATTGATTAAAAATTTTATGTTTTTCAACCATGGAATAAACGTTTTTAAAATAGGGTTTGATATTATAAGTCCATCAACATTACTCCTATTATTTAAATAAGTTTCTAAACATACCAAAGCTCCCATGCCCTGCCCAGCTAGAATAAACTTATTATCCTTTCCTTCATTTATTATTTTAAAATATCTTATCAAGATAGCTAAATCTAATGAATATTCACGAAAATCTTGTATATAATGCCTTGTTCCCGTGCTTAGACCATGTCCTTTTAGATCTATCAAACAAATAGAAACATTCTCTTTGAAGAGATCAACTAATTGATTACCTAAATCAAGGTATCTTCCATGATGTTCCAAAATATCGTGAACAAAAAAAATATTTAAGTGTTTTTTATTTTTTGAATCTTTACCATTTAGGTTGCTAGTTTTCTTTTTGAAACTTATTCTTTTGAAAAATATAGTATCTAGGCCATCAGATGATTTAAAATGACCATCCCAAACTACTTTTCTTCTCTCTTTCTTAATTATTTTTTCATAAATCATTACTTAACTTTTTTCCAGATATGCCTCTATTGAATCTTTAGCTTCATCAGATAAACCTATAAATCTTAAAGAGAAGCCCTGATCTCCATCAAGAATTCTTACAATTTTTCCTCCTGCAACAAAACTATGATCAGTATTTTCTGGATGAACATTTAAAGATATCTCATCCCCTATTTTTCCTGGAAAACCATCTACCAGTACTTGAAGACCTCCAACAGAGATATCTCTACAAACCCCCTCATATACTATTGAATCGTTATGATAGAACATTCTTGCAACAAAAGGCTTCCTCTTATTTTTTCTTCTATCATCTCCAGATAAATCCTCTTTTTGATCGTCAAAAATATCATCATATATTGGAAGATCTGAGATGAACTCCCAACTATTCATACCGCTAACAAAAAGGAGTGTTTTACCGTTAATTCTTCCTTCTGATGCTGCTTTTTTTAAAATATTTAATGAGTAGGGACCATACTCAACGTCTTGCCCCCCCCTATCAATACCAATTTTTATTAGAAAAACTTTTTCATTTTCTTTGATTGTGTCCCAATCGATATCCCTTTTATTACTCGACTTAACAATTTTTGGTATTTCTGAAGTTTCATCAACAATATTTGAAAGTTCACTTACGTCTTTCAATTTCTTCCAATTATCAAATCCTTTTTTCCATACAAAGTTATCTTCGCCTAAATCACCTTCTTTAATCTTTATTATTAATTGCTCTTCCTTAATCGGACCGACTCTTTTTTCGCCTTCGACGTAATACCAATCAACTGACATATTTTATCCTCTATTCAATTTAAATTTTTCTTCCTCATATATTTTATATGGTTAACTAAAACGAGAAAAATTATTGATCAAGTGGTAATTTTTTCTTTTCAATTAAAATAACTAAATTGTTCGACCGATAATTAAACCAACCTTATTTCAATGAGAACTTCATGAGAAAAAATATATATAAAATATCCATAATAATTATTATCAATTTAATTATTATTTCGTGTGGTAACGAACAACAATTTTCGTCCCCAACTATAGCAAAAATTGAATCTGCATGTGATCATCAGTACTATCTTGAAAATAAAATTCAGACTAAATTTTCGATTGTAGGGCCAAAAGTTGACTTTATTTTCATTTGGGATAACTCTACAAGTATGTCAAATTACACGAATAATTTACTTATGAAAAAAGTAAATGAAAGCGTTAACAAAATTTCTGATACATTTGACGTTCATATGTTATTTGCTCCCCTATTAAAAATTGGTGATGAAAATATCGATAATGGATACTATGTAGCCGATAATAATTCAGGACTTGATAACTCGATAAAAAGTAAACTTATTCTTAAAGAAAATATAAATTCATCCATATCCAGTTTCCCTAAGAAACTTGGATCTAAAGAAAGAGGTTTTGAAAGATCAATTGAACTTCTTAATCAAAATAAAGACAATGGATTTTTAAGAAAAGATGCTCACACTATTATTGTTCTAATTTCAACTGGTGAGGACACAAACACAAGTCAACTTGTTAATAATGTTGCTACTACTATGATTAATATAAAAAATGAGATGGGAAATAAGCGACAGTTTAGATTTATTTCTATAGTTCCTCATAAAGATAAATGTTTTATTCCAACTACTAAAAAATCTAGTCGCTACATTGAACTTTCAAAAATCATATTTAACTATTTTAAGGACAATTCACCTAAACATGGCATATCTACCACTGATCCTTATCCGGATAGCTTTAATGCATGTGAAGACAGTCAAATCATTAGATCTATTGCCACAATAAACGAAACAATTAACATCGATGACCATATATATCAGTTTTGGCCGATTGCCCCTTCCTCTTTTGAATTAGATCCAACAAAAATTGACGTAAAAAAAGTCGACACGAGAAGTAATAAAATAATTGAAATTCAAGAAAGTAATCTAAATGGCTTTAAGTACATTGGAAAAAAGGATGTTTTAAATATTGGAGAGCCACCAACAGAGCAAAATATTGAAAACAATCACTTCATTCAACTTTTTAGTGATGCAAAAGTCCTTTACCCAGACTACCTAATTGTTCAAACTCAATCACCTAAAAACCTTTTTGGGTTTGTCCGACTTCAATTTAAACCCTATTTAAAAAACCTCTATCTAGAAATTGATGGAAAAACAGTTCCTCGGTCTAAAAATGATCCTAATGGCTGGGAGGTAGTTTGTAAGGGTAAAGTTACGAATGAAAGATGTGATTCAGGCCCGCACGAACAAGAAATTCAAATAGATTCACCCGATGACTGGCCGACCTATAGACTAAAGGGAGACAAATTTCTTGGTTACTTTCTTAAATTAGGAAGGAATGTAGTATACTCGAACAATTCTGTTATAAAAGTTAAGTATTTCCCTAATAGCAAAGCTGCTGAAATGCCTCCCGGATGCTTAGGTCCTTGATTAACTTTTTAATAGTGCTCTTTAACTTTTCTCAGCTTTTTCTTTATTTATTTTTTCAACTATATTTTTAAACTTTATAATTGGATAAATTTTGATGATTTTTTCTATATCAACAGATCCCTTGCCTTCGACAACTTTTTCAGCGAGGCCTTGAGAAACAATAGCTGTAAAATCTTCCATTCCAATAGGCATTTTCTTAGCTTTAAAATCTTCGCATATTTTTATCAAGTCAAATTCAAAATTTCCTTTTGGCTCCTGTTCAGTTTCCTGAAATTTTTCAAGAATCTTTGCCATAAAAGTTTCCGATCGATGGGGTATATTTAATCTTTTATTTTGTTCAAGCCTTCTTTGCCCATCAATAAATTGAAGAGCTTCTACAAAGAAACCTTGATTGACCAAGATAAAGTTATTAGGATTCTTATTCTCATCTTCAGTTATTTGGAGACTATTGAGTTCTTCCATTATTTTGATAAACTCTTCCACTTTGGATTCAGGAAAGTTGAAAACATCTAAAAGATGATATTTTAAGTTCTTCCTATTTATTTTATAACCTTCTTCACATTTTTCACCATGTCCCTTAAAGATTATTAAAAAGTAATTAAGTAGTTTTACTAAATCAGTAAAACTAAAAAACTTATATTCACTGGATTTTATGCCACCGTAACTTAAAGAGTTGCTTTCGAGATTTTTTACCAAATCATTTGAATCTCTTAGCCTATCCGCTAAAGTAAATATTATTGTTTTAAACCACGGATTTAGATGCTTTATAGCTTTTCCAAAAGAGCCAAATCCAATCTCAATTACTTTAGTGTTTACCAAAGCAGAAGCTGAACAACTTCTTATTGCTTGTTTTTCATCAAAATAAGCCATTTCTCCAATAACTTCACCCTTCCTCAAAACGGCAATCTCTACAAAGCCTTTACCCTTCGGTCTAAAAAGTCTTATTTGACCTTCTTTTATTATATACAAGGCTTCAGCTTTATCTTTTTCATCAAAGATAATATCACCTTGCTTAAACTCTACTATACGAGGTTTGTGACCTGGTTTAGTTTTAGTTGCTTTTTTTTTCCGTGGTACAACCATTTAAATCCTTTCAATAATTATTGCGAGAGCTTCGCCCCCACCAATACAAATTGAAGCCATACCTCTCTTAGCATTTTTATTTTCCATTGCAGTCATAAGAGTAACAACAATTCTTGTCCCAGAACAACCTATGGGGTGCCCCAAACTTACTCCTCCACCAAAAACATTAACTTTATCATGAGGTAAGTTAAGTTCTTTTATTGTTGCCATCGTAACAACTGCAAAGGCTTCATTAATTTCAAATAGGTCAATATCATCAAACGTAAGTCCAGACTTTTTTAGACATTTTTTCATTGCATCGATTGGAGCGGTTGTAAACCAAGTTGGGTTTTGAGCATGTTGTGCATAAGAAAGAATTCTAAACTTTGCTTTTTCTTTATATTCCTCACCACCGAGAACAATAGCAGCTGCCCCATCATTAATTGTGGAAGCATTTCCTGCGGTAATAGTACCTTCCTTTTCGAAAGCTGGGCGAAGCTTTTTCATCTTTTCAAAATTTGCTCTACCTGGCCCCTCATCAGTTTCAACTATATTTTCTCCCTTTCTAGTTTTTACACGAACTGGGACAATTTCATTTTTGAAAATTCCTTCTTCAATTGCAGCCTGCGCTCTTTTGAAGGAATTAATAGAGTACTCATCTTGTTCTTCTCTACTAAAAGAATATTTTTCAACACACTCTTCTGCACAATTCCCCATCGGCCTATTGGTATAAACATCTTGCAGACCATCCCAGGCCATCGAATCTCTTACTTCACCTGAGCCAAACTTCAAGCCCATTCTTGAATTGGGAATAAGGTGTGGAGCAAGAGACATATTTTCCATTCCTCCGGCCACATATATCTTAGCATCTCCAGACTTTATTGCTTGCGCTCCCATAATAATTGTTTTCATACCAGACCCACAGACTTTATTAACAGTCGTAGATGGAGTAGATTCAGGTAAACCAGCAAATAAAGCGGCTTGCCTTGCTGGTGCCTGTCCAGTCCCAGCCTGAACAACATGGCCCATAGCTATTTCATCAACATTTTCCTTCTTGATATTCGCTTTTTCTAAAGCACCAGAAATAGCCACAGCGCCCAACTCTGGTGCTGAAACTGAAGATAAGGAACCAAGGTAACTACCACTAGGAGTTCTTGCTCCACCCAAAATAAATATATCCATTTTTACACCCTTAATTTTAGATAAACAGCTTTTTAGATTTGAAACTATCAAATTCAAAAGCAAATGTCCCCTAAGGGTTTATATCAGAAAGGTCCTTTTCAAACATGCTCTTTTGCTTAGCACTACAAAAATTGAAAGAAAAACTTTTAACCATCCGATCTTTTTT
This sequence comes from Bacteriovoracaceae bacterium UBA7317, assembly GCA_002474345.1. Taxonomy (GTDB): domain Bacteria; phylum Bdellovibrionota; class Bacteriovoracia; order Bacteriovoracales; family Bacteriovoracaceae; genus UBA7317. The sequence goes on from DKQD01000060.1 coordinate 39,087, forward strand.
CTTTACACTATTATCAGTAGCTTTTTTTCCTGTGAAAAAATCACTTATTTTGTGTTTTTTCCACTCCTCATCAACTTTCAAAAAACAAGTTATTTTATCGATAAGTTCAACCTGACTTGCCCAGATATCTTGTTCCAAAACAACCTTCTCATTTGTCATCCCAGAAATAAAAATGCTCCTTTCATCAGGCTTTTCTTTCTTACTTTTTTTTGAACTTTTTTTCATCTCTAAGATAATTTTAAAACTCTTGCTTAATTTCACTTCATTTTGTGGAGACAACTAAGACCTCTCATTTTTTTTCTTGAAATTAACATCTTTTTTTGCTACGAGTAACCACCCCTCAGTATATTTAACATCAAAAAAAAGTTAAAGAGGTAATATATGCTTTCTAGAAAAAGCCAAGCTGATAATGGAATTTCCCTGCCAGATACATGGTGTAAGGGATTAGAAGAAACTTTAAATGAAGTTTATGAAAAGAATAGAATAGATTCACAAAAGACTTTTTTTGTTCAAGGTTACACCTACCCAAATGAAGTCATAGCCGCTGCATCATTTTATAATAGTAAAGATGACACAATCATTCCTATAACAATTACTCTTTCTGCCGATTTAGAAGAAGGTGAAAATAGCGATCTTCTTTTAAAATCAATTGTAGATTCTTTCGGGGCTTTATTTGACGAAGTCTTTTCCCAAGAAGATTGGAATGACTATTACGCTGACTGGAAAGAGCTAAAAACAAAAAAGAAGGCTCTTTTCTACCAAATAACCAGAGAGAATCTCAAATTAACAAAAATGGCAGACGACTTTCTAGAAAAAAACTCCTAAAGAAATAAGGAAGACCTCTCCTAATTATTCATTGAAAGATCTTGCACCATTTTTCGTTTCAAAAGATAGATCTTGCTCATCTTCAATGTTGCCCTCTACTTCTTCGTAGGCTTCATCAACGACATCGATATTCATTTCCTTCAAAATAGAGAAAAATGATTTCTCGTCCGAAAGGTCCTTAAGAATCTCTTCTATATATCTTATTGGATACTTTTTAATAATATCCTCAATAAGAAATTGAAGTTTATTCTCAGCGATTATCGTTTCTTTCTTCTTAATTAGATCCCAGTACTTTATGTAACAAAGCCGACAATAAGGTCCTGTTGTTACAGGGTTATCGCAACCTTTCACAATGCATTCATCCGTTTGACTTTTAAAAAAGTCTATCTGGCTTACAGCTTCAAAGACCTCATCAAAACTAAACTCTTCAGTTAGGTTGAAAATTTCTTCTGTTAAAGCCTCTTTCTCTTTTTTACTTATTTTTTTGTTTGATTTTGGTTCTTGCGAAGCATCTTTCTTTTTAGAAACCCCTTTCACACTTATTGGGGGTTCTTTCGAATCTTTAACTGGAGGTTTTGCATCACTTTTTTGAGGTGAGGCTTTCGCTTTTTTTCCTACTTCTTTTACCTGAGCCTCTTTGCTTTTAACCGAAACTTCTTTTTTCTTAGGTGCCTTAGACTCTACTTTTTTGGTCGTTTTTTTAGCTACTTTTTTGGCAACTTTTTT
>DKQD01000060.1:40979-87539 GCA_002474345.1 Bacteriovoracaceae bacterium UBA7317
ACTTTTTTGGCAACTTTTTTAGTGGTTTTTTTGGCCACTACCTTTTTAGCAGCCTTTTTCGTGACTTTCTTGGCAACTTTTTTAGCCACTTTTTTTGCAGGAGACTTTTTAGCTACAGCCTTTTTTTGAACCTTTTTAGAAGCTTTCTTACTGGCTGACGCAGAGCTCTTCTTCTGAGCTTTCTTAGAGGAAGCCTTTTTAGCTACTTTCTTTGTTGATTTTTCAGCTGCCTTTTTCTTGGTCGTTTTTTTTTTGGCCATCCATCTATCTCCTAGCAAAATCGAAAGGTGAGCCCTTAATGCTTCAATTTAAGACACATTTTCCACAGTGTAAACCTGATGGGCCCAAGCCGAGGAAAGCTTACAAAAAAAGAGCTAAAAATCCAAGAAAAAGGTCTCAATAATTTACTTACCTTTAAAATCAGGGCTTCTTTTATCCAAAAAAGCCTCTGTACCCTCTTTCATATCCTCAGAAGCAAAGAGCAAAGCAAATTGCTCAGACTCAACTTCCAAACCATTGGGAACAGTCAAATCATTCCCTCTATTCATTACTTTTTTAGCCCGAGAAACAGCAAGAGGTGAGTTTTGGGCAATTTGGTCCAACAACTCATTAGCTCCCTTTATCATTTCGCTTTTTTTATCATAAATCCTTAGAACTAAACCGAGCTCATGGGCTTCCTCTACGGACACATTGCGCCCTGAATAAATTATTTCCTTTGCTTTATTTCTTCCCACAATTTTGGCGAGCCTTTGAGTTCCCCCAAAACCAGGAATAAGACCTAACCTAACTTCTGGCTGACCAAACACAGCATTTTTTGTAGCAAAAATAAAGTCAGCGCTCATTGCCATTTCACAGCCTCCGCCAAGGGCAAAACCGTTAACCGCCGCAATTACTGGAAAAGGCAAGTCTTCTAAAAGAAGAGTCACCTTCTGTCCTGCAACAGCAAACTTTTCGGCTTCCAAGGTTCCCATCACAGACATTTCTTTTATATCGGCTCCAGCAATAAAAGCTTTTTCACCAGAACCAGTAAATATCATCCCTTTTAGTACAGAGTCTTTCTGTTGTCTTAAAGAGCTCAAACAGTCATCTAGTTCTTCTAACAACTTGGTATCCAATGCATTTAAACTTCTTGGCTTATCAACAACAAGCATTAATACACCAGAATCCAAGGACAAATCTAAAAATTCATAGCGTTTGTTTTGCTCTTCAATATTCATAGAAACCTCTCCCCGATTTTTTTCCGAATCTCCCAGCTAGCACATATTTTTTCAATAAAGGACACGGTCTATACTTTGTATCTCCAAGACCTTCATGAAGAACTCCCATTATGGCCAAACAGGTATCCAAGCCAATAAAGTCTGCCAACTCTAGTGGTCCCATTGGTTGATTTGTACCTAATTTCATAGCGCTATCAATATCTTCAACCGAAGCGACTCCCTCATATAAGGCATAAACAGCTTCATTTATCATAGGCATTAAAATTCTATTAACAGCAAAGCCAGGAACATCATTTGCTTTAACAAATATTTTCCCCATCGCTTTTGCAACAGAAGCCACAGAGTCAAAGGTTTCATTTGAAGTTTCCAATCCTTTAATACCCTCAACTAACTTCATAACAGGTACAGGGTTCATAAAATGCATCCCTGCCACTTTACTAGGCCTTTTTGTTTGAGAGGCTATTTCAGTTATGGAGATAGAAGAAGTGTTGGATGCAAGTAAGGCGCCTTCTTTAATTATCCGGTCGCATTCTTGAAAAATTTTAAACTTTACATCCTTTCTTTCTGTCGCAGCCTCAATAACAAGATCGCAGTCAGACAACCCCTCAAGGCTTGTCTCCAATTGTAGAGATTCCTGAGCTTTTTGCGAAGCTTCTTCGGTCCACTTCCCTTTGGAAACACCACGAGCTAATTGTTTCTTAATAAAGGCTGCCCCTCTCTCCAAACTTTCGGAGGAAGAGTCAAAAAGATGTGTTTCAAACCCACTTTGAGATGCTACTTGAGCTATTCCCCGCCCCATTTGACCTGCACCTATTACTCCAATTTTACTAACAACACGCATCACAAAACCTTTTTTATTGATCATATAAAAAGATAGGTGATTTTAAGCCCTTAAAAGCGTCTTTTCAAGGAGCTTAGCTTTAAGACACCAAGCCCCCCAAATCTCGCTCTCCTATGATAAAAAGGCTTGCCAACCTTTTCGAATTAGAATAAAACCAAGCCCTGATATTGCTGAATATTATATTTTACTTATTAAGGAAGGGGTTATTCGTGGCTAATCATAAATCTGCAGCAAAAAGGGCAAGACAATCAAATAGAAGAATGGAAATGAATAAGATTAGAAAGTCTGAAGTCAAAACTGCGGAAAAAAGTCTAAGAACTGCTCTTACAGAAAAAAATAAAGATAAAGCTAGTGAATTACTTGTCAAGGTCCAAAGCCTTTTCCAAAAATTAGCAAAATCTGGTATCACTAAGCAAAAGACTGCTTCTAGAAAAACATCTAGACTAGCTCAGCAAGTACACAGCTTATAAGCTATAACTACCCTCTTCACTAAATTTTTAAGATACCAAAAAGCTTTGTTTTATAACAAAGCTTTTTTTGTTTTGGAGGCCTGTAAATACTACTCTAAAACAGGAATCTATGTTTTCTAAGGCAAAGCAAGACTATTCATCAAGACCTGTAGGTGCACTCGACCTACACCCTTTTTCGCTTCGACCTGGAGCTTGCTAAACTTCCTGATAGATAAGTGCAACTCAGACTTAGTCCACAAATTACTTTGTGCAACAATCTTTTTGTCATAGCTATTAAGACTCTTCTTTTCACTTATATAAGAAGTATCTGATAGTTTTAAAAGGTGGGATTGCATAAAACCAAAAAACTCCTGAAGAGAGCTTTCAGGAACCTCGAGATCAATGAGTTTCCCCCAAAATAAATCTTTCTTTTTTTCTGAATAAAGGTCTGCCAAAAGAAAAGAGTCCAAAAACTCAGGAGGTATTAGCTCCCGAACTCTGGCAAGCTGGATGTTCTGACAATCATTACCGAAGTGAAGACGTAAAACATTAAAAGCCCTCACATAATCACTAGACTTATCAGGCAATGATTTAATTAAGTAAGCTTCAACCTCACGATTCAATCTAATATTTAAGGTCTTAGCAAGAAAGCGAAAAAAGGTTTCTTTTTCCCAAAAGCGAGGCTGTGTAATAGTAAAAAAAAGGTCATCTTTAAACTTTCTTACACATTTTTGATAAAAGCTACTTTTCGATGAAAATATAAAAACCAAATTTCTAGAAATCTTCGAATAATCCTCAAAAAAGCGTATTGCGACGCGCTCCCCCAAGTGCTCAGCTTTTGTGATAACAATTGGTTCATTATTTGAAAAAAGGTCCAAAGAAACCAAGTTTCTATCAAACCAATCAGAGTCAACACTCCTTCCATCAAGGGATGTAAACCCCTTATAAGCTTCGCTTCTTTTTAAAAAGTGAATAAATAGGGCCTCTAAATAGGGGTCTTTAACGCTAATCCCAAGGAGGTTTCCCCTCTCTTTGGAGAGGTTCTTCTCTAAATCAGAAAAAAAGCTCCAAGGTGCTAAACTAAAATGCATTAAGAACCTCTTTTCGAAACCTTTTTGAAACTGATTTAGCTAGTTCCCCAACAGTAATTTGAAACCAAGATTTACTTTTCGTGAAATTAGCAACCCTACTTTCAGTCTCCCCTTCTTTTCCTACAGAGATTGACCTTAGAAAACTAGAAGTTAAAGGTAATCTTTCATCTAGTACAATTCTAGAGTTTTGAATAACATGCTCTCCCCATGGCCCCTTAACTAGATTAACTATATTAGGATCTGGCTTTTTTATAACAACGATCCTCAAATTTAACTTATAAGAAGTATCAGATACCGTATAAAAAGGACTTCTACCAGGAAGAGCATCCTTCGATATAAAAGCTCTTCCAGACTGAGAAAATACATCTGAAGTTTTAGGACCGGAGCTTATGATACCAATAAGAACAGCATCTTTGTCCTTTTCCAAGCCTGAGTAAACCTCTAAACCTGAATAATGAGAAAGAAGAAGAAAAATTTCCTTCGTAAACGCATTGCTTATATTTGGAATTGCTGATTTATTAATAAACATTGGAATAGAAAGACTCTTTATCCCAAAATGGGAGAATGGATTTTTAACTTGTCTAAAATGATAACCAGCACAAGACCCTAAAAAAAACAGGCTGCACAATATTATAAAACGAAGCCTCATGCCAACACAACTAGTCATAACAAAATCATCTCGCATAAAGTAAGGAAACCCTCTTATAAAGAACTCGTCCACTAACTAATGCCAGACAATACAAAAATAGTAACCATTCCACAATTCCTTTCCATTAATAGAAAAAAGAATCACTAGAAAATCTTCTATTTGTCGTCCATAATGCCATAATTCTTAACTCCCTTAGTTCTAGGAATAATTTTGAAGTTAGTATCTAAAATACTTGAAGTTAATCCATCTCTTAACAATACAGGCTTGAAGTATGGAAGCAGGTCTTTTGTCCCAAGACCAACTTTAGAAATAAAGCACCTGCAAAAAGAGTGGGCCAAGATTGTGGGAGACGGCTTTTTATCGAAGCACACAGTTCCAATTCATATCGAAAAAACTAAACTTTACGTGGTTACGGATCATCCTTCTATCCTTGAGCAGGCTCCTTTTATGAAACGAATTTTTCAACAAAAGGTTGACCAAGAAAAAAAAACCCGGTTTTTTAAAATCAAAAGCGTAAGTTTTATTTTAGACATTGAATTGTTTACTAAGCAAAAATCTTCTATCGAAAAAGCTTTTTTACAGAAAGAAAATGGACCTTCTCTTCATCCTTTTTCACCTGAATATAAATCTCTTAAAAAAAGGGCCGAAAAAGAGTTCCAATTTGTAGATGATGCTTTAATAAAAGAGAAACTCATTTCTCTATTTATTCAAAAATCTTCCCATGAAAAGAGAGGTAATCCCAAATGATTTATATTTAAATATCTCAAAATCTTTAGGCTTTTTTTCCAGAAACATTTTAATGTCATTATAAACTTCACCATCTCTACCCAAAAATAATACGATACCTTCCCTGTCTAAAGTAAAGTAAATAAAGTTCAAAAAATTAGAAAAGTCTAACTCTGAAAAAAAACGACATAAATTGCGTCTTTTATCACTGCCCAACCGATTCTTACCTTTTTTAAAATAAGGGGGGTTAGAAATGATTAAGTTGTATTTCATTTTGGAGCTACCACTGAATGAATCAAGATTAGCATTAAAGAATTTAACCTTATCTCTTTGATACTGACTCAGAAAAGAGAAAACATTCTTTTGAAAAAAAGGCTCAAATAAACTTTGAAGTTCAAGAAAATGAAAAAATGAAACATTTTCCAACTGTACCATTGTCTCAATACCCACAACTCCACAACCAGAACAAAGATCTAAACCTTTAATAGAAAAATCTTCAGGAAAGATCTCTTTAACTAATTTTGAACTTTCTTCTGCGAGAAGCAAAGAATCTTCTGAAAACTTATAAAATTCTGGCTGATAATATTTCAAGTTGTTTAAGGACATCTTCAAACCGTTGACCCTTTCTAATAACATCGATTTCTTGTGGGTTTAAAAATCTAACGATCGTAGAAGAATGGCCTGATAAAACCAATTGATCAGAGTAGACTATACTAGCACTTGGGGCATGTTTCTCATGAAAAGCCTGAGCATCCGCTTTATTAAGAATAGGTTCCTCACCGCTTAGATTAAGACTAGTTGTTATAACAGCTTTTCCCTTTAAGCCATCGACAAGGTCTTTAAAAAAGCTTCCTTGGAGGCAACGAATGCATACAAAATCACTTTCTTGAAAAATCCATGATGGAATATCTTTTTTGGCCCACTCAATAGGAAGGCCCAAAGTTGTCTCCAAATAAAAAAAAGACTCCATCCAATCATCTGAAATTATTTTTGGAAGCTCAAAGTATTCTCTTATGTGATCTATACAAGAAAAAAGTATAGAAACCGGCTTATTTGTATTTATTTTTTTAATTATATTGATTTCATCATAATTTTTTTTTGATAGAATACATCCACCAATCCCCCAAACAGTATCTGTTGGATAAATTATAACTCCATTTTGTTTTGATAGATTCATGTTCTTCTCTTAAATAATTTTTATTGAATAAGCCACCATAGCATTGATTTTTTCTTATGCCCCAATTTGAGTAATTTATAAAGGCAAAAGTGCTTAAAATGGCTTGAGATTAACTTTTTACTATAAAAAGAATATTCTAATTGGAAATTTGCTCTTCTATAATTACTATCAATACCAGAAATCAGTTCTTTTAAAGTCTTGTATTCCATAACTTTAAATACTAGGTATTTGTAGTAATCATTTTTTTGCCTCAAGAGATTCGTTATTTTGTTTTTAAAAAAAGTCTTTTTTATTATTTCTTTATCGACAACTGCAACTAATAAAGATAATTCAGAGAAACTCATTTCTTTTATCTTTTTCTCTTCTAAGTGTTCCTTAAGTAATAAAAATCTTTCCGAATACAGCTTCTTTTTGGTTAGCAGATAGGAGAGAAAAAATAAGTACTCGGAGCTATTCCGATTATCTTTAGAAAGTTCTCGAATATCCAGCAAGCTCCAGTTTGTATCAATATCCTTTAGAAGTGCTTTAAATGCATCTTTTTGGAAGTAATAATAGAAGTTAAGATAAGTAAAAAAAACCTTTTTTAAAGTCTTATTTTTTAAATTATCTTTTATGAAAGCAAAAGCCCTAAAAAGAGTCTTCTCCAATAAGATCCTTTCACTTTTTTTAATTCCTGGGAAAATAGGGTTAAAAATAAAGTATGCAGGGTCTATTTTTAAGATGAACTTTACTCTTTTTTCCACTCTATAATAGTTATCAAACTTTAAAGCTAAAAGAATTTCAACTAAGCTTTTTAAATAAACAGATTCAAAAGAATCAACCTTGGATAAAAACCCGATAGCTTTATCCAGGTCTCCTTTGGAGTCTTTTTTGCTTCCAAGAAACACAAGGAATTCTTCAAAAAAAGATATAAATTTTTTTACTGTTTTTAAATCTTGCTTTTTCTTTCTGTGGGTATCTAAAAAAACCTTTTTTTCCTGTTTATCAAAGGGAGCTTTGTTTAAAAGACTTTTTTTATTTCTCTCCAATAGTAAATCGAAAAATGCTCTATGCTGATTAGAAACCTCAGCACTACACTTATCCAAAAGGCTTCTAACCTTATCTTCATCAATTCCCAAAGACAAAAACATCTGAGATGTGAACGTTGTCATCTCATTACAGTTTTCCACAACGTTAGGTACCTTGGAGTTTGTTTCTAAAAAAACCCCTCCAAAAGTAATGCGGGGATTTATATCGAATTTTTTTAAAATTAATGGTTCAAGCTGCTTTTTTTTTTTTTTAAATCTACAGTTTGGGCGACAGCATCAGGAAAAAACAAAGAGAAACTGCTTGATTTAGGAAAAAGGCTATTTAGAGTATTCTTGTAAAAAATAAAAACGCCTAAGAGAATCAATAGTAGCAATAAGAAAATGTAAAAGAGGAAGCGATCATTTCTTTTTGGCCCTTCAATCACTTCATATCTTTTTTTCAATTTTTTCTTCCTTGCCTTTTTTCTTCTAGGCTTTTTTTCGGATATGCTTCTTTCAGATGATTCAGACTTTTTTATTTTATCTTCATCTGCTTTTTCATTTTCCTGAGTCTCCTTTTGACCCAACTCTTCTGGAAACTCTAAATCATTCGACTCTGGTAAAATATCTTTTTCACTCTCTTCGGTACCAAATTTTTTGATTTCTGGAAACTCTAAATCTTCATTTTTGGGAAGAGAAGCTTTTTTTTCTAAAGCCTCCAATTTTTCAATTTCACCTTCTGCAAATATGCTTTTTGCTTCTGAAACCGGGTTAAAGTTTTGTTTTTCATCATTATAAATGTGTTTTTCAACAAGCTCTTTCTCTCGAACCTGAAACCAAAAACCATTTCCAGAACAAATCTCATCCTCGCTTATAAGATTACCTTTTCTTATGAGCTCAATGACTCTTTCTTTTGAAATTGGTCCAAGTATTTGATTTTGATGCGTCCTAATAAGCCAGTTTTTTTCCATTTCACTCTCTAAAAAAAGAATCCTAGTAATCCTTTTAAATCCTCATCATTAAACTTTAAGCCAGCACTTACTGTTGCACTTCTTTCATCATTAAAAATATCATCGAATGTTGCTTTTCCATAAATGACGTTCCACATTTGGGTCTCTGATGAGAGTCTCAAATTAGCTCCTTTAGACTCACTATAATCAAAAACTTCCATAGAAAACTTTGAACCCCAATCACTTCTGAGATAATCAACGCCTACTCCACCGGTAGATTCAATCACGCCTCCTCTAAAAACCCAGTTCTGAATCTTCCTGCCAAGCATTGCATTAATCTTAAATGTATTTTTATCGACAGACTTTGTAACCGTTTCTGAAGCAACACCATCGGTAACTACAGTCTTTTTTGTTTCTTTCTCTATTCCTTCTTTGCTCGTTGTTACACCAAGTTCATATAACCTTTCAGGGGAAGAAAATACCCTCAATTTTAACGATGATAAAGAGCCCTCTGTTGTATCAACTCCACTAAACAAGGATAGCTCTGTTCGGATGGAATCGACTCTACTTACAAGCTTATTAACTGAGGAAATAGCTTCTTTAACTTCATCAGCCAATTCTCCATCCCTTAAAAGAGAACCAAATGTTCCTTTTCCTTCTTTTACATCAGAAATTATTTCCTTCATATCAGTTGATAAATTTTCTAAATGACCCATTGTGTTTTTAATTTTTACTATGGTGTTACCTACATTCTTACTGTTAATTGAGCTTTTTAAATCACTAGAAAGACTTTCAAAGTTTGAGACTGCATTAGAAAGGCTTCCCTTATTGTTAACAAGAATCTCTTTTAGATTCTCTGCAACCTCTCTAGCATTTATTGTCAAACCACGAAAGTTACTTATCATTAACTTTAATTCCGAATCCCCTTCTTTAGAGATTAACCCTTCTTTCAAGGCTCCTATTAAATCCTTCACATCTCCTAAAATAGTTGATGTATCTTTTAGTATATTTTCAATTCCTGCTTTATCAGCTGCTATAACAAAACCATTCTCTTCTAAGCGAGGCTTTCCCCTCACGACTTTTATTTCTAAATATTTATCACCGAGAAAACCAACCGATTTAACAATTAGACTTGATCCTTCGGTGACTTTAATTCTTTTTAAAATTCGAAAAGTAACGAGAGCACTATTTCCATGAAGTTCAATTTTCTTTATCTTTCCTGCCGTTATACCTGCTATTTTGATTGGAGTTTTAGGGAAAATTCCTGAAGCATCTTTTAAAATCGTTCGATAATTAATGTATTCACCAAAGCCAGACTGAAAAGATGTTATTTTAAGTGACATAAAGACAATCGATGCCATTGTGAGTAATGCAAGAATACCTACCTTCAATTCACTCATAAAGCTAAAAATTCCTGGACTAGTTTATTTTGCGAATTCACAAAATCTTTAACAGGAAGAAACTCTACAATTTTACCATGGTCTAAAAAAGCCACAAAGTCGGAAATTTCTAATGTAACCTTTACATCATGGGATATTATTATTGATGTCATCCCTCTATCTACATTTTTCCTATAGGTATTTAATATAAGATCATTGACCATTTTAGTTGTTATAGGGTCTAAACCGGTAGTTGGTTCATCATAAAGCATTATATCCGGACCCAATGCCAAGGCCCTAGCTAAACCAACTCTTTTCCTCATACCTCCAGAGAGTTCAGAAGGTAACTTAAAAAAAGAGTCAACCTTAATCCCAACAGATTCAAGGAGGCCATAAACTTTTTCTTCCACCTCGTCCTCACTTAAATCTGTAAATTCATTTAAGGGAAAAGCAACATTTTCATAAGCGCTTAGAGAGTCAAACAAAGCTGCATATTGGAATAACATACCAAAATGCCTTCTAAATTTTTTCAACTCAAACTCGGACAAATCATTTAAGTTTTTACCAAGAACAAATACCGAACCATAAGTCGGTTTTAAAAGACCCAAAATATGCTTTAACAAAGTAGATTTACCAGCACCAGAAAAGCCAAGAATTGTTGTTATTTTATTTTTTGGTATTCCAAAGGATAAGTTGTTTAATATAGTTTGACCTCCCAATATAGTTGTTAGACCTTTTATATCAACTGCTTTTTCCTCTTCGAAGTAATCCATAAAATCCTTTTCACCCCCCCATAAATTGAACCAAAAAACTTGTCAAAATATAATCTAAGATTAATACCGAAATCATTCCCCAAACGACGGCTTGGTTAGTTGCTTTACCTACTCCAGCAGCTCCTTTTTCCACCTTAAAACCAAAATAGGTCCCTATGACTGAAATGATAAAACCAAAAAAAAATGATTTTATTAAGCCTTGCCCAATATCTTCCACAAACATCCACTTTCCAAGTTTGGAAAAATAAATTGTTCCATCTATCATTAAAGCCTTCGTTCCAACAAAGTAAGAACCTACATTTCCAACGAATAAAAAAATGCTCGAAAGCATCGGAAGACAAAGAGATGCTGCTATTATTCTTGGAACTGCAAGATACTGAAAACTACTTATTCCCATGACTTCCAAAGCATCTAGCTGCTCCGTAACCTTCATGCTTCCTATATGTGCAGCCATTGCTGAGCCAGATCTTCCAGCGACAATTAATCCTGATAAAACAGGTGCAAGCTCCTTTGCTAATGATAATGCAACAACAGGACCAACAAGAGAATCTACAGATATAAGCCTAAATCCAAAATAAGTCTGATAAGCCATTACCATTCCTGTAAAAGCCCCTGAAAGAGCAATAATAAAAAGGCTCTTATTTCCAATATCATATAATTGAGAAACCAACTCTTTTAACCGAAAAGGGTTCTTAGGAAGCCAATAAAAGAACCTAAAAATAAAATTAATTATCCTCCCCAAACCGCTCAGGCCATTGATTAAAGAAAAACCAATTTGTTCAACAGTTGAGGAAAAAAATTTATAAATCTTGTTCATACAACCCAGATAGTCTTCTAATAACTATTTAAACTACTGAGTTAGATTATAAACTCTAGGTATCCTTGGAGAAAGCTGACAAAATAATTCATAAGGAATCCGTTTTAGCTCATCAGAAAGGTCAAGTAACTCAGAAGAATCTTCTCCCCATATCCTAAATGTTTCTCCAACATGAACATCATTTTTAAGAGATGGTGGAAACAAAATATGTGCCATATCCATACTAATTCGACCAACAACCCTGGCAGGGCGACCTTTAAAAGAAAAAGTTGCTCCTTGATAAGAACTTAAAAAGCCATCTCCATAACCAATTGAAACAATACCAACTAAACCATCTTCGGGGCAAGGAATTGCACCATAACCAAGAGGATCACCTTTTTTTACATTAAAAGTTGAAATAATTGTTGTTTCTAAACTCGATATATTTTTTCCTTTCCATAAACTTTTTTCCCTAAAGTCGCTTGAAAGACTCGAAGGACCATAAAGAATTAAGCCAGGTCGAACGTGGCTTTCTTCAAGTCCGAATTTCTGCTCAATGGCACCAGAGTTTGAAATGGAACTTTTTTCAACTGTTATTCCATTATCTCTAAATATTTTTTTAAGCTCTTTAAAAACCCTAAATTGGTTATTGGTTTTTTTTACTTTATTAATAGATAAAAAAGATGAAGAGAAATGGGACATAAGATGAGATATGTGGGTCCTATTATATTTTTTAAGAAGACCAATAGACTTTTCCAAATCCTTATCAGAAATACCAAGACGGTTCATACCTGTGTTATATTTTAAAACCAAAGGAATGTGATTATAACTTCTATTTTCTAGGAAAGTTTTTAAATCTTCTAACCTAGATAAAACAGGCGTAATCCGTCTACTTCTGTAAATATTCCAATTCACCCCTAGGTCCAACTGGATATCTGAGAAAACGTAGACCTCAAATTCACAATTGCTTAGGGAATCTCGTAGATAAGCTCCCTCCTCAATTGTGGCCACACCAAACTCTTTTATACCGAGAACCTTATTAGCGTATTGAACAATCGGAACCATTCCGTGGCCATAAGCATTAGCTTTAACCATAAATAGGATTTCATTTTTAGGAACCAAAGTTTTAAGAAAACTAAAATTTTCACCCAAAACATTAAAATCAACACAAAGTCTTGTTCTATACCTCATCGGAAATTAAAGCCTCCTCTATAGAAATTCACTGGGCTTAAAAAAACGTCCAGGTTGCTCCCTTTCACGATTTTTTATGCGGTGATTTTTTATGTAGTTTTTGCCAAAAACGTTAAAATTTAATTTTGGCTTTTCAAAAGAAATAAACTCTCCGCTGTTATTAAAACAATAACGCCGGTAAGGAAACGAGCTTATAACATCCTCTAAAACCTTTATTAATTCTTCTTTCTTATCTTCACTTGTTAAAAAGTATACCCTAATATTTGAATCAAAAGAATACTTTAAAGTACCATTGAAATCTCTTTTCACTTCACCAATAAAATCTCTTATAAAATTTTCCCACTCAAGAGAATTATCAATTTTATCATTAACAAGAGAGTTTAGAAATACAGTAAAATCAATGCAGATATTCTCACCTCCCTTTTTCTCAACTAAAGATAGAAACGACCAAAAATTTAAAGACTGACTTTCTATTTTATTTAATTCTTTTATGGACTTAATACAGAATTTCAAAAAGTAAGAGCCTAGAAATTTCTCAAAAAAAGCAAAGTCGAATTTATTATACCAAGTCTTATCGTTAAGACTTAAGAAAATAATTTTTTGACCTTTATTATTTTCATCTTTAATAACCAAAGATACAAAATCATTATCAAAAATTTCTGATGCGACCTGGACACTCATTTTTTGTGAAGCAATATTTATATAATCCAAACCTTCATTTGAGCCCCATAAACTAGGCAATTTTATATATTTTTTGAAGTTAAAAAGTTCAGGCGAATCAATTTTTTTTGAAACACTTCCAACTTCATAAAAGGAATAACCTTTAATAAATTCTATCTTTTCAAATATTTTCGCACAGGACTTTAGAAACGAATCATCAATTTCTGAAGAAAAGCTGTTACAAATTTCCTTTAACCTTCTTGTAAAAAAATCTGACTCTCCTAATTCTTCTACCCTCTTCGATAATTTTAAAAACTTTTCATCATTTTCTTTCTTCAAAAAAGCGTTCTCTTCATTCAATTTAGTAAAATTATTCAACCTTTTAAGAACAGCTTTAACCTGCCCAGTTGTATGTTTAGAGAGCTTTATTAACCCTAAGTTTAAAATCTCATAGGTTGAAAATAAAAGAGGTTCCGTATCTTTTGAGTAAACAAAACATAATGGCAGTTTACTTGCTTTAACGAGGGGGTGATCTTTTAATATGAGTTTCTCCTGAGTCATCAGCCGTATATCAAAAATAGTTAAAGTAGGCGCTCCGCTTTTTAAAGACTCATGCCAAAAGTCTTCAAGGCTTTCAAAAATACATGGAGCAATACCAATCTTTTTAAAAATTAACGAAAACTCTCTTAATACTTCCTTGTCATTGGAACAAATCGAAATAACTTTTTCGCCCAACCATTTTTGGGTCAATCCCTGACCGATGTTAGTCACATTACTCTCCTTTTTCTCTCATGAACTAGGTCAATTAAACCGTCGAGGTCCTTAATTTTTTCTAAGTCATCTGTTGAGATAGTTATATGAGACTTCTCATAAAGAGACTTTCTCTCTAAATAAAGTTTATGGATAAAGCCCTTTCCTTTCTTTAAAAGAGGTCTTCTTCCAACTCCATCCCTTGAAATCCTTTCAAAACACTTTTCAAAAGAAGTTTCAAGCCAAATAAGGACTGATTTGTCAGTTGAATTAATAAGTTTCAAAGACTCTTCATTCAAGCTTCCTCCCCCCAAAGAGAGAACACAAAAACCCTTATTCTTTTTTGCTTTGTCTAAAAACTCTTTGAGGCATAAAAACTCTTTTTCCCTAAAAAAGTCCCACCCCTTTTCTTCAATTAGATCACTTAAGCTACTTTCATCAGATCCAAATTTATCTAACACCACCTTATCAAGGTCAGAAAATACCCCTTTACCTCCTGAATTCTTGTGGAGGAAGTCCATTAAGAAGGATTTCCCACAACCCATAAAACCACAAAGCAAAATGATCAATACATCCTCCAAAATGATTATATCTTTTTCACAACAATTCTTCTTCCTCAATTTATTATGTACTTCTAAGGGCAATTAATATAATCCTTAGCTGACTTAACGCCACATTTAACGCACAACAACAAAGACTTAAAATGAACAAAAATGCCACTCTTCCCCTTATAAAGCTAACCGATGGAATACTAAAGGTAGACAAACTCAACTTTAATAAGCCCTTAGAGCTCCAAATTCGTCCTAATGAGCAGCCTTGGCTAGATAAGATACTATACGACCTTATCCAGGAAAATAACTCTAGTAATAGTAAAGGGGGTGAAAATAATGAAGGGGAACTTCTACTAGGTATACATATAGAGAAAAAACATTCCACAAGGCTGGATGATTATATTTTAATCAAAGGTAAAATAGAAGTAGCTTATCCAGCAGAGTGCGTCAGGTGCCTTATTCCTACGTCGCAAAGTATATCCTGCGAGTTTAGCTCATGCTTCATTAAAAGCTCCTTTGAAAAAAGTCCAGAGTACAAAGACTCAACAGAGATATATATTCACTCAGAGGATAGAGACCTTCACTTCTATAAAGGGCACGAAATTGATGTTAAAGGGGTGATTTTAGAGGAAATTTATGTAAATAAAAATCATTTTCCTCTACACGACCCTGACTGTAAGGGGCTATGCTCTACTTGTGGCGAGAACCTTAACGAGAGTGACTGTGGGCACAAACAAGACGCCTAGCAAGAAAAGGGTTCTAAATTAACTATTTTACTTGTCTTCTTATTAATTATAACGTATCTCGTTCGTTCAGTAATCTCGAATTGAAAACAGATAGTCGGAGTGACAAATGGCAGTACCTAAGAAAGCAACCAGTGTTTCACGTAAAGGAAAAAGAAGAGCTGGTCAACACCATAAGCTATACAGAAAGTTTCCTACATTGTGCTCAAATTGTGGCACACTGACTCTTCCTCACAAAATGTGTGCATCTTGTGGTGTGTATAAAGGCAATGAAATCATCGAGCTAAAAAATGATGATGAAAATACAGAAGAAACTGAAGCCTAGTTAGTAAGAAACTTTAATTTTTTTACTTTTAATTTTACCTAAAGGAACTTTAAGGAATAAGTTTATCCTTTAGGACTACTCGTTTATTATTTTTGAACCTGTGAGACTCATCCTTGATCTTACAGGTTTTTTTTTACTTAATTCGGAAGATGATAGGGAGGCCTCCATGAATTATACCAAAAAGCAAAGCTACCCACCTTTTTCAAAAAGAATCCCCTATAGTCATTAATTTCTTCAAACAACTATAAAAATGCGAGTTTGATCGAAACTCAAAATTATACGAAGTAATTATAAATTTAAGAAATACGTTCAACATAATATAAAAGGAAACATCATGAAGTTTACATCAGTCACTCTTCTTTTCCCAGGGCAGGGATCTCAATATGTTGGAATGGGAAGAGCTTTAGAAGGGAAAAAAAGCTTTAACCTTCTTCCTTTTGCCGACAAAGTTCTTGGGTACTCTCTATCAAAAATCATGTTGGAAGGGCCTGAAGACCAGTTAGCGCTTACAGAAAACACTCAACCTGCAATAGTAAGCTACTCACTAGCTCTGTTTAATGAGTTAACAGAGTTTTTAAAGGACAAGTCTATTCCAATTGAAGCCTGTCTTGGACACTCAGTAGGGGAATATGCCGCCCTAGTTGCTTGCGGAGCAATATCGACAGAGGATGCTATAAAGGCAGTACACCATCGTGGAAAGTTCATGCAACAAGCAGTTCCAGTAGGAAAAGGGAAAATGATCGCACTTCTTAAAGTTCCGGAGGGTACTGTCCTCAAAGCCTGTGAAGCTGCTTCCAATAAAGAGGAAAGGGTGATGGCTGCCAATTTTAACGAACCAAATCAAATTGTTATCTCAGGTCATTCAGAAGCAGCACTAAGGGTCGTCAAGTGGTTGGAAGAAAATTATGAAAGCCCTTTTCGATCTGTTGAGCTAAAAGTTTCAGCTCCTTTCCATTCCTCTCTAATGAAACCTGCAAAAGACAAACTTCAGGACTTCTTTCAAAATATTTCATTTACATCCAATAAGCTTCCCTACATTGCCAACATAGACTCAAAAAAATATCCTGTTGAAACTCCAGGTGAAGTCATACAGAATAACCTAATCAATCAGGTGCAGGGAAGCGTGCTTTGGACCCAAAGTATGCAAAAAATCCCAGAAACCTCATTATGTATAGAAGTAGGCCCAGGAAAAGTATTAACAGGCCTTGGCAGAAAAATAAATAGGTCCTTGAAAGTTGTCCCTCTCGATACAGAGGATGCTTTCAGTAAACTAGAGGAGCTTTTATCATGATCATACAATACCCAGACCTTAAAAATAAAATTATTCTTGTAACAGGTGCAACGAGGGGAATTGGAAAGACAGTTGCTGAATCCCTAGCAACACAGGGGGCTCATTTAGTTTTTAATTACAGAGCTGGAAAAGAAGACGTTGCTGACAAGTTCAAAAAAAAGCTCATGGAAATGGGAGCTGAAAAAGCAACTCCTCTTTTGTTTGATATAACCAACACTGCTGAAATGAAGGATGCCCTGACCTCTTTCTCAAAAGAGTTTGGAAGTATTTCGGGTCTGGTGAACAATGCAGGTGTATCAAAAGACCAGCTTATCCTTCGCCTAAAAGAAGAAGATCTTGACCAAATAATTGACACAAATCTAAAAGGAACCCTTCTTTTAACGTCAATTCTTTCCAGACAGTTTTTAAAAGCTGAAAATGTCTCAGTCGTAAACTTAAGCTCCGTTGTGGGCCTAATGGGAAATACTTCCCAAAGCGCATACTCTGCGTCAAAGGCTGGAGTTCTTGGTTTTACAAAAACTTACGCGAAAGAATTAGCCTCAAAAGGAGTTAGGTGCAATGCTATTTGTCCTGGATTTATTCAAACGGATATGACAGAAGGGCTTGATGATAAGGCCAAAGAGGCGTATCTTTCATCAATACCGCTCTCTAGGTTTGGAAAAACTGAGGAAGTGGCGAATCTTGTCAGCTTCCTTCTAAGCCAGGCATCCTCCTATATCACGGGAGAAATTATAAAAGTTGACGGTGGATTATATATTTAAACTAATAACTTAATATTAATAGATTAAGAAACTTAAAACACGAGGAGATTTAAAATGACAGAAGAAAAAGTAATGAAGTTGATTAGCGATGCTACAAAAGTTGAGTTATCAAAAATTAAACCTGAAACAAGCTTCGTAGAAGATCTTAACCTTGACTCTCTAGACATCGTTGAACTTATGATGAAGTTTGAAGATGACTTTGGCGTAGAAATCCCAGAAGAGGATGCTGAAACGCTTAAGACAGTTAAAGATGTTGTTACTTACCTTGGTACAAAACAATAGTTTTAATGGTTCTTCATTATTAGGTATAACATGATGAGAGGGAGGGTAAACCTTCCTCTTTTTTTAGGCCATTTAGGGATGATCAAAGGACTAGAAAATGACTAATGGTAAATTAAATCGCGTTGCAATCACAGGGATGGGTGCCATTTGTGGTTTAGGACATTCTCTTCCCGAGATATGGAAAAAAATTAAAGATGGTGAGTCTGGTATCTCAAAAGTTGAACACAGTTATGCTGATAAAGACCTACCGATTAACATCGCTGGCGAAGTCAAAAACTTCACTATAAACGAAGAGCTCCTCTCAGCAAAAGAAGCTCCTCGCTATGACAAATTCATTCACTTTGCACTCCACTCAGCAAATGAAGCCTATTTAAATGCAGGCTTAGACAAAAGTCACAATTACCTTCCAGAAAAAATGGGCTGTATTATAGGTGTAGGGATGGGTGGCTTCCCATTCATGGAAAAAGAGCACAATAATTTTAAAAATAAAGGACATAGAAGGGTAAGCCCTTTCTTTATTCCCTCCGTGATTCCAAATATGGCATCTGGCTTAGTAAGCATTAGAATGAACCTTAGAGGTGTCAATTTTACTATATCTAGTGCCTGTGCTTCAGCTGGGCATGCCCTCTCAACGGCAGCTACAGAAATTATGGCAGGTAGGCAAGACCTTATTATTTCAGGAGGTGCTGAAAGTGTCCTCTGTAATCTGCCATACTCCGGCTTTAATAATATGAAAGCGCTTTCAAAGAGTATTGAAAACCCTAAAACGACTTCCAGACCGTTTGATGTCGATAGAAATGGTTTTGTTATGGGAGAAGGTGCAGGGATTCTTGTATTAGAGAACCTTGAGAAAGCGAAAGACAGGGGCGCAACAATATATGCTGAGCTCATTGGCTTTGGAAACTCCTCAGATGCCCATCACATAACTGCTCCACACCCAGAGGGCATAGGAGCTTCAGGGTGTATGCAACAAGCTCTTGAATCTGCAGGAATTGCTCCTGAGAAAATTGACTATATTAATGCCCACGGCACCTCAACACCTTTAGGAGATATTGCCGAAACAAAAGCGATTAAGAAAGTTTTTGGTGAACATGCATATTCCCTTAAAGTGAGCTCTACAAAGTCAATGACAGGGCACCTCCTAGGGGCAGCAGGTGGAGTTGAAACTATTTTTTCTTCTCTCGCAATACATGAGGGAATTCTACCTCCAACCATTAACTTAAATAAGCAAGACCCTGAATGCGACTTAGATTATGTAGCAAATAAAGCGAAAACAATGAACGTTGAGTATGCTCTCAATAATTCTTTCGGATTTGGAGGGACAAACAGTGCTCTTGTCCTTAAAAAGTTTCGAGACTAATTTACAGAAAGGAAAACCTTATGTTTCACCCAAACTCAATAGAACTATCTAAAATGGACAAAGAGGTTGCCGATCTTATTGCTAAGGAAAAAGGAAGACAAGAAAATGGCCTTGAGCTTATAGCCTCAGAAAACTATGCTTCCCCTGCTGTTCTTGAAGCCCAAGGTTCTATCCTGACCAATAAATATGCTGAAGGCCAACCAAGGAAACGCTATTATGGTGGTTGTGAATTTGTAGATCACATTGAAGAGCTGGCAATTGAAAGAGCGGCAAAATTATTTAAGGCGAATTATGCTAATGTCCAAGCTCACTCTGGATCGCAGGCAAATATGGGCGTCTTTTTCTCTCTCTTAGAGCATGGAGATAAAATACTAGGAATGAACCTTTCTGAAGGAGGACACCTAACTCACGGTTCCCCTGTCAATTTCTCAGGGAAACTTTTTAAAAATGCATACTATGGCTTAAATGAAAAAACTGAGACCCTGGACTATAATGATATTTTGGAAAAAGCAAAAGCAGAAAGGCCAAAGCTAATCATTGCTGGCGCCTCTGCTTACCCAAGAACTATTGACTTTAAAAAGTTTCGGGAAATAGCTGACGAGGTTGGAGCTTTCTTGGTTGCAGATGTTGCTCACATAGCTGGCCTCATAGCAGTCGGACTTCATCCGACTCCTGTTACAGAAGCGCACGCAGTAACCACGACAACTCACAAAACCTTGAGAGGACCTAGGGGTGGATTAATTCTCACTCAAGATGAGGAACTCCACAAAAAGTTTAACTTCAATATTTTTCCTGGTATACAAGGAGGCCCAATGGAACACACCATTGGAGCCAAAGCCGTTGCTTTTCACGAAGCACTTCAACCTGAATTTTTGGATTATCAAAAACAGGTCCTTCAAAATGCAAAAGCATTAGCTAATAAATTACAAGAGCTGGGAATAGATATAGTTTCAGGTGGAACAGACAACCATCTAATTCTCGTTAAAACAGACTCAGTTGACCTAAGTGGGAAAAAAGCAGAAAGAATCCTGGAAGCTTCTGGTATAACCTGCAACAAAAATATGATCCCGGGCGACAAGAGGTCACCTTTTGTTACTTCTGGAGTAAGAGTTGGCACACCTGCTATAACCACTCGCGGCTTAACAGAAGAGCATATGGATCAACTTGGTATTTGGATGAATGAAGCACTCAGAAATCCAGATAGCGAAACAACTCATACAAAAATTAAGAAAGAAGTTCTTGAGCTTTGCTCAGCATTTCCTGTTTACCCTAACCTTTAAAAGAAAAGAGATTTCGAGAAGAATTTATGGATAATAAAGAACTTAAGTCACTTGCAAGAATTTATGCTTTTCAGTTTTTATACCACCTTCAATTGAACCATTTTTCTGAATCAAGAGAAAAACTTCAAGAGGATATAAATAGGGAAAGCAGCCATGACCTCATCGAGAGCCTCCTTAATGAGTTTGAAACTGCCCTCTTAGAAAGTGATGAGCAAAAAGAGGCCTTAACAAAATTGGGCCCAAAGGAAAAAAGTTTTGCAAAAAAGCTTATCCTTGGTGTTATCAAGGAAACCCCTTCGCTAGAGAAGGATATAGAAAAATGTTCTACAAACTGGAACATTGAAAAAATGAATAAAGTTGACTTGACGCTTCTTTTAATAGCATGCTTTGAAATTCAACACATAGACTACACCCCTGATAAAGTCGTTATTAATGAAGCCATAAATATTGCAAAACAGTTCGGAACAAATAAATCTTCCTCATTTATCAATGGGGTACTTAACAAACTTTTTGAATTAAATAATAATAAACAATAATATGGTAGAAGAAACATCATTCCTTCAAGACAAGATTAGCTCAAAGACGAGTGGCATACTTTGGCTGACTCCAGATGACTTAAAAGAGAAGCCTAAGCCGTTCTATGCACTAAATTATTTTTTCGATGGTCTTCTTATGAACTATTTCCAAAGAGAGCTACCATCTCATAAAACTCCAAACTTATTTTTTACTAAGAATTTCAATAAAAACCTCTTCCTTGGTCATTACAACCTAGGTTTTTCCGCAATTGATAAGGAAATAGGGGTATTTTTAGATATAGTTGCTAACCTGGCTGAGGAAAAGAGTCAGATCCTTATCCTACAACCAAAAAATACTGACGAGAAGCTGATCAAAAAAATCACTGCAAACCAGTTTTTTGTATTCCAGGCCTTTAAATTACCTTAATTGTTGGGTTTAAAAGCCTTCTCAGACAAATTCGATCTCAATGCTTTGAAAGTGCTCTTCAAACTCTTTAACAATAGACTTTATTTTTTCTAGATCTTTATTTTTAGCTGCAATTTCAATAGCCGCGCCGTATTCGCTCATTTTGTCAAAACCGTAACTTCCGGCGTTTCCTTTTAATTTATGACCTATTGACTCCAGTTGATCAAAGTCTTCCGTGTCAATAGCTGCTTTAAAAAGGTTTATATCCTTTTCCCTGCCTTCCAAAAAGTTAGGGATAATCTCCTTTATTTCTTCATCAATTTGGACAACCGTTTTCATTGTCAATATTCCTTTTTGAAAAATTATTACTTTATAATTTTTTCCAAACTGTTAACGAGCTATCTTTTCTAGAAGGCTTTTGCTTAAAGTTCTATAAATTAAATCAACTTTCCTTAAAACCAGCCTAGACTTGATTTTTTTCCGTGAAAGTTCTCAGCAAACAATCTATCTAAATGGATTATAACTTAATGAAAAAAAGCAAGCAATTCATCAGAAGATTTGCCTCTTTAAATTTTGACTATGGAAGAGCGCAAATATAAGTGACCCAGGATTCGCAATTCTCGGCAGTTTCAGTCTTATAAAACTCGCCATCACCACCACCATCACCATCATCACCTTCCCAAAAGGCGATAGTTTTGGAGAAACCAGCATCTTCCATAATTTCTCTCAACTCAGCAATACCCCACATTCTCCAATCATAAGAGAAAACTTTATGATATTTTTGGTTATCTTTATGGGTCTTGAAATGAATGTAGTATTGGCACTCTTCAGTTATAGGATTAAAGTTATCGCAATCCCAAAAGTAGGAAAAATCTTCATGCTCCGTTTCCTCAACCAACTCACTTCTAGCTTCGGTCCCTCCAAAAAGATCTATAAAAAAAGCCCCTTGATCGTTAAGCCCTTCTCTTACCCTAGTAAAGTACTCCAGTAGCTGTTTTCTCTTTTTAAAAATAAAATAAGAGAAGTTAAAGGCAACGATAACATCAGTTTTAAAATCAAATTTATCCAGGACATTAGCCTCCATAAACTTCATTCTTTCTTTTTCAGTCTTTGTCAATTTCGATAAATGATTTTCAATACCATAGCCTATTGGCTCAGGATCGATGTCGATGGCCCACGAAAAATTTTTTGGTCCTTCTTTAACCCAGTTACAAGCCAAAGCACCTGTTCCACCAAAATCCTCACGTAAAGTTAGAGGCTCTTTGTTGTAAATCTTTTTATAATTATCCTTAAGAAAATCAATATCACTTTCGAAGCACTGAACTGCAGTTTCATAATATTTATACTTTTGGCTAGTGCTTAATACACCTGTTTCTTTAGTCATAAAGATTTCCTAAAAAAAATAAGCTGATATTAGAGGAAAAAAGCTAGCACATCCATTTAGTCAAAGTCAATAAGACTTGACCTCTCGAATAAAAGAACCAAAGTGATTATTAACATTGTCCTTTAAAGAAAATCTTTGATCATTGAGCTTATAAACACTCCTAGCTAGATCGATAAACCTTTCTCCAAACTGGCCTAAAGACTCTAACTCTCTTAATTCTTCTTCTACATTCCAAAGCTTTAGATTAACTTTTTTTAGGCTAACCAAAAAGTCTCTTCTCTCAACTTCTGGAAATATCTCAATTTTTTCATAAAGGAGGTCACATTCTCTGCAAACACTATTTATCTTAACTGAGTCGCTAATTTTTTCTTTTTTTATTTCGAGGATGGAAATTTTATCAAAAACTTCACCAACTGATAAAGTACAATTCAAGGCTACTTCCAAGACTCCTCCTTATATCTATCAATTGATATCTCTTTATAATCCAAGTCTACAATCTCTAATTCTATTTCTCCATTGGGTTTTATCACTGTACAAAAATCGCCCACCATTTTTCCTAGAAGAGTCTTGCCTATAGGTGATTTCCAACTGATCATGCCTTTTTCGATATTTATTTCATCGATTCCAACAATAGTTACTTTTTTTTCTTCCCCACTTTCCTCTCGAAAAATGACGGACGCTCCAAACTGAATTGTTTTAGACTTAATTGAAAGAGGATCAACGATTAAAGCCAAGTTAATTCTCTTTCCTAAAAACTTTAATCTCCTATCAATTTCTCTTAACCTCTTTTTACCATAGATATAATCAGCATTTTCTGATCGATCGCCTAAAGAAGCCGCCCAAGAAACAACTGAAACAACCTTAGGCCTTTCAATTTTTAATAAAAAGTCCCTTTCATCAATAAGCCTTTTTAATCCAAAAGGCGTTATATAATTTTTCTCTTTCATACTTTTCAGACAACCTTACCTTCATTTAAAAGATATTTCAAAAGACCTTCAGTGGCATCTTCCAAAATATCCAACACCGTTTCAAAACCATCCTCTCCTGTAAAATAGGGGTCTGGTACTTCATCTGCCATTATGGAGCTACAGAAATCAGTCATAAGCCTTATTTTGTCTGAATAAAGATTATTTAAATCCTGGTTCCTGATCGACCTCAAGTTGTTCTTATCCATGACAAGAATTAAGTCAAAATTGTCAAAGTCTATAGATTTATCAAAGGGTCTTGATCTCGAGTTCATGGAGACCCCTCTCTTTAAAGCATGCTTTATACTTCTTGAATCAGGCAGCTCCCCTGTATGAACCGAAGACGTTCCTGCAGAGTCACATTCAATTTTATGAGACAATTTTTTTTCTTCCAATAATTTGTTCATAACACCCTCAGCAGTGGGTGACCTACATATATTACCTAAACAAACAAAAAGAATTTTTTTCAAGGCGACTATCCTTTTGAACTTATTTTTGTCATAAAAATGATAATATATTCTTAAATCTTCAAAAATGGAATGCTAGATGAGCACTAAGCCAGTCCTCAGAATGGGGCACCCACTACTAAGACAAGCCGCTGAAAATGTGGCATACGATGAAATTAAATCTGAAGAATTTTCTCAACTCATTAGGGATATGTATGACACCATGAAACAAGAAGGTGGGATTGGCATTGCTGCGCCTCAAATTGGTGTTAGTAAGCAAGTTGCCATCATCGAACTTCCGGAGGACAGCGAGCGCTACGAAGAAGTCGAGAAAACGCCTCTTTTAGTCATTATTAACCCTGTTTTGACTGTTCTCGATAATGAAAAAAAAGGTTATTGGGAAGGCTGTCTCTCTGTTCCCGGACTGAGAGGATATGTTGAACGACCCCAAAAAATAAAAGTAGAATTTACTGACTTAGACCTCAAAAAACAAACCCTTGAGCTTGATGGGTTCCTAGCAACAGTTTTTCAACATGAGTTAGATCATCTTTCAGGAACTCTTTACGTAGATAAGATAAAAGACACCAAACACCTTTCTTATGAAGAAGAGTTTATACAATTTTTCCGAGATGAAGACACCTTAGAATGAAACTAACTAAAATTGGCACTTTTGAATCTTGTTTTAAGGAACTATTCGGAATTCCTCGTCAAAGCTCACTTGCTCCTTCAGTTCAAGGAAAAATTATCCTGAGCCCTCCCTTTGACAGATTGGAAATGATTTCAGACCTTGATAAATTTTCCCACCTTTGGGTAATTTTTGGCTTCCATGCTTTAAAAAATAATCGTTTCAGAACCACGGTCCGCCCTCCAAGACTCGGAGGGAACAAAAAAGTTGGAGTTTTTGCTACTAGATCCCCTTATAGACCAAACCCCTTAGGCATTTCCCTTCTAAAGATCATTAAAATTGCAAAAGAAGAGAAAGGTATCTCAATATTAGTTAGTGGGCAGGATATTTTGGACCAAACCCCAATCTACGACATAAAGCCTTACCTACCGAGTGTTGATTATGCGACCAAAGCCAATGGAGGATGGACAGATCAAATTCCTGTTAATAAACACCCATCGGTACAATTTTCAACAGAGTCTATTAATAATATAAACAAGTTTTTTCTAGAAAAAGAAAGTCAGCTTTCTTTTCAAAAGATAATACAAGAAACTCTTATACTAGACCCAAGGCCTGGGCACCAAAGAAGCCAAAAGGAGTTAAAAACCTATGGGTTTCGCCTCCTTGATTTTGATGTCATATGGTCAGCAAGAAACGATAATTTTTTTGTTGAGAAGGTAATAAAAACCGAAGAAAGTCATTTATAAAAGCCTAAAGTTTTAACTCCTCTTCTTTATTACTATCGATAGAGCAACCACTTTCAAGATTATTTAATGACAAAGAGTCTTTTCTAACCTCAATTTTTTTCAAAACCTCCTCACCAGAATCACAATCTTTTTCCTTTTCGCTTTTGCTTTGATCTTTGATTCTAGAAACTCCACTTTTTTTAACGGCTTTAGTGGACTCTATTGTTTTATTTTTAATGCAAGATAAGTTCAAAAAAACTAAAACAAAATAAACAAAGCAAGTTTTCATTGATTATTTCCCTTTTCATAGTGACTTGGATAAGCAAACCGACTAAAGCTCATTAAATAACGGTATAAACTTCGAGGCATCTTTTCCAACAAAATCATAAGGAATTTCATTCTCAGAGGAAAAATATATAAAGATTTTTTTTTATCAATTGCCTTTGAAATTTTGATCGCCGCTTTTTTTGGATCCATTAAAAAGGGCATAGGGTGTTTATTTTTTCTAGTTAGTGGTGTGTCAACAAAGCCTGGAGCAATTGTCGTAACATCAATGCCAAACTTTTTAAAATCTATGGAATAAGACTCACATATCTTTAATACAGCGCTCTTAGATCCACAATACGCCGCAGCACCAGGAAGCCCCACCAAGCCTGCAACAGATGATATCGCGACAAGGTGCCCCCCTTCTTTTTCCATAATATTAAACCCTGCCTCAAAGGTATTCAAAAAGCCATCAAGGTTTATCTTCAAAATTTCTCGAGCCGAAGAAAACTTTGGATAACTTGACTTATCTCCCTGTGAAATTCCTGCATTTGCTATCAAAAGGTCAAGTTTTCCCTTCGCAAAATCTTTAATGACCCCCATTAAAGCCACACGGTCTGTCACATCCACCTCAAAACATGTTAACCCTTTCCCTAAAAAGAACTTGGAAACCTCAGGTAACTTCTTTAAATCCCTTCCACAAATCCCTACTTGGTGACCCCTATTGAGGTAATATTCTGTGAGGGCCCAACCAATTCCTGAAGTCCCTCCTGTAATAAAAATTTTCATAACGGTACTCAACTTTACTGATCAAAAGTGAAACAAATCAATCAAACACACTACACCATCTTTAAGGAAATAAAAATCTGTCGTAATGATGATTTTTTTCTTGACGATAATTTGAAAGGTACCTATATTCTATGAACTCGAGAGGGTACGGGGGCGTAGTTAAGTTGGTTATAACGTCTGCCTGTCACGCAGAAGGCCGAGGGTTCGAGTCCCTTCGCTCCCGCCATTTTCTCCTCTCACAACAGTTCTTATTTACTCCTTTATCCATTATTTTCTCTTCAAAAATTATCAAAAACGTCGATAAACCACCTAGAAAAGATGGAACTTTATATTTCAGTCGGTACAAAATGTTTCAATGAAGGAACTGAACTAATGAAAAAAAAAGAATTACATAAACACTTTCTAAAAACGAAAGCTCTCGTTGTCCTATGGAAAAGGGAGGGTAATTCCAATAAAGAAATTATGGGTAAAATCTTAAAACTTATTCAGGATGGTAGACTTTCCCAATCTCCTGCCTTTAATCAAATCATTAAAGAATACTGTGAAAAGAAATTGTCTGAATTTGACGAAGAAACGAAAGCCTCTTAACGATTACATTTATCATACTGCTTATAAACATACATATTTTCAACTTTTATAAATTCTTTTACCTTATTATAAAGTTCTTTATCCTTGTACAAAGCCCCAAGAAACGAACAAAATAAAGTTCGACTTACCTCTGACACAAGTTCATCAAACGAAGATGACCCATTCGAAGGGGCAACGTTCTGGTCTTTTGGAGTCCAAGCAACAACATCATATGTCGTTTCCCTCGGCCAACCAAAAAAGTGCTGTTCGTAATAGAGAGTGACTTGCTTCCCCTGATAAGAAAAAAGCTCCTGCGCTACTTTCTCGTTTTTAACTGAAAAGTAATAAGTTAACTTATCACCACTCCCCTCATCTAAAGTCCCTTCCCAAGTTTTTAGGAAAATGAACTTTCCCTTTTTCGATATTTTTACTAGGTTCCCTACACGCTTCCCAGTAGAAATATTGAAATCAAAGAGGGCCCAAATCGTCAGATAACCGATCAAAAGAAGTCCAGTAATAATTAGAATTGGTTTCATTTTAGAGGTCAAAACTATCCCCAACGGTGGTAAGCAGGGTGACCCTTTTTAACTGCGACAAAAAGGCCTTCACAGGTTGCACAAGCCTTATCATCGACGTATAGAGCCCCTTTTACATTGGCTTTGTGTCGCCCATCATAATCTTGAATATAAGCCTCTAAACGCACCTCTGAATTAGAAGGTGTTGGTCTGAGTAAACTTATGGAGTAATGAGCCGTTACCGTGCATAAAGGCTTATCTAAAGATAAACTATTCATAATATGCCATGCAGCTGTCCAATTACAGTGGCAATCTAAAAGACTCCCAATAATTCCTCCATTCAAAACGCCTGGAAAAGCCTCATGGTGAGCTTCTGGAGTCCAGACTGCGGTTACTTTGTCCCCTTCAGCAAAACTCCGAATTTTAAGCCCTTTCTCGTTAGAAGGGCCACAACCAAAGCATGTACTTGAAGGGGCATAAGTTTCCTGCAGACTCTTCATAAAATATCCTTACCCCTTCCTAACTTTGTTACCTTTTTTTACCACCGCGGTCTTTTAAGTACCGGTCGATCTTCTTTGTGTATCTTCTGGTTATTTTTCTAATAAGTCTTGCGTAATACCTTGGTCTTCGGCCACTCAAGTCCTTCTTGTTAACATCAGCCCCGTTTTTTACGAGCAAACGAACAACTCTAAAAGCCTCGTCCACTAGTGCCTCCTGAGAATCCTTGTCTTCGACAGACTCAAAGTTTCTTGAGAGTTGTAGAAGAAGAATTGAAAGACTATGTCTTCCAAACTTATCAACATTATTCACTAGCTTTTTTCCACCTTTTTGGATCAGCGCTTCAAGCATCTCCAAGCGCGAATATTTAGCAGCTAACATGAGAGCATTCTGACCTTTTCTATTGACCATATTAAGGTCGATCGAATCGACATTGTTGAAAAAGAAACGGCTATTCCCTTCTTGAATTGCTTCAAAAATAGCTAATTGAAGCTCTTTCTTTTCCTCTATTTTTCTTTTAAGACCTTTGCGGAAGCGGTCTACATTTTTATATTTTTTCAAAGAAGAAGCCAGTTCCTTTTCAAGAACTTCGCCCTCAAAGCGAGAAACAGCTGAACGCTTTATTGACACTTTATCTACTGAGTTAACCCATTTACTTACAACAACCTTCGACTTTAATTTATTTCCAAAGTCTTTGGCCTTCAAAACTGTTCCTACTTTTTTCTGCAAACGAGTCTTTAACACTTCTGATTTGAGTTTTTTAGAAAACTTTTTTGCATCAATGGATTTTTTAACATTTTTGTAAAAGTTTCTTTCAATAACTCGACCTTTCCAACTTGCAAGGGCTTTTCTTAAGTAAAGAGAACGCAAAAACTGATTCCTTAACTTTGTTGCTAGAGCTTTTCGTTTAAGTTTTTTCAATGACTTTTTTATCTTCAAGTTTCGAAGAGCATCTCTTTTCCACTTCGTCTTAAGAACTTCGCCTTTTATTTTATTGACGACAACTTTTGATTTACCAGTATCTTTTGTGAATGTTTTAAACTTTTTTTGGAGGCGTTGTATCCTCTTCTTTTTTCTCTCTTCCTCTAAGGTTTTCAAAAATCTCTTCTTTAAAAGCGCCATTTTAGCTGCTTTCAATAACTTCTTCCTAAGCAACTCTCCTTTAAGACCCTTCACAAACTTTTTCTTGAGTAGCTGATCACGGCCAACTTTCCGAGAAACGTTTCTCCACTTATTTTTTAGATATTCACCTTTTTTGTTAACTGATTTATTGTAAATAGGTTTGAAGGCTTCAAAAAAACCAGTAAAAGGTGTAGGACCTTGTTTCCAAATAAAATCTGGTCTTTCAAAGGACTCCCAAGAACCGCCTATAATCATCCCTTTCCTATCAATTTCAAGCCAATAAAGATATTCTGCTTTCTCAATGGAGTCTTTGGGAATTTCATTTGTCCAAGAGTGAGGTATTTCTGTAATATAATCGACAACTGTCTCCACAAGAACTTCTTTTACTGTTCCTGGGGCAGCTCCTTTTGAAGCTCCTCTGTATACGTCTAATATTTTACTTGAGTACCTTTGAACTGCTTGGTTCCACACTTCTAGGTCACGAGTAATATCAATTATAAAACTCTCGTCCTTAATACCAATCTGATTGGCAAGAGCAATGTGGAAAGCTCCAGCATTAGTGTCCTTGCACTGAGATCTACTTATAGCGGCTTCATACTCCTTCTCAGAAATTAACCCTTTCTTCAACTTTTCTTCTAACTTAGAAAAATCTAAGTTACACCTAGAGCCCATAAAAACGATATTTGAATTTTCACCAAGTTGAACGTTATAGGTTAAAAGAGCTTTAATATCAGAAGACCCAAAGGGGATCACGTGCCCTAGACGCCCTATAACCTCAACAGGTTCTGGGTTTTTATAATGAATAGTTGCAGGCGCCCATGCATGACAAAGCCCCTCCCATTCAGGAATTTTAAACTTTTTATTGTATTCAGGTGACCCTTCCACTGTTTTTAAAACTTGAGTTCTCTGCCTTTCATAACGAGTAAGAGTAAAGTCAAGGTCTCCGAGGTAAAGATCATATTTTTCAGAAGGCGATAATGTGGCCAAATTGAAGTTTTTAAGCTCATAAGCCTTCAATAAGTTATACCCAAAACGCTCAACTTCATTTTTTTCAGAGGCTATTTCCTGATTCCACCTGTAAGTAATTCCTCCATGATAACTAGGCCAATAATCACCACTCCACAGCGTTTTCGAAAGCTCACCAGAAAGAGGCAGTTTCCCAAAATTGTTTATATATTGACCTCTCATTAGCTCCGGCTCGTTGTTTTTATCCCAAGCGGACATAGAGAAGGTGCTAGTTGAGAAAAAAAGAAAATATGAAATAAGAAAACCAATTTTTAAGATCATTTAAAATACCTTTATTAGGTTATAAATAAAAACCATGGATATTGTAATGTCTAATTTGTGAGCTGTAATTGTCAAGGTAAAGAGGACATGACCCTACGGAAAAAGTGCTTCCCATAGGGTCATAAAAGAAAAAGTCTTTTTAATTTTTCGATTTTATGTTTCGTAGAACAAACTGCAGGATGCCACCATTTTTAAAATATTCTAACTCATCAGCAGTATCGATTCGGCTTAGAAGTTCAGCTTTTTTGACCGATCCATCACTAGTTTTGAACTCAGCTTCAAATTTCATTTGCGGCGCTAAGCTCCCAATTTGCTTAAGGCTTACAACCTCTGAGCCATCAAGGCCAAAAGTTTCTCTAGTCTGACCGTCTGTAAACTCCAAAGGAAGTACTCCCATCCCAATCAAGTTTGACCTATGAATCCTTTCAAAACTTTCTGTAATAACAGCTTTCACTCCTAAAAGTAATGTCCCTTTGGCCGCCCAGTCTCTTGAAGACCCTGTTCCATACTCCTTGCCACCGATAACGACTAAAGGAGTCTCACTTTCTTTATACTTCATTGCAGCGTCGTAGATAGACATGACTTCACCAGAAGGAATATATTTGGTATAACCTCCCTCTTTACCATCCGCCATAAGATTTCTTATTCTTATGTTAGCAAATGTTCCTCTCATCATAACTTCGTGATTACCTCTTCTTGAACCATAGGAATTAAAGTCGTGGACCTTCACTGAGTTTTCTTTCAAATACTTCCCAGCAGGGCCATCCTCTTCAATTCTACCAGCTGGAGAAATATGGTCAGTAGTAACTGAGTCACCCATTAGAGCTAGAACCCGTGCTTCTTTCACTTCAAAAGAATCAAAAGTTCCATCAGCAATATTGTCAAAAAAGCTTGGGTTTCTAATATAAGTACTCTCTTCTTCCCAAGAGTATTTCTCACCTTCAGAAGTCTCAACCGCTTGCCAATACTCATCACCCTTGAACACGTCTGCATATCGGTCTTTAAACATTTTTGAAGTAAGGCTTTTATTAAGTACTTGCTGAACCTCTTCATTGGATGGCCAAATGTCCTTCAAAAATACATCATTTCCATCTTTGTCTTTGCCCAATGGATCTTTTGTGAGATCGACGCTCATATTGCCCGCGATTGCATAAGCGACAACAAGAGGTGGAGACATAAGATAATTGGCTTTTACATCTGGATTAATTCTCCCTTCAAAGTTTCTGTTTCCAGAAAGAACAGAACAGGCCACAAGGTCAGCCTTATTTATTGCATCCGATATTTCTTGGTTTAATGGACCTGAGTTTCCAATGCAAGTCGTGCATCCATATCCTACGAGGTTAAAACCTAGAGCATCGAGATGCTCTTGTAAGTGAGACTCAATTAAATAATCAGTGACAACCTTAGAGCCAGGAGCCAAAGATGTCTTAACCCATGGCTTAACATTAATTCCTTTTTCATGGGCTTTTTTGGCAACTAACCCTGCAGCCAACATTACCGATGGATTCGAAGTATTCGTGCAGCTAGTTATAGCCGCAACTACAACATCACCGTGGTTTATTTCAAAATCCTTCCCCTCAACTTTCTCACCTTTTCCTGATTCACCTGCTCGAACTTTAAACATTTCATTAAGAGTCTTCCCAAAGCTATCAGCTCCAGAAGAGAGAAGAATTTTATCCTGAGGTCTTTTAGGACCACTGATACAAGGCTCAACAGTGCTTATGTCTAATTCAATGGTTGAGGTGAAGACTGGATCAGGGTCATTTGCTTCCGCCCATAAACCTTGCTCTTTAGCATAAGCCTCAACTAGTTCTACAGTTTCTTTATCTCTTGCAGAAAACTCTAAATAATCAATGGTTGCTTTGTCGATTGGGAAAAAACCGCAGGTTGCTCCATACTCTGGGGCCATATTAGCAAGTGTTGCCCTATCGGCCAAAGACAAGTCTGACATACCAGGACCATAAAACTCGACAAACTTACCTACACAACCATGCTTTCGAAGCATTTCTACAACTGTTAGAACCAAGTCAGTGGCCGTAGCCCCCTCACTTAATTTACCAGTAAGCTTGAAACCTACAACATCTGGGATAAGCATGGTTATAGACTGTCCAAGCATGGCGGCTTCCGCTTCAATACCACCAACACCCCATCCTAAAACGGATAAACCGTTAATCATGGTTGTATGGCTATCTGTCCCAACCAAGCTGTCTGGATAAGCAACACACTCTCCATCTTCTTCCTTAGTCCAAACAACTTTTGCTAAATATTCTAAGTTTACCTGATGAACAATACCGGTTCCTGGAGGAACAACTCTGAAGTTTTTAAAAGCCTTTTGGCCCCATTTTAAAAATTGGTAACGTTCTTTATTTCTTTCAAACTCTAATTTAACGTTCTTCTCAAAAGAGTTTTTATCCCCAAAATTTTCGACCATAACAGAGTGGTCAATAACCAAGTCTACCTGATTGAGAGGATTAATCCCTTCAGCTTTTCCACCTAGCTTAACCATTCCCTCTCTTAAAGCCGCTAGGTCAACAACGGCTGGCACTCCAGTAAAGTCCTGCATCAAGACCCTTGTGGGGTAGTAGGAAATGTCTCTTTTTAAAGATCCAGTGTTGGCCCATTCATTCAGAGCTTCAGCATCTTCCCATTTAACGCTTGTAACATCTTTTTTTCTTAAAAGGTTTTCCATCAAAACCTTTAAACTTTTTGGCAACTTATCAATATTTGAAAGACCTAAACTTTTAGCCTCTTTCAAACTGAAGATAGAGTAATCCTTTCCTCCAACATTTAACTTTTTCTTTACGTTTTGAGCCATTCTCTACCCCTTAAGAATTTTTGATGTACAAAAAGAAAATAAACTAACACACCGTATTATACAATATGACTACCGAATTTTAAAACCCAGCCTTCTATCTACAGAGAAAAGGGGCTGTTTTTCAACAAAAACTTTTTCCTTTTAATGCTAGACGTGTCATCGAAAATAGAATCTGTTTGAAAACAAGACTAAGACAAGAAATTTTCTGGATTCTTTAAAGCTTCTTTTTGCACCAAAGCCCATCTTCCAGGGCCCTTAGAATTTATCTGAAATCCAATAGGGTTTAACTTTCTTCGTAAATTATATAAGTGGACATCAACAGTTTTAGGATGGACAGACGTCGAGCCCCAGACCTTTTTTAAAATATCTTTACGGTTTACGCATCTTACTGGAGATTTTAAAAAAAGTGATAAAACCTGTAATTGCTTTAAAGTTAAGTTTTTGACCTGCTTACCATTTATTGTAACATCCCTTTCTTGCCCCTCGTAAGTCAAAGGTTTACTATCTTCCTTTTTAAAAATATTTTCTATTTTTATTAGAAGTTCATTGGGCTTGAAAGGCTTTGTTAGGTAATCTATGACGCCTTCCTTAAAACAAAACCTCATAACGTCAAGGTCATCAACTGATGAAATGATAAAAGTAGGCACTTTAAAAAAGCCTTTATTTTTTAGCTTACCTAGAAAATCTAAAAAGTTCCCATCTTTCAATATCAGTTCAGCTATTAAAAAAGAGCACTTGTAGCTTTCTTTATAAAAAGAGTCTGCGAATTCTTCTAAAGAAAAAAAGAACCGTGTTCTATAGCGGAGGTTTAGAATTTTTTTATAAGACGTATGGAGACGTTGGTCATTATCAAGAATCCAAACCTCCAAATTAGTGTCAAGTGGATTTTTCAATGAATCAACCTCGTTTGTTTCGTTAACCATCAGTCAATTTCAAAAAGTCACTTTAATTTTTGGGCAACGCCACTCAAAAGAAGAGGAAATGAACAATTCCGAAAGGAGCCCCCAAAAAGGTCCTCTGGTCCACTTTAACGGCTTAAAAGATACAATTTGAAATAAGCTTTTAAAAGAGAATAATGTTTAATTTTCAATAAAAATCATTTAATTTTTTGTTTATTTTAATCTCTTTATAAAAACCCATTACCTTACCGCAATAAAATCCTTCTCTTTCCAAACATGAATATATATAAAAGCCAAAAAATTATTATCTCTTTAAACGATACCAAGAAATTAGAAAAGAAACTGCAATGATAGACAAAGTATTTTCCAAGAAGAAAGAAGTTATAGAAACCTTTGAGTTCAATGAAGAGGTTACCCAAGTATTTGACGATATGATTACTCGCTCAGTTCCCTTCTATAACGAAATCCACAGGATTATTGTAGATATCTATAAAAAGATAAAGTTTAAAGATGAAGTCATTTATGATCTCGGTTGCTCTACAGGGTCTACAATTAAACTACTCCATCAAGCTCTACCGAACTCAAAAAGTTCCCCCTTTTTTATTGGAGTTGATAATAGCCCGAGTATGATTGATGAATGTGGCAGGAAGCTCTCAAATGAAAAAGATATCAGTTACGAGCTTATTCAGGGAAAAATACAGGATATAGAATTAAAAAGCTCAAAACTTATCATCATGAACTACACCTTGCAGTTTATACCGAAAGAACTCCGCCTACAAATTCTAAAGAAAATTTATAAAAGCCTCCAAAAGGGGGGCATTTTTATTATGAGTGAAAAAATAAAGCCAGAATGTTTCAATGTACATACTTTATACACAGATTTGTACTATGACTTCAAAAGGAGAAATGGCTACTCTAACTTAGAAATAATGCAAAAAAGAGAAGCATTAGAAAACTTTCTGATTCCAAATACAATCAGAGAACAAAAAAATTTACTAGGTGCAGCCGGCTTTGAGTCATTTGAAACAATTTTTCAATGGTATAACTTCGCAAGTTTTATAGGAATTAAATAAATGGAGATCTTTAATTATTTAAGCTCATTTAAAAATTGCTGTGACATAGACTCTCTTAAAAAAATATCTGAGGAACGAAGCTCTTGGCCTCTTAGAAAAAATACAAATCAACTTTGGAAAAAACTAGATTCCCTTCCCTCACTTTCATATACGCCTTCTTTTAATTCTATCGGGCCTGATATAAAAATAGGTAAAAAGGAAGATTTATCGGATGAGCAATATAACGAATTATTAGAACAGTCCAAAAACCTTATCCCGTGGAAGAAAGGCCCCTTTGACTTGTTTGGAATAAAAATAGATGGAGAATGGAGGTCTGACTTTAAATGGACAAGGATAGAAAAAGCCTTGGGTTCGTTAAGAGGAAGAAGAATCCTCGATATCGGATGTAATAATGGCTATTTTATTTTCAAAATGATGGAGCATAACCCTGAAATGGTATTAGGTTTAGACCCCGTTGTCCGCTGTCTTCTCCAATTCAGGTTGATCCAATCATACACAAACTTCCCAAATACTTTTTTTGAGCTTTGGGGAGTTGAACATGTAAAATACTTTAAAAATTTTTTTGATGATATATTTTATATGGGGATTATTTATCATCACAAAAATCCTATCGAACAACTTACAACTATAAGAGAAGCACTTAAACCAGGCGGTCGTATTATTTTTGAAACAATAGGCATACCTGGTGAAGGGCCTTATGCTCTTTTTCCTGAAGACCGATATGCTAAGATGAGAAATATTTGGTTCATCCCGACAATAAGCTGCTCCGTTAATTGGTTAAAAAAGGCAAAATTTAAAAACGTGGAAATCGTCTCTTCTTCCAAACTAACCTTTGAAGAGCAAAGAAATACTGACTGGTGTCCTCCACCTCATCAAACACTTAAGGATTTCCTGGACCCTAAAGACATCACAAAAACTGTAGAAGGACATCCAGCTCCCATAAGGTTTTGCATTATTGCTGAAAAGTGATCTTTGTTCCAAAAGATCATTGAAAAGGATGATCTCTCAAAAAAGCTTCATATTTATTTAAATCCAAACTATCTTCTGAATTTAAATAAGACTCCATATAAGGAATAGAGTCATTACCCCAAAATAACTCTTTACCAATTACAAAGCTAGGTACTCCAAACACTCCCTTAGACAAGGCTTCTTGAACATTTGATTTCAATGCCTTTCTCATCTCTTTGGTATTCACTTTATCCAATATTTCCGCACCGGGGTAACCTTCCTCTGTTAAAAAGCCGATTAAGCCCTCTGGGTCTCCAATATCTCGTCCTTCAGACCAGCCTTTTTTAAAAAATAAATCAATAATTTCGAATTGGTTTTTACCAACATTTTCAACCAGGCTAGACCTTAAAGCATAAAGAGAATTAAAAGGTAATCTACTTGGAGTTCTAAAGGGAATTTTCTTCAATTTAGAGAACCTTAAACAATCCTTAAAAAGATAGTTTCTTTTTGTTTCAATTTGGGCGGGGCCTTTTGTTTCAAAGTGACCTATTATCGAAGATAAAATAACTGGCTTAAAGGAAAACTCAACTTGTTCCTCAAAAAGTTTCTTCTTGTTTTCCCTAACCCATTGCCAAGATAAGTAAGAGTAGGGTGACAAAAAATCAAAATAATATTCTATAATTTTCATAATTCATGCTACCATTTTCTATCATGATAAATTATCTAATGTTGTAGGTTAAAAGAATTTATATGAAAAGCTTCTCAGTTATAATTTTATTAATTTTAACAACCTCATGCAAAAAAGAATATGATGCGAACTCATGCCAAAACCTAATTTTTAAACAATCTAAAGGTCTAAATGCTGCAGCTGGAACGATGGCCAACGATTTTAAGAAGTTTTGTAAAGGAAAGAAGGTAAAAATAACTTTAGAACAATGCAAAAATGCAACCAATTATGTCCTCACCTCATTTTCACAAGTCACTGAAAAGAAATTAAAAGCCAAATACGGCGAAGAGGTCCTGAACTGTCTGAACAAAGGTATGATTAAAAAATACATCAAGAATTAATTAATTCATATTAAGAAAAACCAAGAAAACTGAGCAAGCAATCATCAGTAAAAGAACAGAAAGTTGAACCTTACCAAAAGATTTGGCTTGCTGAAAATTCTGCTTTTGATAAGCCTTCTTTTTTTCAGAGTGGTTATGTTTTACCTTCTTTGATCTTTTTTTCATTTCTTGAAGCCTCACTGCGACACATAAATTTAGTTTCTAAAGATATCTCGAAAAAGACCAAAAATTCCACCCTTACTTTTTATTTTATAAGGTTTTTTTCCAGTAGACTTAAGCTTTGAGGAAAAAGAGTTATTTCCCTCTAACTTTTTATCTAACTCTTTTAGCTTTTCAGCTGATTTGACGCCCTCTCTTAATTCCTCAACCATTTCATTATTTAACTTAACAATTTCTCTAGCCTTTACCACTGCCTCTTGTGCTCCCACTGTTCTCGTCTGCCCTTCAATTTCGTCATAAGACTCCCATGGCCTTAAGGACCTTGGCTTTGTAGTCCGCGTAAGGTCTTTGGAAGTTTTTTTGTTTTTCTTTAGATCATCTAGACAAATCGCCATAATTATTTACCTAAACTCTCTGCCAAAAACAGGGTCACCATTTCCCACAGGGCTATACCCATTTATTGAATAGAAATCACCCCGATTTTTTTGATCTATATTTTCTTGCACAATAGAGTGAATTTCTTGAAGAAGGTTTTTCATTTCTTTAGCTGGTACTTTTCCAGGAACATGCTCAAGAACGGAGCTGTAAAGAGCTGTAGCTTCTTCCCCTAACACACTTTCTCTTAATCCACATTGGGTGCATCCTTCCACATTATTTTCGTACCAACTTCTAATTTCAAGACTCAGCTTTCTGTTGACACTAAATCTTGTTGGTACAAAGATAGTTTTAAAGGACATTTTCATTTCTTCTTTAAATTCATTTAGAAAATGTCTAAAAACCTTGAAATTTCTGAAATTATTTATCTTACACTCTAAAGGTGAAATGAGAACATCACAACCGACTAAAGCGTTAGTAGTCAACTGATTCCAATTAGGCGAACAATCCATGATTACTAGATCAAAGTCCTTTTTCAACTTTTCAACTATTTTTTCCTTGATCCAAAATTCCCGTCTATGAATATTTCCTAAAGAATCATTCATAGCAACAAGTTCCGGAGTCTCAGGTATTAGGAAAAGTCGATCTAAATCTGTAGGCTGAATGACATCACCCAGTCTGGTTTGACCATTAAATAAGTCAGCCAATCCCTTTGTATTATTCAACCGATCAAGAATCGAATGTAAGTCTTCCGAATCCTCTATATCATTCTCAAATCCCAGAGCCGTCGTAATATCTCCCTGGATATCCAAGCCAACAACACATGTTTTTACGTTATGTAAGGCTGCAACCCTGGCGAGATTTAAAGCAAGAGTGCTTTTTAGAACTCCTCCTTTAGTCGTAAAAACTGAGACAGCTACGGGTTGTGAAAATCTTGGAAAGAAGCCGATGTGTTCACCTATCTGAGGTAAAGATTCTATTCCCCATCCTTTTTTTACAATAGCACCTGAGCGAAATCTTTTGGATTTATTTATATAACCTTGGCGTTCTAGTTCCTCTAGATCACCTTTTCTTGAGTGTGCAGAGAAAATATCGAGTATTTTTTTTAAAGGAAAATTTTTTTCAATCACAAAGAATTCCTTTTCTACGAGATTTCAAATTATAATTTTAAAAACAAAATTAATTAGTGTCAAAAAACCGTAGGACTCATGTATTTACCCCACAAGAACGATCAAGCTTTAAAAAATAATATACTTAAATCATAATTCCGCCTGAAAACTAACCAGAATAAAATATAAAATAGGATTAGTATAAGTTAGGGGGTTTAAATTATGGAATTTTTTAAACGAAATACATCATTCAATAAAAATGAATCTTTCAAACAAGAGAGTGAAGAATTCCCACTGGAAATATATGATTTCTTAAAAGAACTTGAGAAGTCAGATTCCCACCCTATTTATTTTGCCCTTGAAGGCTTTAGTCAGTTAAAAAATGAAGCCGGTAATGATGAAGAACTTTCATTATTTCTTCTTGAAGATATAATTTTTTCTTCGCTTTATACCTCTTTTTGCGAAAGCTTTTTCTTGGAGGCTCAAAAATCGGATTTAAACTTGATTGAAAATTACATTGAATTATTCGAAAAGGGGAGCCCTGAAAGAGAAGCCCAAATCGCTTTAGAGGCTGAATCACACCTTCAATACATCATTAACGATGGACAGTGTGAAGGATGTTCTTTTTGCTCAAGTCATAGCGATTTAAGTCCACTAGTAGATAAGTGGAACGAGGGAGATATTGAATACTTTGCTGAACTTTATTTAGGTATGCAGGCAATTCAGTCTTTTTTTGACCAAATACTCTATGACTATTTACCATACAACCCAAATATTTTAACTGACTTTTCAATGGAAACTATTGATAAAATTAGGGTCTTTTTGATTGAATTAACAAAAAAAGAAATCAGCAGCTAAAGCTTAAAATCATCGCAAAAAGCATGAAAAAAAAACAATTCCAACTATTTATTTTGACAAATTTCCGAAAGCAAACTAATAGGAAACCATAACTAATTGAGTTTTCTTTTGGAGAGAAAAACATGAAATATAAAACCTTTGCATTACCAGTTTTACTGACTCTATTTTCAATTAACTCACTTGCTTGTAGTGAAAAAAATTTAGAGGGTCATTATGACACTGATAAAATTTCATTTGTTGAAAAAACAATTGGGAATATCTCTAAATCATGTGGTGGAGAAAAAAATGTACTCGTTTTCCTCGACCTTGATAATACATTACTCGCCATGAAAAAACCTTTAGGAAG
This sequence comes from Bacteriovoracaceae bacterium UBA7317, assembly GCA_002474345.1. GTDB lineage: Bacteria > Bdellovibrionota > Bacteriovoracia > Bacteriovoracales > Bacteriovoracaceae > UBA7317. The sequence continues at coordinate 80,987 of DKQD01000060.1, forward strand.
TGACCAATGGTTTACCTGGCAATCAAAGCTTTTAGGCGACAACAAAAACCCTGAATCGAAGTTTAAAGTTTCAAAAGACTTCTACACACTTCTAAATATTACCCAGGAACTATTCCTTAATGGGGGAATGAGACCTGTTGAAGATAAAACGGTTGCCTTCGTCAAGAAGCTTCAAAAAGACGGCCACAAAGTTGTTATTTTAACTTCTAGAGGCGGTAATAACATGGAGGCTACCTTAAGAGAGTTAAATAAAAATAATTTAGATTTTTCTAAATCATCATTAGGAAAAGGAAGCAAAGAGTTTTTCCTTCCGTATGGCAAGGACTCCAAGAAAAAACAAAGAAAGGTGCTCTTTACAAAGGGCGTTTTTATGACAGCGGGACTGCATAAAGGTGAAATGACTCAAGTGTTAATGAAAAAATACAATACAACAAGCCCTTGTATTGTTCATGTAGATGACCATGCTAGGCATACAACTCGTGTTCAAGAGACTTACAAAAACTTAAAAACAAAAGCCTTTACATTCCGTTATGGTGCTGAAGATAAACTCGTAAAAAAGTTTCATTCAGGTTCGAAAACTGAAGTTCACAATGAGTGGTTAAAGTTCCAAAAAGCCTTTCAGGTAAAAAATGATACTAAACTAGGTATTCAGACGATCTAAAAAAATCACATATATTTTTTTAAAAAAAGGAGGCGCTAACCTCCTTTTTTTTTATTTTCACGGAGAACCCTTTTGGAGCAACGGCCTTTTGAAATTGAACATATAGACCCTTTAGGTCAAGGCGTCTCAAAGAAAAGCAAAATCACTTTCATTGAGAAAACGCTACCAGGTGAGATAGGTCAAGCTACCATCTACAAAGAGGCAAAAGGAGTCTCTTTTGGTTTTATTAAAAATGCTGATGATATTGAATTAGAGTCCAAAGATAGAGTAGACCCTGAATGCCCTCACTACTGGGAATGTCCCGGCTGTCAATATCTACATACGACTTACGAAAATGAAATACTATTTAAAAAGCAATCGCTAGAAAGGCACCTCCTACCTCTTACAAATTCCTTACCTGAATCGATTGAAGCCACTCTTCATTTTGCAATTAGAAGGCTTCAATATAGAAATAGGGTTCAGCTTCATTATAACTTACCAAAAAAGAAATTGGGCCTAAAAAATACAAAGTTAAATGAAATTATTGAAATCCCTGATTGCAAAATTTTAGACTCAAAAACTGAAAACGAGTTACAGTCTCTTTATAATGGGAAAAAATGGCTTGAACTCATAAAAAAAAGTTTCCCTTCTTCTGCTTCTAAGAAAGGTCATATAGAGATCTATAATCAGGATAAAGACTCTCCCTCCATAGCTGTTAACAAGCCTTATTCTCATTTAGGGTTTAGCCAGGTTTTTGAAGAAATGAACCTAAAGTTAAAAAAATTTTTAACTGAAAAGGCAGAGTCCCTTTTAGAAAACTCTAATAAAAATATTATTCTAGATTTATTTGGTGGGAATGGTAATTTAACAAGACAACTCAGAACACCTGTCATAGTTATTGATAGCTGCCAAATAAATGATCACTCACTATCTCCATACCAGACATTTCATAAAAAAAACCTTTACCAAAAAAATATACTTCAAGATTTGGTTGCATTAACCAAAAATAAAAAGGTTGAGGGGATGATCATTGATCCTCCTAGAGCTGGTATAAAAGGCCTTGAAAAATGGGCTGAATACTTCAAACCGAACTTTTTATTTTTTATTTCTTGCAACCCATCTGTACTAAAAAGGGACTTAGCTCCTATAATTAAGATCGGTTACAAATTAAATGAAATACATTTATTTGACCTCTTTCCTTCAACTCAACATTATGAAACTGTTGTCCTTCTGACAAAACCTAACGGACTACCTAAATGACTTATTCCCGATTCTATAATAAAATCTAAATATGAAGGTTTTATTAAAGAAAGAAATGAGTCCCATAATTAGTTGTCCTTATATCGATGGAAAGGAATCATGTAATGAATTTTTCTTAGCCTACAACTTATCAAAACCTGAATTAGATGAGCTGTTGGAAGCAGGTTGGAGAAAGTTTGGAATTTACTTTTACAGACCCAAGTGTCCAAGTTGTGCTTCCTGCCTTCCTCTTAGAGTTTTAACCGATGAATTCACCCCAACCAATTCTCAGAAAAAGGTTTTTAAAAAAAATAGCGATATTGAAATAAAAGTAAAGCCGCTGGAGTATAGAGACGAAATCTTTGAACTCTATCTTAAGCACTCTAGAACGAGATTTAACCAGGAAAGCTCTCCAGGCGAATTCAAAATCTCTCACTTTTATGTTTCTTGTCCATCCTTTCAAATGGAGTACAGTCTAAAAGAAAAGCTTATAGCTGTAGGCTTCCTTGATATAGGCCATAGAGGCTTGAGCAGTGTTTATTTTATCTTTGACCCAGATTTTTCAAAAAGAAGCTTAGGTATTTTTGGGGCTTTATATGAAATTAAATATGCTAAAGAGCTTTCTATTCCTTTCTATTACCTAGGATATTTTATACCATCAAACTCATCCATGGCCTATAAAAACCAATTTAAGCCTTACGAAATCTTTAATTGGACCAAAGAATCTTGGGAATTATCCGGCAAGAGTGACAAACAGCCTTAGTTTCGCAACACATTAAGCCAACACCCTGTAATCAAGCCCCTAAATCAACAAAATCCTTGACTCTGCGCCTTATTTTAGTTAAAAAGTTCAAAATATTTTAAAAACCCCCTTTTATTAGCCTAAAAAATTTAATAATTATTGAGGCTAACCTTTAAACAATCAAAATAGGTAATATTACTAAAATGTCAGAAATTACTTTCGAACAACTAAACCTTGAAAATCCCCTGCTTCAATCCCTAGACAACATAAAATTCAAGACACCTACGCCCATTCAAGAAAATGTTATTCCTCATTTAAAAGAATCTGAAGATATAATTGCACTGGCCGAGACAGGAAGTGGAAAGACCGCAGCGTTTATTATCCCACTTATTAATCAAATTCTTAAAGAACAAGACAGAGACAAAAAAGAAATCAGATATATAGTTTTAAGCCCAACTAGAGAACTCGCTCAGCAAACCCATGAAGTCTGCAAGTCAATAGGTAAATCATTGGGCATTCACTCCTCCCTGCTCATTGGTGGAGAAAATATTCAAAAACAGAAAGAATCTATTTCTAAAAAACCTCACTTTATAATTGCTACGCCAGGAAGACTGAAAGATCTTTTTCAACAAAAAATTCTAAACTTTAAAACAATTAAGGGAGTTGTACTCGATGAAGCCGATAGACTCCTTGACATGGGTTTTAAAGACGAAATTTGTTTTCTTCTCTATCAAACACCTAAGGAAAGACAGTTAATGATGTTTTCAGCCACAGGAAACCATGAACTTTCTAGTATCGCTTATAGATTTAATGCAGAACCAAAACAAATTAACCTTCTTTCGTCTAACCTTGTTGTGGACAAAATTCAGCATACTGTTGCTCAAGTTGGCGATAATGAAAAAATGCCACTTCTCACATATATCCTTAAAGAAAATACTGAAGCTTATGCTCTGATTTTCTGTAATACAAAGTCCGAGACTCATGTTGTTGCAACATGGTTGAAGAAATTAAACTTTCCAGCTGAAGGTATCTCAGGAGATCTTGCACAAAATAAAAGGACAAAGCTACTCTCAGACTTTAGATCGAAAAAAACAAAAATATTGGTATGTACGGATGTTGCTGCAAGAGGTCTAGATATTAAGGATGTAAACCTAGTTATTAACTACGACCTTCCACAAGACCCTTCGAATTATATTCACCGTATCGGAAGGACAGGAAGAGCTGGTACTGAAGGCCGCGCAATAAGCTTCTGTGGTTTTTACGATTGTGAATACTTAGACGCTATTGAAAGCGTTCTGAAAGAAAGCGTTACAAAAGAAACCTTAACTAACGATATGTTTATTTTTGACATTGGAGAAAGGCCCAGCTTAGAAAGGAAGCCTGGAAAAATAATTGATCTGGAAAAATCAATAAAGAAAAAGGATAATAAGAGAAGACCACTTGAAAACAAAAAAATAGGCAGAAGAAATAGCGCACAAGAAAAGAGAAAAGAAACTCACTTACCATCCATCGAAAGTAGAAAGCGCCAAGTTAATGCCACAAAACTAAAGGATTCAAAAACAATGATGAATAGAGATAAGGATTTAAAAAATAAGAAAACATTCTCACAAAGAAAACTGGTGATCACTTCTACTAACCTGAAGGATGCAGAGTCTCAAGCTATGCTCCATTTTAAGATCAAAAACCAGTCTTTCTTAGAAAATACAATATTAGAAAAAGGAAAAAGAAAGTATTTTGGGCTTATTGGGCCAAGAAAGATTAAATATGAATTTAAAATAAAGCCTCTTTATAAAGAAATTATTACAGAATACCTTAAAGGCTTTTTTGCAAACTCACCTTTCAATGTAGACTTTGAAGTGAGCAAGGAAGGAAAAAAACTTATCGGACAAATTACAGGAGAGGATGAGGCATTATTCTCCGCTAACGATGGAGAGCTTTTAAGCTCTCTAGAGTATCTTCTTAGAAAGCACCTAAGCAAACTAATCAATTTGGAAAAAGCTTTTACTATCCAAATTAACACTTCTGACTTTATAAATTCACATGAAAGAAGGCTTGAGGTACTGGCACAAAAGCTAAGAGATAAAGCCGTAAAGAGAAAAAACTCAGTTATAACTGATACAATGTCACCTTCAGACCGCTACATTGTTCATCAGTTTTTAAATAACGATCCACGAGTCTCAACGTCTTCAATAGGAAAAGGTCACTACAAAAGAGTTCGGATTAACTTCGAAAAATAGTGGTAAAAGTCTAGATTTAATACGGGAACTGACTTTGTTCAATGTTATCGACCTAGGTACTTCTTGACGAAAATATCAAAAGGTTCCCGTTTTTTTCTCTCTATCTTTAAGTGCTCAACTTTAGACTTCTCAGACTGGCCAATAAAGTGCTTCTCTTTATCAGAATCCATTTCTTTTTCAGTGAAGAACTTCTTATTCTCTTTTGATAAACTTGAAATCAGCTCACTGTAAGACAATTCTTTTGACTTCATTTCTTGAATCATGAGCTCTGAAAGGCTTAACTCTTTCCCCTCAAATACTTTCCTATATTTTTCCAAAACCTTTCTATATTCACCACTTTGTTCAGTAGAAGTATGATGATCAAAAAGTTCTACGACAACTTCCAAGCCAGAAAATAAGCTTTTTAATTGCTCTTTTAGAGGTTTGCGGCCTCCCTCTTCATCAAAAAGGGATAATTTCCTATCTTGTCCTCCAAGAACAACGGCTGAGAAGTTTTGTTCATACAAATCATATTCTTTTTTGCTAAACTCTGGCCTTTCGGAAAGAAGACAATAAATTAAAAATATATCTAAAAACCTTATTTGTTCTTCACTTATACCTGCAACAGCAAAAGGGTTGATATCTAAAGACCTCAGCTCTATATATTCAACACCCTTTTCTAACAAACCCAAACTGGGAGAAGTGCCGGAAGGAACAATCCTCTTTGGTCTTATTGTACTATAATATTCATTTTCAATCTGAAGAAGGTTAGTATTAAGCTGTTTAAAATCACCTTTATCATTTTTTAAACCTATCGCCTCCCAAGGGCCATAATTCGTGTTTATGGCTTTTTGAAGACCATCTACGTATTCTCTCAAACTATTATAGGAAATATTTAATTTATCTTGGTTAGAGTTTTTATAACCAATCCCGCTTAACCTTAAGGATGTGGACATAGGTGAAAAATAAGTCCCCTTATTATCAAACTTTTCCAAAAAAGAAGGTATAGATTTAGAGGCTCCTAGGAAGCTTCCGCAAAGAGCTGGTGAAGCACCAAAAAAATATGGAATTACCCAGCCCCATTTTTGGACATTTCTAATCAAGCCGAAATAAGAATGGGATATGAATTCTTTTTGAGGTGCCTCAACTGTTACACCTTGAGAGACGAGAAACTCTTTAAAAAAATCCCAAAACTCATTAGAGAAACTAAAGTTGAAATGAATTCCAGATATAATTTCCATCAAGCTTCCATAACGATTCTTTAAACCCTCTCTGTAAATTGTTTTCATTCTACCAATATTAGACTCTCCATAGTAAGCGATAGGTACAGAAGACTCCCCCTTAACAACACTTGGCATACTTCCACACCAAATCAGCTCTTCTTCTAAATGCTTATATACGAAGTGGTGAATATCCTTTAACTTTTCATAACAACCATGGACAGAGTCCCTCTTTGGGGTAACCAACTCAAGCAAAGCCTCTGAAAAGTCGGTTGTTACACTAGGGTGAGTCAAGGCAGAACCCAATATCCCTGGGTGAGGTTTTTCAGATAAAACACCACTTGGAGTTACCCTGAGTCCCTCCCTTTCAATTCCCCTGTAAAGGTTATTAAAAATATTTTCATTTCCATTATTTTTGAAAAAGAATAAAAAGTCTTCTAACCCCTTCACCAAAATTTATATCCTTTTCGATCTGGTTACTTTTTTTTTAGCTAAA
>DKQD01000060.1:87892-89938 GCA_002474345.1 Bacteriovoracaceae bacterium UBA7317
TTTAGCTAAAAAGCGAGAAAACGCAAAAGTCAAACTCTCAGAAAAAATGACATCAACTTTTGAGGGAGGCGGTGGCCTCCCCTAAAGATATAGAAACACTAGTTGGAAGGTATAATATCTAAATGGATAAAGCCATCATCTAATTTTAAATTTTTGAACGTTATTTCTCTATCACCAACCTCAAGAGAGGGCACTTTCAAAAGAGGTGACCCTTCTAGCTCCGAAGAAATCATGTAGAAAAGTGATTTGAAGGACTCCTCAGCATCCTCTCTGTAAAAGGTTTTATCCTGAGGCTCATAGGAAGGTGCCCATCGACCATTTAAATTTAAAGAGTCAACCGCAAAAGATAAATCAAGGCTTTCTGCCTCGATTTTGATATCAAAATTCAATTTCATATCAAATTCAAAAGTAAAGTATTCTTCCCATTTTTGATTTCTCTTAGCAAAAAATGTTAGATCTAAGCCAGGAGTCTTTAATAAAAGAGTTTCATTTTCACCAATAGATAAAGAAGGCGCTTTTCTAAAAGAAACAAAAAGCTTTAGCTTATCTTCATCCAATTTTACTTTTTCCAAGTCAGGCAAAAAGTTAGAGAGCTCTTCTCTGTGAACTAACGCACCAATTACTTCATGCATATCCTCAGTGAGCTCAATTTTTGGTAAAGATCCACTTTCCTTTAGACCATTTAACAACATATTAATGAGTTCAGGCTTAATTGAAACTGAAAAGTAACGTAGAAAATTGGCATTTAAACTAACGTTATTTGAATTATTTGAAAGAGATTTCTCACTCATTTGATCAAGAAGCTTCACAGAAAGAACAACACCCATTTTTCCAGCTCCAAAAGTCGCTGCTTCAGGAACAAGCTGAGCAGAAAGACTTGGAGAATCATCACTACTTATAGATGGAACCTCAATTGGAAATGATTTTTCCTTAAGAAAAGAGTTTGCTCCTTCTTCTAACTTTTTGAAGAGGGCCTTAACTGCTAAACGTGTTCCAGTATTGATAAAAACTCTTGCAGAAGACAGAACTTCCTTGACTACCAATTGAGTCATGTAGTCCCTAACCCCGAATACACCGTGGCACTCTCTAGGGCCAAAAGAAACATACTGCTTATTGTTTAAATGAAAATAAAAGTCGTTCAAATTTAACTTTAATTCCTGACTCTTAACAGCAACATCTACATCTAACTCAATTGGAGCCAGAGATCCATTGCCTAATTCAATTGAAGTGTTAAAACAGCTTGTTCCTATATTTGGTAAAAAAGGATTTGAAGCTCTAAAGTGGCCAACACTCAAATGGACATTTTTTAGACCTATTAAAATCTTTAAACCTGTCTCGTGAGGAACCAATTTCAAATAATCTAAACTGAGATTAAACTTTACTTGCTCAACTTTTATATTTGCCACAAAAGGAACATTTAAATCGATATCATCAATTTTTTTTCCATTTAAATCTTCAGACAACTTATCAAGTAAAACTTTTGAAACAAAGTCCAAGCCTTCTTGTGTTAGGTTTAAAGCAAGTGACTCCTTAGAAAATAAACCACTTGGCTTCACTGTATTTGCTGGCAAGGCAAAAGCTTTTGCTTGAAAGATGAAAAGAAAAATAACAAGAAAAATATTTCTTTTTAGTCTCATAGAAACTCCCATTAAGAATTAAAGAAAAGTAACTGAATAACATTTTTCTCTTTCTGTCTAGTGAGAACTCTCTCTTAAAAATTCAAAATTACGATCTAAAACCCAATATCAAAAACTGGCCAATGGATCACAAATAGAGAAGACTTAGAGAATGGCAAAAATGGTGAAATTAAGAGTTTATTACTGCATTGCTTTATTGTTTTTTTGCTCTACAAGCAACGCTTCACATCCATTAAGCCCTTTAAAATGTAATACTCCAAGAAAGAAATACGGCCTAACTTTTAAAAATAACTCTCTCGTCCTTATAGACCGCCTTATCGAAAGAAAAATGAGTTATCCGATTGATAAGAAAGTACTTGCATATCCTTTTGAAAAGAAAATTAGAACCGACTTTTATACCTACACTCTT
>DKQD01000171.1:0-911 GCA_002474345.1 Bacteriovoracaceae bacterium UBA7317
CCTAGTTTTTACTTAACAAATTTTTTCCGGCTCCAAACAAAATGGGAGATTTTGTGGCCAGGATACTCATAGTTGAAGATTCTCTTTCGGTGAGGGTAAGTTTGAGAAACATTCTTGAACCTCTCGGACATGAGATAGTAGATGCTGTAAGCGGACAAGATGCCCTAGATAAACTGGCAGAGTCCCATAGCTATGATGTGATCATAACCGATATCAATATGCCTGATATGGATGGCATGACCTTCATAAAACGCCAAAAAGAAAATGAAATTTACAGCCAAATACCTACTATAATGTGTACCACCGAACCAGACCCAAAGGTAGCGATAGAAGCTAAAAAGGTAGGTGTTATAAAAGCATGGATCACCAAGCCCGTAAGACCTGAAGTCCTCATAACTTTTGTCAACCGCCTCATAAAAAAATAAACTTTTCAATGAAACTTTTTACAAAGAGGACCATAACTCTTTAATCTTCGCTATAAGAGAAGATTTAGGTATTTTTATTTTTTCATTTGTTTTTCTTACAATAATTTCAATGGCACCCTCTTGTAAATAGTCCCTCTCTCCAAAAACCACGCGAATTGGGAGCCCCAAAAGGTCTGCATCTTTAAACTTAAAACCTGCTCCGGCTTTTCTGTCATCATAGACGACACTAAAACCTTCATCCCTAAGCTCTTGGTAAATATCGTCAACGATGGCTTCAGTTTCTTTCTTTTTCGCCAAGCGAACAAGGTGAATATCATAAGGGGATATACTTTTTGGCCAAACAATCCCTCTCTCATCATGATTTTGCTCAATAGCGGCGGCCACAATTCTAGTAACACCAATGCCATAACAACCCATTAGCGGATAAACAGTCTTTCCTTGATTATCCAGAATTTGAACATCCAAGCCCTTTGTATACTTGTCTCC
>DKQD01000171.1:1305-7899 GCA_002474345.1 Bacteriovoracaceae bacterium UBA7317
CCATCGAGAGTTTGATCACCTTCTTTGGCGGTTCTTAAATCAGCAAAGGAATAAGTTGAATCGGGAAGGTCTCGTTTTATGTTAAAGTTCAATTGATGAAAGTCTTCTACGTCAGAGCCTATAACAAAAAATGCATCAGAATTAATAGATTCGTCTATGACTTTAGTAAAGTTTCCTTCTGCTAAAGGAGACATATAACCTTTAACGAGGTTAAGATCTAATAACTCCTTGTCCGTAGCAGGAGTAATATGGTCTGCGGATGTGTAGTTTAACAGCTTAACATCATTAAGTTGGTCATCTCCATGAACGATGACCATGATAAATGACTCTTCATCACCTTTTATCAACTTATAAACTAAAGCTTTTAAAGACTGCTCTTCGGGAAGCCCCAGGAATTGGCAAACATCCTGAATACTCTGTTTGCCCTTTGTTTCAACCTTACTTAGAGGGGCCAGATCAAAATTAAGATTCAGGTTAACCCTTTTAGTCTGGGCCTTTTCAATATTTGCGCTATAACCAGTCTCTTTACAATAAATGATTTCATCTTCACCTGATTTTGCCAAAACCTGAAACTCATGGGTCTTAGCTTCCCCTGAAGCCATGGCACCCCCATCAGCTTCAACAACAGAAAACTCGAGACCCAACCTATTGAAAATATTTTCATAGGCTTCATACATAATTTGATAACCTTTATCGAGGCAAGACTTATCAATATGAAAGCTATAGGCATCTTTCATTGTAAACTCACGGCCTCTCATAAGACCAAACCGTGGTCTGATTTCATCTCTAAACTTAGTATTTATCTGGAAAAGGTTAAGCGGAAGAGATTTGTAAGACTTTACAGACTTTCTAAAAATATCAACAACCGCCTCTTCATTCGTAGGACTGATACAAAGATCACGCTCACCTTTATCTTTTATCTTAAGCATCAGGTCACCCATCAGATCCCAGCGACCTGATTCCTTCCATAACTCTCCAGGCGTGACCACCGACATAAGGATTTCAAAAGACCCGGCTTTTTCCATTTCTTCTCGAATAATTTTCTCGATTTTTGAAATGGCCTTCAAGCCAAAAGGTAGGTAGTTAAAAAGGCCTGGCCCTGATTTATGAATAAGACCTGCTCGAAGCATCAACCTGTGTGAGGCAATTTCTGCATCAGCTGGAACTTCTTTAAATGTTTGCCAAAAGCCTGTCGATAAGCGCATTTCTCTCCTCCGTAAAAAGCTTTCTCGAAACTACATTGTTTTCAAGAAATCGTCCAACAATGCTTTTTAATGCATAAAGTCAATCAAGCTAAAAAGGATTCATCTTTCTCTCTTTTAAGCGGGATTTTATTCCAAAATATTCTGCAAGCTTAGGCCAGGCTTCCTTAAAGATTCTTGTACCTCCTGGTAAAATAAAACTTTAAATTAAACACCTTCAAAAGCAACTCTTAAGAAGGATCATAAGCTCCCCTAAACTTACCTATAAAATTTAAGTAAATTCCTCTTAGAAGCTTTCAACCAAAATTTTTTAAACTAGGTCCCAAAAAAAGCTCAAGCGATTTTCTCTCCACCGCCAAATAAAGGCGTTTTGCCCGTTATGGCCATGACTTGCTTTGCCAAGCTCCAAAACTAAATGACAAATAAGATCACCGCCCAAAAAACGCTGGGTGCCAATCAATAAAAGAGAAGACCTCAAAGAAATAGTCCGTTAATATGCCCTCCATGAAAAATCAAAAAGCCTCATCATTTTTAGAAATGATGATAATCCCCATAAAGTTTCTTAGAGGAATATTAATTTTCTTGTCCCTTTTTTTATTCATAATCCTCATAAATATAGTCCAAATCACCTCTATTCTTTTTATCCCCTTATCCAAAAAAACTTTTCGGAAAATTAATACATTTTTGGCCGGATCATGGTGGAGTACAGCTGAGTGGATGATGAGAAAGTCAGGCATTAAAGTCGTCATTTCCGGAGATGAGCTTACTCCAAGAGAAAATATCATTCTAATATCAAACCATCAGGGTATGAGCGACATACCCGTCCTTTTTAAGCTGGCCAAGGAAATGAAGCAAATTGACCACATGAAGTGGTTTATAAAAGACATTATTAAATACGTGCCAGGCATTGGGTGGGGCATGCTTTTTCTTGATGGTCTTTTTTTGAAAAGGAATTGGGATAAGGATAAACACAAAATAGAGGATACTTTTAAAAAGTTCTTTAAAAATAATATTCCTATCTGGCTTATCCTTTTCCCTGAGGGGACAAGGTTTCGTCCTGAAAAACTAAAATTAATGGAACGAATCGCAAAAAGTAAGAAGCTTCCACCTCTCAATCATGTCCTCCTGCCAAGGGCGAAGGGATTTACAGCTTCAATTCAGGGTCTAAGAGGTCATTGTAAAACTGTCCTCGATGCGACCATTATCTATGAAGGAAGCGCACCGACCATAACAGACCTAGTTTTAGGAAAAGTCAGTAAGGTCCATCTTCATGTAAAACGTTTTGATTTAGAAGAATTAACTAATGATAAGAATGAGCTTAATCATTGGATTACTCAAAGGTTTTATATCAAAGACGAAATGATAAGAAAGTTTCAAAAAAATGGAAATCCTTAGGAAGCTTTTTTAATTGATTCTTGATTTTGGCCTTATTCTTCATCACTCTCCTACCTCCTGTCGTCCATAAAGTTATCAGAGCCACCTTAATACTTAAACAAATTTAAGTTAATTGCATGTCAAATAAAATTATTCAATCACTCTTATGGAAGAAACTAAATATTTATTTTTAACAAATTTAATCTTAAAAAATGAATATAAAAACAACTAAATAAAGCAAAAATAGGCCCTCAATGCGTATCAGAAGGCAAGATGTTATAGTTAAGAGGTAATAAGGTCTCAAAAATTTCTAATTTTTTTACACTAACTTATTTAATGAATTAAGGGTTAGAATAAAAATAAAGGAGTTTCAATGGTTAAAATTGCTATTGCCGGTGCGACCGGTTTCGTTGGACGCCACCTCTTGAAATCGTTTGAAAATAACGAATCCATCCGAGTAAATGCCTTAAGTCGGAGCTTCCAGGAAGATAAAGGCTTAGTACAGATTAATGAAAAAAATGAGTCCAATATAGAGTGGATCCAGTGTGACCTTTTTTCTCTCATTGACCTAGAAAATGCTTTGGACCAGGTTGATTTTGCTATCTACCTTGTACACAGTATGCTCCCTACATCAAAGCTTGTTCAAGCGGAGTTCCAGGACAATGACCTCATCATTGCTGATAATTTTGCTCGAACGGCCAAAAAAAAAGGAGTCAAACAAATAATCTACCTCGGCGGAATCATACCAAAGGTAGAAGACCTTTCTCTTCACCTTAAGAGCCGCCTGGAAACTGAAGATACTTTAAGAAACTACGGTATTCCAGTCACTTCCCTAAGGGCAGGTATCATAATTGGAAAAAATGGATCTTCTTTTAATATTTTAAAAAAGCTTGTTGAACGCTTACCTATTATGATCCTCCCATCTTGGACCCAAAATGCATCAAAGCCAGTTGCCATAGAAGATGTCATTAAATCAGTTCACTTTTGTTTGGGGAATGAAGACACATTTGACAAGGAATACGACTTAGGTGGTAATACTTTTATGACCTACCAGGAGCTGCTGGAAGAAACCGCCAAAGAGCTTGGCCATAAAAGATACTTTTTTAATGTGCCTCTTTTTAGCCCAGGACTTTCAAAGCTTTGGGTAAGCCTTATAACGAATACACCAAAAAACCTTGTCTACCCACTTATTCAAAGCCTAAAACATGCTATGATTCCCGATGAAACAAAGCAACTCCCAATACCCGACTATAAGTTTAAAAATTTTAAAGAGTCTTTAAATGCGGCCATTGATAAATCGGATATTCACCAAAAACCTTCCTTTGGTATAGATATTAAGGGTAAGACAAAGTATTGGGGCTTGGACTTGAAAAAAAGAGATGTCAGATCAGTCCAGAGGCTTCATAGACCAAAGAACAAATCTGCCATATGGGTTAGTCATAAGTATATGGAATGGCTTCCCCAGTTTTTCTCTTTTATAATCAAAGTAAAGGTTGAAAAAAATGTCTGTCAATTCATAGGGCCATTTGTAAAGACACCTCTCTTAGAACTAACATTAAGCTCTGACCGAAGCTCAACGGACAGACAGCTGTTTTATATTACTGGAGGTTATCTCGCCTCCAAAGATCAAGGGAGAGGACGCCTAGAGTTTAGAGAAACAGCTTGTGGTAATTATTTTCTAGTGGCCATTCACGAGTTTATTCCCGCACTTCCCTGGTATATTTACATATACACTCAAGCCTTATTCCACCTCTTTGTTATGAGAAGGTTTCAAGTCTTTATTAAAAATTTCCCAGATTAAAAATTCTTAAGGTAACTAAAATTAACAATATTTTTCTAAGGTTTGTCTTTTAAAGCCATCATCTGTTAAAGTCTACCCCTAAACTTTAAAAAGGATTTATTATGTCTAAAGCTTATTGCATTGGTCACTTAAAAATTTCTGACAAAGAACGTTTTATGACAGAGTACGCAGCACATGTGCCTGCTACTCTGCAGCCCTATCAAGGTAAAGTTATTGTAAAAGGTGGAGAAGTCTCCTACAGAGAAGGTGAAGACCTTGGGCAGTTAGATGTTGTTATCGAATTTCCAAACAGAGAATCAGCTACAGGTTGGATGGAAAGCGATTCGTATAAAAAAATCGTAGGCGCAAGAAAAGAAAACTCAACTGGGCCACTTATTATAATTGATGGGGTTTAACCCTCACTAAGTCTATATTTTACAATACGCCTTACCTTTTTAAGGCGTATTTCCTTAAAAAAACTTTTTTATCAAGTACCGAGAAAAACTTTTACTCACCTTTTGCAACGCATCCTTTTATTAGATATGATTAGGTTAGAAACATATAAAAAAGGAAATAATTATGAAGCACCTCCTAATTTTTGGATTCCTACTCTCACTATCCTTTTACACCTCTGCCGCCCCATCTTCCCATGAAAGTGTCGCCGATTATAAATCCAGAATAAAAAGTCGATTTAAGGGAGAAAAATTAGACATTGTTTTTAAGAGCAAATTTTTTAAAGTAGACGGCCCTAATGAAGTTGGTGCTTGGTATGCAAGTTCACAATCAAGATATAATGGAGTTTTTGGAGTTGGTTGGAAAAAGGCCTGGTCTAAAAATGGTGTTATAAAAATAACCGTTATGATGAGAAAAAAGGGAAATCAATACTTAGTTGATGGGCCCAATGTTATGGACAATAAATTTGTAAGCCTGATTAAGCATAAAAGAAAAGGCATAGGAAAAAGGATAAAGGACTTTTTTACAGGAAGAAAGGAAAAAGGAACTCAACTTTACTTTGCTGGAAATCCAGAGAAATGGTACAAAGCTGCCATAGAGAAAAGACCTATCACTATAAAATTACAAAAAGTTGAAACAGCAAAAATGCTTGCGAATGGAACATTAAAATCCATTTAAATTTCTAAAAAGAAGTAAGGGTTTATGACAATCAGCTTTTGATAGCTAATAACCAAAAGGCAATTTTAAAGTTGTTGGTAAAGGCCCTTACTTACCTAAACTTAGTTTGATTCAATTAAAACTTTTTTTATTTTCTCATTTTATTAATTTTTCCAATAATAATCCGATACTCCTAAATCACTGAAATTACACTAAAAAAACCTGTGTTTAATTAGGAGGTTAAATGAAAGTATTATTAATGTGCCTTTCACTTTTCTTGTCAACTCAAGCTTTTTCCATGGGCCATGGCAAGGGACACAAAGGCTTTAAAAGACATGAAAGTATTATCACACCAAAAGAACTAAAAAGCTTAATCAAAAAGAAAGATCCGAAACTCGTAATCATCGCCGTTGCTAGTCCTATTCAGTATAGGACGGGTCATATTCCAGGTTCACACCAAATTTGGAGAGGCGACTATACAGGAAAAAGTAGCGAAGGATTTGGCGGAATGCTAGCAAGTAAAGACACTTTTCAAAAGTTAATGAGGTCTTTAGGCGTTGATAATGACAGTAAGGTTGTTCTTTATGATCATAAATATGACTCTACGAGAGTTTGGTGGGCATTTTTTAAGAATGGGAAAAAGGATATCAGAATCCTTGATGGAGGAATTGCTGGTTGGAAAGCCTCCGGTGGTAAAACAAATATCCTGGCCCCTAGTAAGCCAAAAGCTGGAAACTTTACGGCAAAGTTTGATGCTAATATGATGATGGCGACTATGAAGGATGTTCAAACAGCTAGAAAAAACACTTCGAAGTACCAAATTTGGGACACAAGAGAAACAAAAGAATGGACTGGTGAGCAATTAAAAAAAGGTGCTTACAGAAAAGGAAGAATTCCTGGTGCTGAATTTATGAATTGGCAAAAGTTTAGAGACAAAAAAACTGGTGAATTTTATGACGCTAAAAGAATAAAGAAAGTTATTGCAGAAATGGGGATTGATAAAAATAAAAAGCATATCTTTTACTGCCAATCAGGTGTTAGAACCACGGTTGAAATGTTCTCTCTTTATCTAATGGGATGGCCTGAAGAGAATCTTTTAAATTATGATGGTTCTTGGATTGAGTGGAG
>DKQD01000171.1:8297-12309 GCA_002474345.1 Bacteriovoracaceae bacterium UBA7317
AAAAAAAGGGCAAATCATTATGATTTGCTCTTTCTATTTTTGACACTTTAAATCTAGAAGATGAATTAACTTGAATCAATTTTTTCTTTATCATAAGCGACCCTATTTTTTTCATGAAAAGAAGGATCATTTGGTGGATGAATAATCTTTTCTTTGGAATCAAAAATAATTTCCTCTTTATTACTAGCGTGGGCGTAGGCTAACGTTTTTTGATCGTAAGGAATTAAAAAAAGATCAATAAGCCTCAACTGTTTGGGGTCTCTGTACTCGTTGAGCCCAAGTTTCATATTCTCATGTCCGTCCCTAGGTTGCCCCTGATAAGTTCCGAACATATAGTCCCACCAAGAGAGGTTAAAGCCGTAATTCGAGTTGGTTTCTTTAACATGGACACTGTGATGAACTCTATGGAAATCTGGTGTAACAATAAGAAACCTTACATACTTATCTATCCACAGAGGAAGTTTAAAATTACTATGGTTCCATTGGGCCATACCGTTTAATACAACTTCAAAGATGATCATTGAAACTGGATGTATACCAAGCACAGTTATTGACACGATTTTTACCAGAAGAGAAAAAAGTATTTCTACAGGATGAAACCTATTTCCACTCGTAACGTCCAAATCCAAGTCCGCATGGTGGACTTTATGCATATCCCAAATATATTTATTTGAGTGAGAAAACCTATGCTGAAAATAAATAATGAGGTCCATTACGATAATGCCTTTTAGAATTAAAAGCCATTCGGCACCCGAACTCATTTGAACGGAACTGTCAGCAAAGTAATTGAAAAGGCCCCATCCCTTATCTCTTATCATAGATGCAAATTGAACGAGTGTCCCAATAAAAAGAAATTTGAAGAATAAATTGGCCGCTATAGACGATACAAAGACTATCCCAAAATTACTGGTCCATCGATTCTTCCTGCTGTCCACCCTCTTTTTTCTAGGCCAAAGAGTCTCTACAACAGCCATGAAGGTGAAAATTCCCAAAAAGGAAATCAACCTTATTTTAGGCTCTTCTGATAAAATGAAATCAATCAATTTCCACTCCCCAGAAACTCAAGAACTAACCTGTGCCCTTAGCTTTATTTTACTTTAATTCTTAAAAAAATAGTCAGTTTTTACTCTTTGGCAATAGTTTATTTGCTATTTAAAAATGCTGAAATTAGACTAAACTATTACATTTCTTAACATTCATTTAATCCTGCAAAAGAGAGTAAATAAATTCAGGAAACGGTGTTTAAAACCTCAATTAACTTTGTTAAAAAGGCCAACGACCTCCAAGTAATTTATAGATGCTTTGTTTTTAAATCTCCTAAGGAGCGAGTTTCCTTTTTCTCAGAAATAGATTTCATTTCAGTTAATAACTCGATCGCCATATTGGATCGAGCAATTAAACCTTCCCAATAAAAAGATAAAGCTTCTAACTCTTTCTTTTTTTCTTTATAAAAATAGACCCACTTTTCAACCTCTTCTTTTAAAGATTCAATTAGTGAACCTAGTTTTTCGAAATCTAAGGATGTATAAAAAAGTTGAAGAAGAAGCTCTGTTCTCTTTCCAAATCCAAAAGGTAATTCACAAGAACGTGCACAATTTAAGAGGCTTTTTTGACCTAAAAAAAAGCCTATCTTACTTGGATTTAATAAATATGCCGTAATTTCCTTTAGACCCGATTCTTTATTGTTTAAAAGAGGAAAAAGCTCTTCCCTACGAAGCTTTATTTCGGCTTCAATGTCTTCACGACATGACAAGCCCTCTCCGAGGGTCTCTTTAAAGTCTTCAGCAAATCTTTTAAAAAGGTCTCCGGCAAGCTCTTTAAAAGGAGTAGCTGCTTCCCTTTCAAGGGTTAAAAGGAGAACAATGGAAAAAGGAAAAAGGTAAGACTTAACAAAATGCTTACGCTTCGCTTTGGTTTTGACGCAATCACTTTCAAACTCTTTTTTTAAAAGGTGCGAGAGAAACAAAAAGTGAATACCAATATGATCTGGTGATTCCTTATTAAATTCAACTCTTTTTTTAAATTCATCTTCTCCTTCGAAAAAGGAAAATAAGTGAGAACGGAACATTTCTTTTTCTTCTTCTAAGCTCCAAAAAACGGCATGATAAGGCGGCCACTGCCTCCCAAAAGTTTCATAGTGAAGACAAAGAAATTCATCCTCGTCAGCTCCTTCATAATGAAGTCCTAAGGTTTTCAAGTGGCTTAGTGGGGAAGCTCCTGGTAAAGAAAGGAGCACTTGCCCAATTGATTCATAATATTGAATGTTAATTAAATTTTTGTTAATCATATCCGATTTTTCTCTTCTCAAAATAAAAATTTATTCTAATTTTTTTTAAGCAAATAAGCTGATTCCTTGGGTTTTAGTGGTCTTTTAAACCAAAGAGGTCTTCTCATTCCATTTGGAGAATGAGTTTCAGCACTCCTTGTAAGCTTGCACCACGATTTATAAACAAACTTTGATTTTTCAGCATCAACAAAAATATCTCCGTATTCGTCTTCGGGACCAGCTTTTTTTACAGAAACTGCACGCTGTAACCAACAATGGGCCCCACTATGAGGATCTGGATGAACACCGTGGGTAAGGTTCTGGTGAACACCAACATCTTTCCACCAAATTCTCTCTGTATCTGGATCACTACTTTTCCAACCTCCTCCTTGCTCTTTAACCTTTAGTCTATGATGGCCTTCTTGATTTTCTTTAAGCTCAACAAGGTTACTCATCCCTTTATTTAGATTATCTGAATCACTGAGGCGCCAACGACCTAGGTGGTGAGAACAGGCGATGATTCCTGGCTTAATTCCCTCTGTCACCCAAGCTTTATCAACAAAGTATCCAATTTCTGTCTCTACTTTTAGGAGGTCTCCAGACTGAATACCAAGCCGTTTTGCATCTTCCGGGTGAATCCAAACAGGGTTTCTATGGCTAATTTCATACAACCATTTAGCGTTAGCACTCCTTGAGTGGATTAAAGTGGGCAGTCTAAAATTTGGTAAGAGGAGCATTTCCCCTTTATCTCTTTTGATGTTGTCCGGATGTGCATGACTTTTTAAATTCCAAGGAACAATATACTCTTTTTCAGGCCAGCCCCAATCGTTGACGGTTCGGCTAAAAAACTCAAGTTTTTTACTTGGAGTTTTAAACCCGTCCTTCTCATAAGGCTTATAATTATCTTTTTTAACCTCAAAGGCCCCTATCCTCTTCATGTATTCCAAAGGTGTCATCCCTTTCTCTTTAGCAGCTTCAGGTAAGCCTGGTATGGAATGATCGAAAATCCATCCCCAATACTCATCCTGACTCACAAGCTCACCAGGTCTTTCCAAACTTTCAAAGTGCTGACGAATTCCAAGAGACCCATCAGGGTCCATACGGCCTGAAAGCTCTACCCAAAATTCATTTTCCTCCCAGACCTCTCCAGGATTTGCTTCGTAAGTAAATTTTATTTTTTCACCGGCCCTCTCTTTGGCAACTCTTAAAACTGGTTGACGAAAAGAGACCCATTGGCTCGAGTGAGTTTCCTGGCTCATAAGATCGTGCCTTTCACTAGCATGCCCCATAGGAAGAACATAGTCAGAAAACCAAGCGGATTCGTTCCAAGTAGGTGTCAGCGCCACGGTACACTTCATCTTGTCCTCGTCCTTTAAAACCCTCATCCAGCTAAAACCATCAGGATTTGTCCAGAGAGGATTGTAGACTCTTGTAAAATAGACATCTATATCTCCCCTACCCTCTTCTAGAAAATGAGGAAGAAGAAAACTCATTTCAAAATGAGCAAACGGCCACTCATTTGGTAATTGGAGCTCATTCCAACAATCAAGTTGAGGCGGTGATCTGAAGGGTTTTGGGGTAAATTTATTCCATGAATTACCTGAAGTTCCTCCTTTAGTTCCTACACTACCGGTTAAAACATTCAGGAAGAAAAGACAACGTGCTACTTGCCACCCTCCCAAATTACCTATGGCCGCTGAACGCCAGGTGTGGGCAGCTAACTTTCCCTCCGCTTTTGAAACAATT
>DKQD01000069.1:0-7919 GCA_002474345.1 Bacteriovoracaceae bacterium UBA7317
TGTTAATTTCAACGCTTTCTTGACATTGGGGGGGAGTCCCATTATGACTCCATCAGATTTTTTGATTAGATTACGTATTTTTTGTGTATCTTGTTTACTTTTAAAATCAAACCTCAAGATCTCTTTTTTGTTATTTAGAGTATTATACCACTCAGGAAAACACTCATCCATCTCTGAAAAAAGACCTTTACTGAATGGATCTTGGATCATTATATCTTCAATTTTTATGACCTTTGCACCGAGCCCTCCAATAAGATTGCCGGCCAAAGGTCCTGGTAGCCGTGTACTTAGATCGATAAATGTAAAACCTTTAAGAGGCTCTTGGATCATTCTTCTTCCTTTTCTTCTTTAGGACTTAAAGTGCCAAGGAAGTTTTTAAGACCTTCTCCCTGTAGTTCGCAGGCTTCCATATTGCAAATTTGCCATTCTTCATTATTTTCATTGTGAAAGTCTAAAACAAACCTATGCTGAAAAAAGTTTATAAAGGATGCGAAGTCGGCTTCATTCAGCCATTTAACAGGAACTTTAACGACTCTGTATACATCATCAGGATAGGTTAAAGACCTTAAGGCTTCGCCGCTACCGATTGGATTTTTTAAGGATTCATGAATAGAAATTTCTTTAATTTTTTCAATTATTTCTAGATAATCTTTATCTAAAAATAAAATAGCCGCCCTTCTGAAAAGGCCTATTAAGGTTGATGTAGGTGACCTGTATGAATTGTCGAATGCATTAACCTTTTGATTTGGGTACAGGTGGAGGTCTTCAAGAGATTTTGGCCTTGTTAATATTGAACCTTCATCAATGAATTCCTTTTCTATAAAGGTAAGAGTGTCTTTGAAGTTTTCTTTAAAGACGGGGTTTCCTGTAACTTCATATATTCTTACCTGTGCCTCAGCAAAGAATACATAGTCTTCGATAAAAGAGAAGCCTTCCTCTAGTGTATTTGTATGGCGGATACTAGTTGTATTTTCTTGTATCGTTTCGCCGTCAACAAGGTTAATTCCATTTGGAGTCTTATTATTTTCATTTAAAAAGTTTTTATAGATCCCCTCAAGAGCTTTATTAAAAAGCAGGCTTGCTTTGTGGCGAATTGCAGGAATTTGAGTGTACTGAAGAGTATCAACGAGTGCGCTCATAATCATAAAGTTCCAGCTCGCGACTCCCTTCCTATCTGTTTGTGGTGGAATTCGCTCTCTCCTCTCAGACAAGAGACTTTCCTTTGCTTTTCTAATGAGGTTCCATCCTTTTTGACTAAATAGATTTTCTTTCTCTTCTAAATTTAGTGAAATGACATTAAGACCTGAATGAAAGTTACCCTCGTCTGTAATATTGAACCACTTTTTTAATTGATCTAAATGTTTTCCAAGTACTTCTTCTTTGTCATCACCTCTATTTAATGAGTCTTCGAATTCTTCTTTCGAGAATGTGAAGTAAGCACCTTCCATACCTTCACTATCAGCATCTTGTGCACTAAAGAAGTACTTCTCTTCACTCAGCATTTCTTTTTCAAGGTAATCGAGTGTATCCATAATTCCGTCAAAAATAAGAGGAGAAGGAAAAATAAGGCTTAATTTTGTAAGCATTTTTAATAAGCCAGCTTGGTCATAGAGCATTTTTTCAAAGTGAGGGACCTTCCATTCTTTATCTACGCTATATCTATGTATACCACCTCTTACTTGGTCATAAATACCACCCATCATCATTGTTTCGATACTTTTTATTATATGCTCGCCTTCTTCTTGGGATACCATCCCTTCAATCATTTGCTCAATGGCCCATTCATAAAAACTAAAATTTGGAAACTTTGGTGCCTCTCCGTAACCTCCATTTTCTTTATCTTTGAATTCTGAGATTGCTTCTAGGATACTCATCGGCTGTGGAAAGTGTCCTTGAAACTCCACTTTTTCTTTAGATATGAAGCCTTCTTTTAGAGCTTCTGTGACTTTGTTTGCATTTTCCTCAACTTTGTCTCTTTCTTCACTATAGGCTCGGTTTAGCTCTCCAATGAGTTCAGGAAATGTCGTTTCATTTTTATTTTGGGAGACTAATGGATAATAAGTTCCAACAAAAAAAGGTTTCATGTCAGGAAGTAGAAAAGCAGAAAGAGGCCAACCTCCTGATTGTGAGAAGAGTTGGCAGGCTTGCTGATAATAGGAGTCTATGTCAGGAAACTCCTCTTTATCAACTTTTATAGAAATAAAGTTCTTGTTTAGGAAATCTGCAACATCATTATTTGAGAATGATTCTTGTGACATAACATGGCACCAATGACATGAAGAGTAGCCAACCGAAAGGAAGATTGGTTTATTTTCGTCCTTTGCTTTTTGAATTGCCTCTGGGCAATAAGAGTACCAATGGATGGGGTTATCTTGATGTTGTTTAAGGTACATCGACTTCTCGCTCTTGAGTCTGTTAAAAGATCCTTCGCCGGCCATTATTATCTCCTTAAAACTGAACAACTCAGAGTTTGGCAGTTGTTTAATTAAAAATTTTTTTATTTCTTAAAGTTTTTTAGTTCATATTAAAGCGAGACATTTCTCGTCTAAACTAAGAGTAATCCGGATCATACTAAATAAATTTAGATGGATTAGTAAAGAGAAGCATATCTTTAAACCATTGGAATTTGGTAACCAAACTTAGAAAAAATTACACCTTGAGGGACTTTAGATTTACAAGTGCACTGTGTCGTTTATAAAGAGCTTGGTTAAAAGAACTAACTTTCAAATGGGGATGCAGGTTGTCCAAAGAAAAAGTAATTTCAAGCACTGATTATATTGTTTCGAGATTTTTCCTTAGCATTAAATACCTTGCTGTAACTATATTATCTTCTACTGTCGCATTTATTTTGTATTTGGGCCTTGTTTCGAATCTATTATTAGAGAAGCCTCACTTATTTAACTCCCTTTCTCATCTTTTTATTTCAAAAAAGCCTGCAACTATTCTCACGAAGGCTGAAATTAAAAATAAAGGTCTTGAAAGTACACCTTTAGAAGAAGTCTATCCATTTAAGGAGCCTACATATAACTTTGATTCAGTTGGAAAAACTTTTCAAGAAGTGGATATTTCAAGAATAAGTGAACTTTCGAAGGTAGAGTTTGAAGACCTTATCTTGTCTTCTGTTCCAGCTGGTCTTAAAGGAAAACTTAAACCCTTTCTGAAAACAACGCTATTTTATTCAGAAAAGTTCCAAGTAGATCCTTTTTGGGTTCTTGCAGTAATGTGGACAGAGAGTCATTTTAACCCGAAAGCAAGAAGTTATGTTAACGCAAGGGGATTGATGCAAATAATGCCTCGAACAGGTTACTTTTTAGCAGGGTTGCTTGAGAAGCCCGTGAAGAGTTTGAGGTCTGCTATTCAAATAACTAAAAAGCCAGAGCCAAATATAGAAATGGGGGCTTTTTACCTTAAAAAAATACTCAGAGATTTTAATGGTCATTATATCCATGCTACAGCTGCTTACAACATGGGTCCAGGTGGTGTTAAAAAAAGGCTTAGAAAAGGTCTTCGTGTAGGAAATAGAAATAAATATGTAAATAAGGTTAAAAGAGCTTATAAAGAGCTAATCAAAGGTTATAGAAAAAGTTTTCTCTTTTTACCGCGCGATTACGTAGAAACTTTTGTTTTCAAAAATAAAGATTTCAAGAGTTTGGAAAGAAGTTTTCTGTGGGACAGGAGCTTTTGGCGTGTAACATCTATGCCTTATAAAAGAGATCTTAATAGAAAGGTTTTTCTTGCATTTTTATTAAGCAGCAAAAAAGAAGCTATTTTCCTTTAAAATCTTCGTATTACCCGAGTTTTTTTTATTCACAACTTCTCCTTCATCCCCTAGTATTCTAAGACTTTTTTTGGATTGCTGATCTTTTGCCAAAAAGACGCATCTTTTTTGCCATGTGTCTGATTGCCTAGATAAAGGAATTTATATGCTATACGAAACAGTGGTCGCAATAGATGGACCAAGTGGAAGTGGAAAGTCGTCTATTGCAAGAGATCTAGCTTCAGATATGGGGTTATTGTATGTCGATACTGGGTCTATGTTCAGGGCCCTAGCTGTTGTCGCTTTAGAAAGAGGGTTAAAACTTACTGAAGATGATATAAATAAACCCTTTCTTGACTCTCTTGCATTGGAATATGGGACTTCTGATAAAGAACTAATTAAAATCGATGGAAAAAATCTTACAGAGTCTATTAGAGAGCACCATATATCATCACTAGCTTCTAAAATATCTGGGTTTACCGCGGTAAGAGAGTTCTTAGCTGATTTCCAAAGAAATCTAGTCAGGAAAAAGATCTGCGTAATGGAAGGTAGGGATATTGGTACTGTTGTTTTTCCAAAGGCTTTTTGTAAAATATACCTAACGGCGAGTGATAAAACTAGGGCCGAAAGAAGGTTAAAACAACTTAGAGAAAAAGGACAAGTAACTTATAAGTTTGAAGATATTTTGAGAGATGTTAAAGAAAGAGATGAAAACGATTCAAAAAGGGCTCTTGCACCTTTGAAGCAAGCTGAAGATGCAAAAAAACTTGATACAACAGACCTAGAATATAAAGAAGTACTTGATGAGTTAAAAGCGATTGTTTTAAAAAGTGCTAGAGAGAAAAATGTGGAGCTTTAAAAGCTTATGAAGGTTGTTATAAATAGAAGTGATGCTATTGGAGATACATTGCTTACTCTTCCAATGGCAAAAAAGTTGAAGAAGAGTTTCCCAAATTGTCATATCACTTTTATTATTTCCCCAAAAACGGTACCTATCTTAGAAGCGAATCCAATTGTAGATAATTACTGGGTCTATGATAAGAGTATTTCACCTTTAAAAAACTTTATTAGCTTAAAAGATAAATTCATAAAAGAGAACATCGATACATATTTGCATGTTGGTGGAAGCCATATTCCAAGTCTTTCCGCTTTAATTGCCGGAATTAAGTATAGAGGTGGATTGCTTAACAAGTGGCAGACATTTTTTTTACTTAACAATGGCGTTAGGCAAAGACGGTCTTTGGTTGAGATGCATGAGTCAGAATATAATATAAACCTTCTTCATCCGTTGGGTATTAATTACCATCATTCCGAAAAGGAGAGTTGTGCACCTGAGATTTTAATTCGAGAGGAGGAAAAAGAAAAAGCTATAAAAGACTTTAAAGAAGAGGTAGAGAAAGAAAAAGTATCTTTCAAAAATGAAATGATTTTTATCCATCCAGGCATGACAGGGCATACACTCAACTGGTCATCAAAAAACTATGCAAGAATTATTCTTAAACTTGAGAATAGTTTTCCTGACCGCTTTCTTTTTGTTCTTTCTTTTACTCAGAGTGATAAGGATTATGTTGATGGAGTTAGTGAACAGCTCGGTCAAAAAGGCTTTTCTGGCCTAAAGAATAAGGTTTATTACTTTAACGGAGGAATAAAAGGTTTAAGGAACTATATGGCTGTTTTGTCCAGAGCAGTTTTGTTTGTTGGACCTAGTACTGGAACAACGCATTTAGCAAACATTTTAGGTGTTAAAATCGCTACAATATATTCGCCAATTAAGGTTCAAACTTCTTTACGTTGGGGGCCATTTTTTCGCGACTCTAAAAAAGTTCGTGTTGTTGTGCCTGATGTTGTCTGTGGTGAGAAGTTTCAGTGTGCAGGATCGTCTTGTCTTTACTATGAATGTATGGGAAAGATTGAGGTAGATGAGGTCTTTGAATCTATTCAAGAATTGCTTAATAATAAGAAGTTTTAACTTCCCATCAGAGCGATTTTTAATTTAAGTTGGTATTCAATACCTTGTATCCAACTTTTGAAACCGACTTATTTAAGAATAGAAAAAGACTCTAAAGGTAAAAAGAATGAATTTGATATCGGAATCTCGTTTTAAAGAATTGGTACAAACATTTAAAGAGCTGAAACCTCTTTTAGTCATTGGCGATATTGGGTTGGATAAATATACATTTGGTGAGGTATCAAGGATATCCCCAGAGGCACCTGTCCCAGTATTAAGGGTTACGAAGGAATGGGAAAAGTTAGGGTTAGCAGCTAATATCTCTCATAACTTAAAAACTCTTGGAGTATCTTCCACTTTATGCGGCTTGGTAGGTGAAGATAGAAATGCAAATGTGATTGAGGGACTTTTGGAAGATAATGAACTATCTACTTGGGGCATTATACGTTGCAAAGACAGAAGAACGACCTTTAAAGAAAGAATAACGACGGACACCCAGCAAATTTGCAGAGTTGATTATGAGACGAGTAAGGGCCTTGATCGAGAAATTGAAGAGCACTTTATTGATAGAGCATTAGACCTTACGCCTCAGCATTCTGGTATTATTATTGAAGATTATGGGAAAGGGCTTCTTAGCAAGAATGCTTTAAATAGGTTAATCAATTATTGTCAAGATAAGGATATTTTTGTGGCTATAGACCCGAGCAGGAAAACCAATCCTGACTGGTATAAGGGTGCTTCATTATTGAAGCCAAATTGGTTGGAAGCTCAAGCGCTGGTTGAGGCGATAGGTTATAGGGATAAAAAGCTTGAAACTGTCGGAGATATACTTTTAGAAAAGCTAGACCTTGAAAAACTTGTGATTACATTAGGAGCACAAGGGATGGCTTTAATAGATAGAAAAATGAATCAGCCACTAAAAATATTACCTACAGCAGCAACTAGTGTTTATGATGTTTCAGGAGCCGGCGACACAGCAATTAGCTTACTCGTTGCAGGTATATTAGGAGGAGCTTCTTTAGAGGAAGCTGCTTGGTTAGCCAACTGCGGATCTGGTGTTGTTGTGGCTAAAAAAGGCACTGCAACTGTTAATGTTGACGAGCTTTTCAATTTTCATGGAAGACTTCTTACACAATTTTCCTAATTTATGAGTCTTCTTCAAGCACCAACAAAAACTTTTTTCTTTGCGAGCTTTCTTTTTAGAAGGGACCTTGTTAGTGAAGATTCAATAAAAACTATGTGGGAAAAAAAATGGGGGGAGTCATTTTACTTTGATCATCCATTTTTCCCCATGAAAAAATACTACTCAAAGGAAATGGGAGACTCAAATCTTCTACAAAGATTATTTGGAGTCAGTCTTAACCTTCAAAACCGTGAAAGCTTTGTTCAAGGAAAGGTCTGGTCTACTGGAAAAGAAATTGAAATGAGCCAGGATAAGATGGGAGTGAAGTTTAGAACAGTTAATATTGATTTGGGGTGCCTCTCTTTAGAAAATATGCAGTTAGCAACTGGAAAACCTTATTCACATAGAATTTATTTAGGAAAAGGTGTTTATAGTGATTTGACTTACGTGTTCCAAAACAAAAGCTATAAGCCTCTTTTATGGACTTACCCTGATTATAGGGAGGAAGAAATAATTAAATTTTTTAACTCAGTTCGAAAAGTCCTTCATAAAAAAATTCTTGATTTAAAGTGATGTTGATTTTTGTTTCTCTATGCGTTAATATGAGGCTAAGCCTACTTGGGAAACCAAAGCTACCTCTAGGGTCTACGATATTTTTTCGTTGATCTATGAGCAAGGTTTGCGCTTTGATAAGTAGGTAAGCCCGTGGACAAAGGTGACCAGTTATGAAAGTGCTGGGAACAAAGGCCCGCTCTAAGTGGTTTTCCATAAGAGTTTTGGGTTTGCCGAAGCGGAGAAAAATTGACTCCTCAGCGGTCTGTGCTTATGGTGGGGGCCGGTGACAAAACGGGTCGGGGTGTTGTGGAGAGCTTCATCCTCGTGAGGTGTTCAGTTTTTTAGGAGGACCTTTGGGGATTTAATCAACCCATTTTTCTTTTTAAAATTTTTTTTATCCTTCCCCAAGGATAGTTAGAGATCGAACCCATTGGTTTAATTTTTTTTTGGAGGATTATTCTATAAATTGGGGTTTGGGCGGGGCGTGACCTTTCTTTAGGAGCGTCTTTATGCATGTTCTCGCTTTTTGGGGATGT
>DKQD01000069.1:8326-12092 GCA_002474345.1 Bacteriovoracaceae bacterium UBA7317
GGAACTGATATTTTAGTCAGATTAATTCCTATAAAATTTCCTGCCGGAGGGGTTGCCTTGGCCCCTCTGGTTTTTTTCATCAATTTTGCCATTGATTTTAGGTGTTGAGCGTGAAAATATGGGCCGACAACTAGTAGCAATAAAGTGGGATAAAAGATGAAGGAAAAACTGGAAGAACTCTATAAAAAGTTCGAATCACAAGTGGCATTAATGAAAAACCAAGCTGAAGTTTTGAATCTTAAAGCAGAGTATCTTGGAAAAAAAGGGGCTTTAACAGAAACTCTAAAATCACTCAAACAAGCAACTGTTGAAGAAAAAAAAGTAATAGGCCCACTGGCTAATGACATAAAAGATAAAGTTCAAAAGCAGGTGTCTCAAAAATTAGCAGAAATTGAAAAGAAAGAAATAAATCAAAAACTAGAAAAAAGCAAAATAGATATATCTTTCAGGGATTCTATGAAGGATAAAGGTCATTTCCATGGAGGCCTTCATCCCGTCACTATTATTCAACAAGAAATTGAAGATATCTTTATTTCAATGGGCTTTGATGTTTTGGATGGTCCTCATATTGAGGATGAATTTCACAATTTCGAGGCCCTGAATATACCTTCGGATCATCCAGCGAGAGATATGCAAGATACCTTTTGGTTTCATGATGATAAAACTCCAGATGGAAAACGGCACCTTCTTAGGACACATACCTCAAGCATTCAGGTAAGAGGAATGACTTCAAGGAAGCCTCCTTTTCGGTTCATCGCTCCGGGAAAGGCTTTTCGTTGTGAAAGAACCGATGCCTCTCATGAGATGGTTTTCCATCAATTAGAAGGGATGATGGTAGGAAAAGATATTTCAGTTTCAAATCTTATCTATTTTATGAAGACTCTTTTGAGAGAGATTTTTAAAAAGGAAGTTGAAGTTAGGTTGAGGCCAGGTTTCTTTCCTTTTGTAGAGCCTGGATTCGAGCTAGATATGAAATGCCTAATTTGTGGAGGGAAGGGATGTTCTGTATGTAAGCAGACCGGATGGGTCGAGGTATTACCCTGCGGTATGATTCATCCAAATGTTTTAAAGGCAGGGAAAATTGATCCAGATGAGTATAATGGCTTCGCTTTTGGTCTGGGACTGGATAGATTAGTTATGATGAAATATGGAATTGAGGATATAAGGCATCTTCATTCAGGAGATTTAAGGTTCGTCTCTCAATTCAGAGGGTTTTAAGAATAGTGTGATTCAAATTATAAATCTAAAAGTTTAAGTTATTTCATATTTTTGAGGAAAAGGATTAAAAGCAATGTTAATTTCAGTAGATTGGGTAAAAGAATTTGTAACTTTACCAGAAATGAATCCTAAAGAGCTGGGCGATAAGTTTACAATGAGTACTGCAGAAGTTGAAGAAGTTAAGGTTGTTGGAGACCATTTAGAAAAAATTAGAGTAAGTGAAGTGGTAAGTATTGAGCCTCACCCAAACGCTGATAAACTTAGGCTTGTAACTTTTAAAATTAGTGATGGAGAGACTAAGCAGGTTGTTTGTGGAGCTCCTAATGTTAAGGTCGGTATGAAGACTCCATATGCTCCTTTAGGGACACTTCTTCCAAATGGGCTTTTATTGGAACCGAAAAAAATTAGGGGGATTGTATCCGAAGGAATGCTTTGCTCTGAATCTGAATTAGGAATTTCAGAAGAGTCATCTGGAATTATGAATTTGCCTAATGATGCTCCTTTGGGAGAAACTCTGCTAATTTATTTCAATGAAAAAAAAGACATCCTTATTGACGTAGATAATAAGTCTTTAACACATAGGCCAGATCTTTGGGGCCATTATGGAATTTCTAGAGAGTTTGCTGCTGTTTTTGGAAGTAAACTCGATGTTCCCTATGATGAGAAGTGGGCAGAGTCTTATAGAAAACAATGTGACAAAAGTGATTCTCCTATGAGTGTTGAGGTAAAAGGAGAAAATGCTTGTTTAGGTTATTATGGTTTAAGTGTCGATAATATTGAGGTCAAAGAAAGTCCAGATTGGATGAAAAGACGGCTTACAAGCGTTGGTTTAAGGCCAATAAATAATATTGTCGATATCAGTAATTATGTGATGCTTGAATTGGGGCATCCGCTTCACATTTTTGACCGAGAAAAAATAAAAGGAAATAAAGTAATAATTCATGCTTTAGAGAAGGAGGAAAGCTTCTTGACTTTGGATGAAGTTGAAAGGACTTTGATTCCTGGAGATACTGTTATTTCTGACGAGACTGGCCCTTTGGTTGTTGCAGGAATTATGGGCGGTCTTTCAAGTGGTGTGGAGGACAAAACAAAAAAAATCTTTATCGAAGTTGCTAACTGGAAACCTGCGAAGGTTAGAAGAACATCAACTCGATTGGGTCTCAGAACCGAATCTTCTCAAAGGTACGAAAAAAGCTTGGATAGTTTTCTCATGGAGAGAACTTTATTTAGGACTCTTGAGCTTGTTTTACAACTTTGCCCTAATGCTAAAATCGTTGGTAAAGTTGAGTATGATGGAGAAAGTTTTTGGCAAAAGAAGCCTGTCCGTATTGATACTTGCTTTTCTAAAATTAGGAAGGTTTTGGGTCATCCTACGCCTGATGAAAAGATCCTTTCAATCTTAGAAGACTTGGATTTTAAAGTAGAAGTTGAGGGAGACAATCTTTTAGTAACTGTACCAACTTATAGAGCTACGAAAGATATTGAAAATGAGTCTGATATCGTTGAGGAAGTAGGAAGGATTGTTGGTTATGATAATATAACTCCTGAATCACCAAAGGTTTCTGTCACTCCAGTTCGACTATCTGAAGTTCAAAAACTTCAAAGAAAAATTAGAGAATTTCTTGCTTTAAATGGATGTTCTTATGAAATAATGACCTACCCAATGGTTGGAAGAAACCTTTTAAAACAAGCTTCTTGGGATTATGGGAAAGAAATTCCCATTCTTAACTCTATATCTAATGAGCATGATAGGATGAGGGCTTCCCTTGTTCCAAGTCTTTTAGAGGCGGCATCCAAAAACCAAAAAAGCTACTCCGAGTTTAGGGCATTTGAACTTGGAAGGTCTTATATTGGTAATTCAAAAACATTTTCGAAAGATCATAATCAGTTGGCCATCATGTTTTATAATAAAGATGAATCCCCTTTTATGGAGTTAATAAATTTAACGGAAAAACTTTTAGAGTGGACGAACATTTCAGGACAGTTTGTAGAAAGACATCCAAAATTTAAAAATTCCCTTATTCCTGAAGATTGGGAAGGTTGTCACCCATTTGAGTTTTTGAACATAAGAATCATGGGTAAGATGAATGGTGTGGTTTTAAGCATTCATCCTACTGTTTTGAAAAGCTTTAAGATAAAAGGACACCTTTCATTAGCTTTGATTGACACTTCTAGCTTTGAGGATAAAGAATTAAAGGAAAAGATTAAATATTCTCCTTTGCCAAAATTCCCTTCATCCACTTTTGATTGCACTATTGTTGCTGAGAAGAAGCAAAACATTTCAGCAGTTCTAGGAGCCCTTTCAAAGCTGAAAATAAAAGAGCTTGTATCAACAAAAGTTGTAGATGTTTTTGAGTTAAATGAAAGGCAAAAAACCGTTACCTTAAGAAGCTTATTCCTTAATCCGGAAAAGACTCTTTCAGGGGACTTTATTTCAGATGCAAGTAAACAAATAGTAGAGGCTTTAGGAAATAAAGGTTTTCCATTAAAAAATTAACTTCATTAATTTCAAAGTGTTAGGTGAGAGTAAAAAAAAATAAAAAAAAAA
>DKQD01000005.1 GCA_002474345.1 Bacteriovoracaceae bacterium UBA7317
TGAGAGGTATACTATATCTTAAGATAAGACTCATAAAAGGAAGGATGGTTAAACCCACTCCAATAGTCAAATTGTCCATTCCAGCCTCATTTTTTATTCCATAAGGAACCAAATAGGCCAAACCTAGGTTTAGAGAATCCATGATTTGATATCCTACAAAGCCACCCACATAGTTAATCCACCTAGTTTGATTATTAGACGAACAAAGAGAGGACCATAAATTGCCTGGACACATCTCGTTTTCAGACTTACTGTAATGTCGTTCATATCCGACACCCATTGCAAACCCCGAAGTTGAAAAGC
The DNA here is from genome assembly GCA_002474345.1 of Bacteriovoracaceae bacterium UBA7317. Taxonomy (GTDB): domain Bacteria; phylum Bdellovibrionota; class Bacteriovoracia; order Bacteriovoracales; family Bacteriovoracaceae; genus UBA7317. The sequence goes on from DKQD01000005.1 coordinate 304, forward strand.
CTAACTTCAAGCTCCCTACATATCCACTTACTTTATTCTTTTAGCTAGCTTTTCCAAGAACACCAGAGGTATAGCTCGGCTATGTGCTTCCGTTAAAAGTATAGTACCCCCCCGGAGTAATAAATATTCCTGCCTGCGCTTTAAAGGCGATCAAAGAAAGTGTAATGGCCACTATTATTTTTTTACTCATACAACTCCTCCCTAAAAAATACCCAAATACTGTTCGTTTTTTTTAATAAGGATTTATAAATTAAGTTTTAGACAGAGTAGCTGGGTTAATATTGCCCCTTCTGCAAACAAAATCCCTTCCTTTTTTGAAAATAAATACTAATTTTTTTTATAACTCTTACAGTTAAGTTCCAATAAACAATACAAAAGGCTTTTAAAAAAATAAAAATAGGTGAAAATAATAGATAATTAATTGTAAAAATAGATTTTTTTAACGAAGGGTTCGCTCATGGCACATTCACCACTTAAAACCTTAGGTAAAGATGATCTCATTGATCTTTTTGAGCTTCAAAATGATTTGGCCGCTTCCCTTTTAAGGAAGGCCCCAAATAAGGAAACCTTTAACCAAATTATTGAAAAGGTTATGGAAATTACAAGTTCTGATGGTGCATCTTTTTATCGTCATAAAGATAACAATCTCCACTTTGAAGTTCTTAAAAATAAAAGCTTTGAAAGTGGGGATCAAAGCTTTGATCCGATACCACTTTCCACAAAATCAATCGCCACAGACTCATTCAATAAAAAAGAAAATATTATAATAGATGATGCTTATTTGATTGACCGAGAATGGGACGTTAATTTTAATAAGGCCCTTGATAAAGAGAGGCATTACAGAACGCGATCCGTTCTAGCAATTCCTCTCGTTGGAACCAAAAACTCACCTCTTGGTGTTCTCCAACTTATTAACAAAAAAAACTATTTTGAAGAAAAATGGCCTACAGACCCTTCCGCTGTTTCAGCAATGCCAGCTTTTTCTCGTGTCGACACTTATCTCGCAGAAAAAGTAGGAACTCTCCTCACCGCAAAATTAGAATTCTCTTGATTAAAAGGGAAAAAGACTTCTTAAAAGAAGTTCCCTTTCTTGACCGAGGGGTCTAAAGGACTTTATAATGGGCCCCCCTAGTGAGCATTGCTCTAATTAACAAGGACCCCATAACTCATGAAAAAAACAGTCTTAACAGGTGTCAAGCCAACGGGAATGGCCCATATTGGAAATTACTTAGGTGCCATTAAGCCTGCCCTCGATGAAGTTGAAAAAATGGGTTATGAAAACACGAATTTTTTCTTCTTTATTGCGGAGTATCACGCGCATACTTCCGTCAAAGACCCTAAACTCTTTAAAGAGTATATATATGACATCGCAGCAACTTGGCTTGCCTTTGGGCTTGACCCCGAAAAAGTGACTTTTTACCGTCAAGGGGATGTGCCAGAACTTTTTGAACTTACCTGGCTTTTATCATGCCACACACCAAAGGGAGACCTCAACAGGGCACACGCTTATAAGGCCTTAATTGCAGAAAACCAAGCTAAAGGAAATTCAGACCCAGACCATGGGGTGAATATGGGTGTTTACACCTATCCAATTCTTATGGCGTCAGACATTCTGCTTTTCGATTCAAATATCGTTCCTGTTGGAAAAGACCAAATTCAGCACGTTGAAATCGCCAGGTCTATGGCCTCTCGGATTAATGAGCTTTATAAAACAGAAGTCCTTGTTGAGCCTCAAGAGCAAATTAAAGAAGACGTCGCCACGGTACCAGGACTCGATGGGCGGAAAATGAGTAAAAGTTATAACAACTCAATCCCCCTCTTTGTAACGGAAAAAAAGCTCAAAAAGCTTGTTAATAAAATCAAAACAGACTCTACAGGGCCTGACGAGCCTAAAGACCCTGATACCGCCTTGGTTTACGATTACTACAAGCTTTTTTCAAATGAAGAAGAGCTAAAAGCATACCGTGAGGCCCTTATTGGTGGGCTTTCTTGGGGTGAAGCTAAAGCGCAACTTTTTGAAAAAATAAATGACCGCTTAAAAGCACCTAGAGACCGCTATAACCAACTTATGGAAAACCCAAGCATTATTGATAAGCTCTTAGAAGAAGGTGCTGTCAAAGCGAGGGCCGTTGCAAAGAAAACAATGGCAAGGGTGAGAAAGAACCTCTTGGGTCTTTCTTAAGAAGACTTTCTATTTTTGATATTAAGAGGCAGGTCAGCGAAAAAAGTCGTCCCTACATCGACTTGAGACTCTACCCAAACCTTGCCTCCAACCTTTTCAGCCTCTGCTTTAATAGCGTCCATCCCGACACCACGACCTGAAACATCAGTGACTTTTTCTTTTGAGGATATTCCTTGATCAAAAATTAATTGGATAAGCTCCTCATCTTTTAGGTTCATAATTTCGCTCTCTGACTTAAGACCTAATTTTAAAGCAGCTTTTTTTATCACCCCTGGGTTAATTCCTCGCCCATCATCTTTTACCTTTAACCTAAAAAATTCCTTACCTTTTTCTTCAAAAGAAACGGTTATTTTTCCCTGCTCTGGCTTATTTTTATCCACTCTCTCCGAGGGATCTTCAATACCATGATCGACAGCATTTCTAAAGAGGTGCACACAAGAGGAGAGGAAATCTGAGTAATCATCAGTATTAATCTTGAGTTCGCTTTCATCAATAATATAGGAAACAAACTTCCCTTGGTTGCTTGAAACTTCCTGAACAACAGATTCAAAACGCTCAAAAGACCCTGAAACTTTCTTGAGGACAAAATCTTCTTCAAATTCTTTATAGACCTGAGAATCTTTTCCAAACTTCTTTTGCATAAATTGACCGACTTGCTTGATTGAAGTAAATTCGTGAGCGTCCTCAGAGAGGAGTGCATGGTTGGCCATTTCTATAATCAATCTATTGGTACGCATGAATTCATAAAAAGCGTCGTTGCAAAGTTTAACATCCTCGGCAAGTTCCTTTAACTCTTTCTCTTTGAGAAGAGACTTCCGCTCTCCACTATCATCGATCCATTGAGAAACTTTTGACTCGATATCGTGAATAACGTTAACCATTTCGGAAATTCTAAATTGCGAAAAACTTGCTTTAAAAGTATGAAACTTTCTGAAAACCTCATCTAAAGTCCAATCACTATTTTCGTACAAAAACTCAGTAGTAAAATCCTTAAAATCATCAATCAAATCGACAAGCTCTATAGGTCTTTCTATGATAAGAAGGACCATCTGACTTTGTTCTCTCTCCCTTTGAGCTTTTTCTTCTAGCTGCTTTTCTTTTGTTACATCAGTTGCAATACAAATAACCTTCTCAATCTTTCTTGTGACTTTGCCGTCCTCGATCTCATAAATAGGCCGGTATTCCAACTTTAAATGACGTTTCCCCTTTTTAAATGACTTGGGAGCAAATCCAACAAGATCCTTAAAAAGTAACCGTCCTCCCCAAACTTGCTTAAGCCATTTTTCAAAAGACTTCCTCTTTTCACTGTCCATCGTCAATACATTGGCCATATTATTATAAACAAGGTCTTCTTTAAAAAACTCTGTTGCAGCTTGAGAGACGTCTTCAAGAATAACTCCGTACTCATCAAAGACCATAAAACCCTGCCCCAGGTTTTCTAGTATATTCGTGACATCTTTAGTCCTTTCAATGACCCTCTCCTCTAAAACAACATTTTGTTGTTCTAAATCATCGAGAGATTTTTTTAATAGTCTGTGAAATCGATTAGTATGCATAATCATGGTATTAAAGTTTTCACCTAAGAAACTAATTTCATTTTCTTCTTGGTAATCAAACTTAATCTTCTTCAAATTAGAATAATTAACTTTTGATATTTTTTCTTTTAATTCTTCAAGAGGAATAACTAAGGTTTTGAGTGTTATGGTATAAACAATGAAGCATAAGGTGATTACAATAGAAAAAGTATAAATAAAGGCTTCAATCAGGTTATTAGTTAGTTTCTTTGTTAGGGGCTCTTTATAACCAAATATGATCACTTCGCCTATTTTAGACTTAGTACTTTCAGAGTAAATTGACATGAAAATTGAATATAAATTTTTAGAATTCTTTTTTTCTTCAGTAGAAACCGTTGAACCTCTTTTATCTAAAAGTATAAAGTCACCTTTTTTAAGAATTAACTTATTGTCTTTATTAAAAATTGTAACTCCTGCAACTTCTTTTTTAGAGACTAAGAAATCTTCAATAAGCTTTAAATCATCTGTTTGCTTCTCATCTTTCAAAATATTGACAAATGTTTCTTGAAAGGATTGTCCCAAAGCTCTTAGGGAATCTTCCGCTTCGTTATTTATGGATTTATATTGAAAAATAGACCATAAACATAATGCAATAAATAAAACACTCCCTAGGGTAATAAAAACCTTTTTTAGGACTTGGTATAAGATTGAATTTTTAGAAAAAGAAAATAAGTTCATTTTTTTTAAAATCTCTTCTAAAAATAGGATTTGCGTCCTAAGTTTTTTCGGTATTTTGCACACTTATTTTAAGGAAATTAGGTTAAGTTTTGGAAAATCATCTTTGGTAAGAACTCAATAATTTTTGATGAAAAGAAAACATTGGATATTCGTACTTCGGAACGTAGGGACCAGGGTTATAAACGCCCGAAGCCAAACCTTTTTGAACACGCTCGCAAATGACTGTATCCTCTTCCTGAACTTTAAAACTTGCCCGCAAACTTTTTTGTTTTAGGTCATCATTTAACTTACCTCTATAAAAGTAATCGAAATACACAATACATTCATTTTCTTTAATGGGCCTTACCCAATTTGTGTCAATCCATTGGCCATAAATATTAACCATAAAGTTTGGATACATCCAAAAATAACGTGCAGATTTCCCAACTCTTTCAGGAAAATCTAAATCACTATCTTTCTTAAAATTTTTTTCATCGCCTCCTTTAGATAAGCACCTCTGAATTGAGTAGTTTTCGTAGACATCTGTGTGATAAGAATCAAAGTTTACTTGACCTGAAAGCCCTGGATGCATCCACGGTATGTGATAACCACCATCTAAGTAATTATCGACAAAAACTTTCCAATTGCATTTAATTTCGTACGAAAACCGTCCAACAAAGGCCATGTTTTTAAAAATGGATTCATCAAGTAATTCAATAGGAAAAAAATCGTCCTTGTCCCTTTCCTTTTCTTTAAAGTTTCCAAAATAAAGAAAAATGAAAGGGCCTTTTACTTTTAATGGTATTTCTTTCAAGCCTAAACTTTTCACACTTAGGCCCTTTAAGCTCCCGCCGCCTGGAATTTTATTAAGCTCACCCTTCAAACCATAAGTCCAACCGTGGTAAGGACACTGAAAACAGTCTTTACGACCCGAGCTTTCCTCATCAACAATAAGGCTCGCATGATGAGAACAAATATTGTAATAGGCCCTTAGGCCTTCATCTTCACTTTTAACCACAATATAAGGGAGGCCCAATAACTCTCCTGAAAAATAGTCACCCTTGTGAAGCAATTGGTCTACTCTCCCTACAAATTGCCAGCTTTTTTTAAAAACGGCTTCCTTTTCAAAATTAAAAAAAGCCGGATCAGTATACCAAAAAACTTCTGGCGTAATGGCCTCTTCAAAGGAAGGCATCTCTCTTTGTCTTTTTTTTAAAGCCACCTTGTGATTTTCCGCCAATACGACCACCATTTTTCTTCCTTTTTTAAAATCGTAAGGATCAATGGGTTGCCACCCCTTCTAAAAATCAAGATAATCTGATCTTGGAGCCCTTAACAATAAACTTTAAGGAAAGAAAATGAAACCCAAACGCGTTGAAGTTCTGGCCATAGGTGATGAGCTATTGGATGGAAGAGTCGCTGATACAAATACTCTACGTCTTGCAGAGGCATTGAGCGAATTCAATGTCCAAGTAGCCCATCGCACCACTATTTTAGATGATACCCCTACTATCGTAAAAGAAGCTAAGAATATAAGTCAGAGGGGAACAGACCTTTGTATTGTTAGTGGTGGCCTTGGCCCAACAAGCGATGACCTAACAGCACTCGCCTTTGCTAATTTAATAAAAGTCGAATTGGTAAGGGATGAAGAAACCGCAACAAAAATTAAAGAAAGGCTTTTAAAGCACCAAAGGCCTATTACTGAAAATCAGTTGAAACAAGCCGATCGCCCGGCCTCATCCAAAATCCTTAAAAACTCCGTAGGAACGGCCCCCGGTTTTTCTTTCAACTATCAAGGTTGCCTTTTTATGGCCTTTCCAGGAGTACCAAAAGAGTTTGATTTTATGGTAGAAGAACATATCTTAAAAACCTTAAGACTGGAAAACCTTCCCTCTCTTAAGAAAAAGTCCTTCCGAAGCTTTGGGCTATTTGAAGCCCAAGTGGATGACCTTTTATCTGGTTTCCACGACCAATTCCCCTCAATAAGATTGGGGTACAGAGCACACTTTCCCGAAATTATAATCTCTCTAAAGGCCAGTCCTGAAGATGAAGAGTTTTTAAACCAAGCATCGAAAATGGTGCGAGAAAAACTTGGCCCCTGCCTCTTCTCTGAAGAAAGTGGCCCTTTTGCCCAAGGCCTTGTCCAATCTTTAAGAGATTCAAAACAAACCTTATCGGTTGCAGAGTCTTGTACAGGAGGACTTATGGGTCATCTTATAACAGAAGTCCCTGGCTCCTCTCAAGTGTTTAACCTTGGAGTCACTACATACTCAAACGAATCTAAAATGAAGGTTCTTGGGGTCAAAGAGGACACTCTTTTAAAGTACGGGGCAGTCAGCGAAAACACAGTTATTGAAATGGCAGATGGCATTAGGAAACTTTCTCAGTCAACCTATGGGCTCTCAGTTAGCGGTATTGCAGGACCTGAAGGTGGTACACCCGAGAAACCCGTGGGCACTGTCTTTATTGGACTCTCAAGAGAGGGAAAAACCGAGGCAAAAAAATTGTCTCTCCTCTTTGATAGAGAAAAAAATAAAATTCTTTCTGCTTTTTCAGCACTTGATCTTCTAAGGAAAAGGCACCATTATCCCAGTTAAATACCTTAACGGCCATGGAGGTTTCATGAAATTAAAAGCACTCTTTTTAACTTTTTTTGCATTTTTTAATAGCTTTCTTCTAAGCAACACTCTCTATTCTGAAACACCTGAAGAAGCTGGCTTTAAAATTTCCCTTAATAGTGAAAAAGCGAACAATGGTTTCCGTGGAGAAGTTTCCGAAATGAAAATGATTTTGGAGGATGCTCACGGTACAAAAATTTCCAGAAAAATGAAAGGAAAAATCATGGAGACAAAAGGGGATGGTGATAAAAGTATAAGCCAATTTCTTTTGCCAGCAGATGTAAGAGGGACAATGATGCTTACATGGACTCATAAGAAAAAAGATGACGACCAATGGCTTTTCCTCCCTTCAATTAAAAGGACTAAAAGAATTAGCTCTTCAAGTAAGTCTGCTTCCTTTATGGGTAGTGAGTTTTCTTATGAGGATTTAGGTAGTCAAGAAGTTGAAAAGTACACTCATAAGCTTATTAAAGAGGAAAAAAATCAAGATGGCCTGGCCATGTGGCTTATTGAACGAACTCCTAAAAATAAAAAAAGCGGTTATAAAAGGCTCAAAACTTGGATCATCAAAAAGTACAACAACCCTTCTAAAGTCGAGTACTTTGACCGCAAAAATGAACTCCTAAAAACTGCAACCTTTTCTGACTATAGAGAGTATAAAGTTGGAGGAAAGTCCTTATGGAGGGCCAATAAAATCCATATGGTCAATGTACAAACTGGGAAAAAATCAACAATCACGTGGAGTAACAGAAAGTTAGGAGTTGAGTTTGATGAAGATGAATTCGAAAAGGATTCTCTTTTAGAACAAGACTTTTAGGCCTAAGTTTTCTTGGAGGAAAACTTTTTCGTTTCCTCCACAACGGCCATGAAATTATCTCTCGAAACTGGCTTATCAATGAAAAAAATACGAGAGATCTCTTTGTATTTTTCTCTTAATTCTTCATCTATAAAGCCGCTCAAAAAGATAATGGGAAGATTCCCGCCCATTGGCTCTAACCTTTCTAGGAGGTCAATGAGGTCACTTCCACTTTTTCCTGGAAGTTTTATATCTGTTATAACGAGGTCAAAGTGGCCATCACTTGAGTGGTCTAAAATCTCAACACCCGCGGTATAACCATTAGAACAATAATGGATTTCGTAACCAATATTCTTGAGCCAATCCTCAAAAACTTCCGCAACGTCTCTCTCATCCTCTATCAAAAGCGCTTTCATTACTCTATTATAATAGACCCTGCTTAAATAAAAAAACCATTTAATATAACAGGGCCCAAAGAAAACAAAGTATCATAAAAACAAATACTTAAAGCCTCATAATTTGCCTAGCTGTGTACAAAAGTTCCCCTTTGAACGACTTTCTAAAATCCGTAATCCAACCATATTTCCTCAAGGCGCCCTTTTTAACACTTATAACAGAGAAGCAAGTAATTAAGACTTCTTTCTCCTTAAGTCCTTCATAAAAGCAATAATTGACTGCCTTATTAAAAAATTTAGAAAACGTTACGGTTGAAATTAGAGTCGCAATATCAGGTTTTCTTCCTTCTAACAGAGACTCTAAAGCATTCATGACATACACCTGATCTTGATACTCATTCTCATTAAAATAGTAAAAAGAAGCTTCTGAGGTAAAGGAAACAAGAGAAACCTTTTTATGAGCAACAAGGTCAATTTGATGATCTGAAATCATACTTGATTTTTTAACTGTAACATTTTCAGAAAGCCTCTCAAAGCCCCCTGGGTTATGAATCTTATCTTTAGAAAATGAGGTAAGGTCTTTTTTCACTTTGAATTGTAACTTGGAAAAGAGAAATTTAACGCCGCTGTCATCAAATAAACCATTTTGATCCATATCCTGAATTTCTGGGTAAGAGCCCAATAATTCACTTTTTTCCATAAGTGACGCGGAGACATGAATATTGCCCTGATCCATAGAACTCATATTTTCTGAAAAAAGCAAATCTTTCTCTTCAATGACGGAAGCACTGCTATAGAAAGAGCAAGAAAGTGATAAAACCAAACCAAGGACAGTAAAAAACCAACTTCTTCCAAAACTGAAAATTGTCTTCATAAGTTCTCCTTAATTAATACCAAGCACTTCATATAAATAAATTTTTCTATTAGTACAAAACTTTTATTTTATTTGCCACACAAAATAAGTCCTATTTACCTTAAATAAACCTCAAGGTTTCACTTTTTATGACCGAAGAAGTCAAGATGACGGAAGAAATAAGGATACAAAAAGAAACTCAAATTCAGGCCCCTTCAAGACTTATTAGGGACACCATTCTCGACACAGAAAATTACCCCAGTTTTCTAGACTCATTTAGAAAATCTTATGTCCACGAATCTGAAGAAGGCTTCAGCGATGTCCTTTTCCATGCAAAAGTTTTGATGTTCCCTATTCAATTTAGAATGCATACTCAAATGGAAGGTGAGTCCGTTATCCATTTTCATCAGATATCAGGGTATTTTGAAAAGTTGGAAGGGACATGGACTTTAGAGGATAAAGGCAAACTAACCAACCTTAAGTTTGATGCGACATTCAAAATGCCTCCTGGGGCCATCCCAACACTTATCAAAGCATGCAAGGATCACTTTTTCCCAGAAATCATTGATTTTTTTCAAAATGAAATTCAAAAAAGAATAAAGGCATCTGCTTAACATGGGTAACAATGAAAACAAACAAATTGAACACATGCTTCTTGAGTATGTTACTAGGAACTATTACCACCAAACATTGGCAAACCAGCTACAAAAAGAGCTCATGAATATAAAAGACCCAAGAGAGCTTTCTACTTTTAAAAACCTCAACCAATTAAAGACAAGCTATTCAGTTAATACGTGGCAAGAGCTTTACCTAAGGTTTGTCAGTTACCATCATGACAAAGAGCAATATTACGAAAACCAACTCCAAAAAAACTTGGACCTTCATCATATCATTTTAAAAAACATCAAACCCATTCTCAAAAGGTGGGTTATCCTCTCCAAAGCCTATGGTGGAGAACCAAGAAAACCCTTTGACTACAAACCTCACCTGCCATTGCTCTCTTTCCTCGCCGCGGAAAGCGGTTTTTTTAAAAGCCTAGAAATTTTTCTTAAAGCTTCAAAATACTCTTCTTCAATCATAAAAGACTGCCTACACAAAGCTGCAGAAAAACACCAATACCAAATTGTGAAAATGCTTCTAGATAATATTAAAAACCCTAACGATATAATGGACCAGGACGAGCTTCTTTCATGGTCAATAGAAAACAATGATTTGGATGTTCTCCAAAAGCTCCTCGATATAGGGGTTTCACCAAATCGCAAAAAAAATAACAATAAGTCGCCCTTGGCACTGGCAACTTTTAAAGAAAACAAAGAAATGATAGAAATTCTTTTAAATAAAGGAGCAGATGTTAATATTTTAGGGTGCTACCCACTTATTTCTGCCATTGGTAGAAGAAACATCACCATTATTCAAACTATTCTCGGAACCAATAAAGTTAAAAAGAAAAATATTGAGAATGCTATTGCAGTAACAAAGGGAAAAATCGGAACCGAAGACATTATGGACTTACTCCTCAAAGCTTTGGAAAAAGCCCCTCTTTGAGAAACTTGCTACCTTTTTGAAAAAGAGCAAATTTTTTTTGGTGTCACAACCTTAAGATAGTCAGACACTTTTAAAATAAATGATTGAGTAAGAAAAGCTGCATTAAAAGCAATATACTGATTCTCAAGAATAGAATCATCTAAATAAAGATCGTAAGGCAAAATATCCCGACCAAAAGGTGGGAGGGCCCCCTTTGAAACACCAACCTCTTTCATTAATTCACTCTCTGTAGCAAATCGGAGTTTTTGAGATTTTAAAATTTTTCTTACCTGATTAGAGTCTACAGAAAGGGCCGCGGATAAAACAAAAAGGCTGAAACCATTTTTTCCCTTAAACAAAATCGTCTTACCACCAATTTTAAGGTCTTCCCCTCTAGAAGTTGCCGATGTCATGCAATCTGAACTTGGTTCATGATTGACTTCCCTATAAGGGATTTCCCTTAAGTGGAGAAGCTCTCTTATTTTTTTATTTAATTCAAGGTTTCCCATAGAGGTCTATAATGACCTTTTATAATTAATAAAATCAAGGAAAAGGTTTACCCAAAAGAAGAGCAGTAAAACAAATGCTTAACTGGCCTTAAGGTTTGAACGTACGGTTTCATTGGGATCTTCAGATAAAATCGCCTTCGCTTCATTTGGTAGGTCCTCTCGTTTAGAAATAACCTTCTTAACGTAGTCGTCTCCCTTCTTAGAAAGCTCAATAAGGGAATCTGAATCCAGGTCTTTTTTCAAAACAAGCTTCTTTATATTGTTCCCCTGCTTTTCTCCAAAAACAAGTTCCAATATTACTTTGCCAGGTATAGTTGACCTTTTCGCCAACTGGAGCTTTACCCTTTTTTCCTCGTCTTTTGCAAGCTTTAAGAGTTGCTCCTCAGTTACGTTAGGGTGCTTTGAAACAAGGGCCCTGGCCTTCCAGTTTCTTGCCGAAGATAAAATATCAAGATCTTTTTCAGTGAGGTCTTCTCTTTTAAAAATTTCCTCTACCACCCCATCATTCTCATCATTTCCAATCATCTTTGTAATTTCTGGTGCAATGCTCGGGGCTTGGCAAACTGCTTTTCTTACAACAGCTTGTTTATCTTTTAAAAGGGCCTCGTGGATATCTTGCCCTACGGATGGATTCTTTGCCAAAGCAACTTTTGTCCCGTAGTAATCATCATCGACAAAGCCTTTTGCCACTTGAGCTGGCAAAGGGCTTGATGAAGCAAAGGTTTTCCTCACAAGCCTCTTATCACTTTTAACCATCCTCTCTAGAAAAGCCTCATCAAACTTTTGGTTTTCCAGAAGAGAAACCCTAACGTAATCACTTTCATCATTGGCCAAGTCAATAATAACGTCCTCAGAAAGGTCCGGATGAGAAGCGACTTTTTCCCTTATGACCCAATTATCCTCTTCAACAAGTTTCTGAAGGACTTCATCTGGTAAGTCCTTTCTCTCACTAATAATCAACTTTAAGTAATTATTTTTTATGAAAGCAAGTAAGGTATTTGTAGAGAGCCCTGTTCGTGAAGCCAAAGCCTTCCTTACTCTATGATTCCCCACTTGGGCCAAAATAGCCAAGTCTTCCTCTGTAGTTTCGGGACTCCTGGCCATCTCTAATTGCTCATCTTTTGACTTCGCTTTTATTTTTTCAATAGCTTCCATTGTTAATATGCCCTCAAAAACCGGTGATTATTACCTATAATATCAAATTCTTGGGTAAAAATGGAATCCCGGAAAATTGAGCGGCTGAAACACATTTCACGACTATTTTAGTCTTATTCTGTTCTTTTTCTTTTATTATTGAACAACATAAACCTTGAGGTTTGGTAAAAGCCTCTTGCCAAATTTTTCATCTCTTCATATTTTTCTGGATACTTGAGGCTAACATCCTCTCTATGGCCCTTTTCAAGTGTGTACTTATTCAAAGTACCTTTCCTACCTAAGGTTTCTTCATAGAAAAAATCTTTTTCTAAAATTCCGTACTGTGGTGGTTTAGCATACCAACGAAAAGTAAAGACACTTCTTTTATCATCAAATTGTGGATCAAAAATATTCCTCCCTAAGGATAAATTTTTATCCTTTTTTCCTAAAAGACCAACAATCGTTGGAAAAACATCGAGCTCACTCACAAAACGTTCGTCAACTCCGCTATCAAAGAACTCTGGACCATGAATGATGAAGGGAACATGAAAACTAGGGAGACCAACTGATTGCTCTCCAACAGGTATATTTTTCCCACCGGCCCCCGGAAGTCCATGATCTCCAAAAATGAAAAAAACAGTATTTTTGTAATACTTTTCCTTTTTGGCCAACTCGAAGAAATTCCCAAGTGCATAGTCTTGAAATTTTAGGGAATTGTATTCTGCTTCTGAGATAAAGCCAAAACGTCTAAGCTCCTTCGTTTTCCCCTTAAAAGACGTCTTCTTAAACTGACCTCTATCTTTAGGTAAAGTATAAGGTCTATGAAAACTAGATGACTGGATAAAAGCAAAAAACGGTTTTTCATGCTTCTTAAAAACATCATTCGCTTCTTTAAAAAGGTGATAATCAGAAATTCCCCAGACATCCATTCTTGGGGATGAGTAATCTCCTTCCTCAAAAACCTTAATACCCTCCACATTATGAGTGAATATACCTCTTATATTTCCCCAATTGGCGCTTCCTCCAAGAAAGTAATACTTCTCATGTTCAGTGAGAGCGTTAATAACAGAATGCTGGTTAATAATAAAAGGGTTCCTAGAACCCGACTTTGATTGACTCACATCAGGTATACCTGTCACTGCTCCAAAAATGCTCCTTGCTGTAGCTTGGCTCGGCACATAGAATCGGTTGAAGAAAAGTGAATCTTTTGCAAGGGAATCAAGGTAGGGAGTTGGATTTAGTTTGTTCCCAAAAAGGCCTGTCTTAAAAGCTGCCATCGACTCCATAACAATCACGACAATATTTGGGGAGCCTTTGAGTACTCGCTGGGGATTAATGGTCCTATGGAAATTGAGGGATTCCTTGTCTTTATTAGTCACACCTAAGTATTCAGAAATTGCCGGGTAGTACTTTTTGGCCAAAAAGAGATCGTAGTTCTTATCACTATGTTTAAAAGTATCAACAAAAAAGAGGATTGGATTAAGCGATAGATTCGAAACAAAAGTATTTTTTGTGAAAAAGGCTTCTGACCAGCGAAGAGGATAAAAAGCAAACTTTCCATAAATGGCCCCTATCCATAAAACGAACGCGATCATCCATAAAAGTACTTTTTTTTGCCAGGACTTTTCACCCACTTCAAAACTCTTTCGGTTAACAAAAACCTTGTTTAAAAGTAAGTATTTATAAATCAAAAGAAAGAAAATAAAAGCCACACTTATCCAAACAACTGGGTAGGATTGCCAAACCATTTCCAAAGAAATGAGTGGGTTTTTTAAAAACTTTAAAAGTGTCGTATTAACTCTTGTTTCAAGATAGCTGTAAGTTCCAAAATCGACAGCGTAAGAAAACAAAATGAGCGCCATAATGACAGTATAGAAATTGGCCCAAAATTTCTTCCCTTGCTTTTTTTGCACAGGATCAAGACCAATCTTTGAGAAGAAGAAAAAAGGCATAAGACACAAAGCAACAAGTCGTAAGTCGAATTTTCCACCTAAATAAAAGGCACGAAGAATATCCAAAACTTTTCCATCGACCACCTCAGAGGGTGAGTACATCAAGTAAAAACCAACTCTTAGAAAAAATAGAATCATTAAGTTTAAGAGAGTCAGTTTCAAAAGAAAAACAATTCTCATCGGTAAAAAAGCGTTCATTATTCAATCCTTCTAAAGAGGAGACTTTAAAGCCTTTTCCTTCACTCAGTAAGTTTTCTGTGCCTCAATAACGTTAATAAAATATAAAATAGACATAACACAGGAAGACCAAAAGTTGCTAACATTGGCGTCACTTTTCCATTACTTCCCATCGTCAACAACGACGAATACAGGAACCAAAAGGCAAAAGTAAAGACGAGAAGAAAAATAACACTTTTTCCCAACCCGCCGGCCCTCCTATTAGGATAAAAAAGCCCTGCGATTGGTAAAAATGTAAAAACAAAGCAGATAAAGGGAGTCGAGATTTTCTCAAAAAAGAGAATATCAAACTCTGCGGCTTCAATTCCCAACCCATCAACCTTTTTAACATAGTCATACAAATCATCCATGCCAAGCTCATGAACATCTGACTCAATGCTATCAAACTCCGTCGGTTTTTCACCTAACTCCGTCATAAGCTCTTTGTGAACAGAGACAGTGGGGAATCTTTTCTTATTGAGGTTATCGTAGACCTCAACCCCAACGAGTTTCCAAGTTGTCTCCTGTTGATGAATAGCAAAATTGGCCCTTACGATACGGGAGAGCCCGCCCTGATCATCAAATTGAAAAGAAGAGAATTTATTAAGGGATTTCTTTTCCCTATCGTAATAGGAAAAATGAGAGAAGTAGTTTTTTCCCTTATACCAAATGAGACCACTAGCAATCGTCCTTGCCCTTACACCTCCCTTTTTGTAACCCCGAAAATGGCTGTCTTTATCCAGCCAATCCTTTCTCAAGGAACGGGCATAGGGCTTAATATAGCCTCCAACTAGAAGCTGTAAGCTACCTACAAAAAGGGACAAAAAAAACAAGATCTTTATATAATCACTTCTCTTAAAGCCCAAAGCAAAAAGAGAAATCAATGCATTCGTCATCTTAAGCCGGTAGATAGAAAAAAGAGTTGCCCCTAAGCAAGAAATGGGAACAACTTTCTCCATCCATTTAGGCACTTCTAAGACAAAGTTTTGAAAAATATCTTGGGTACTAGCTGCATCACGCAAAAACTCGGAAACAATATTCCCTACAAAAATGATAGAAAAAAGAACAAAGAGCGTTGTAACGAAAGATCTTAGCCACTCATTCAAAACCATTCTGGAAAATATATGCATTGCGGTTTCTAACCTACTTAAACATTACTCTAATTTTCTGAAATAACTACAGAAGTTGAAGTTAGCATGAAAGAAGCTCCGGCTCAATTGGTTTTGACCGGCAAGCTAACTGGTGTGCGAATACCCGAGGACCTAAGGCCCTTAAGCTTAAAAAAAGTTCATCGGTATACTTATACCGACAAGGTGCTCTACTGAGTCATGCTCTATGGAAAGCTCTTTAGTTGAATCACTAGAGCTTTCATATTCCTCATCAAAGCTAAAACTTCTTAGTTCATAGTTTAATGAGAAAAAAGGTAAACCTGTATAACCGATACCTAAAGAAAATCCAGTTCCTTTCCATAAGTCATTATCATTTTGAAGTGGGTCACCACTTCCAAATTCATAACGGACACTAGGAAAATAAGTCGCCCACAGGCGGAGAAGAAATGGCAAATCATAGTTTATAAAAAGACCAAAGTAGCTTGCCTCAACAGAACTTAAAACAGACTGCCCAGAAAGCTTCCAAGAAGTTACTTGCCCGATTGGTTTTTTTAATTCCGCATCAAATTGCGAAGAAGCAAAGTCGACTCCTGCAGAAAACCCTAGCAGGCCATACCCTAAACGTGCTCCATACATGGCTCCATCTAAATCCCTCTCATATTTAACAGAGCTTTCAGTTTGCGAGGCCTTTGAAAAGTTGAGGATTTTACCAAAGTAGGGCTCGATATGGACAGACGCTCTCATATTTCCTGGAAAAGTTTGAAAAACCAAAAAACATAAAATTAAGCGAAGCCAAATTTTCGCCATAACCTTGTCTCCTTTTTTATGAGTTCTTAGATAAAATATTCATCCTTTCCTCTTTTAGGAAAAAATTTGTCCCGTGACAATTAGAGAAAAGAAAATTAAAAAAAAAAAAAGAAAATTGCTGTTTTTTTCAACAACACATCACAAAAAAATAGCCCAAAATAATTTGTTATGCATGTTGCAATAATATGCCTGAAGTCATCATTAAGGTTTTAAATCTTTAAATGTGAACCTATGAACAAACCTAATGAATGTGAATAACTTTAAAATACTTACGGAATTATTGTAAATAGAAGAGGCATAACAAAAGCCTTTTAATTGAAAGAAACTAAGGATTATTAACTTTTTCACTTCCCTTCTATGATAAGTTCGAAATCCTTAAACAAATACAATTTAAAACTATACTCTCTTTTTAAACTGTTAAGCCTTTAAGATTAAAAAGCCGATCTTTATGGTTCTAAGCTTTAAAAGGAGTCCCCTTTAAATGAAACTAATAATTTCTGCTTTTATCTTTTTATTATCGTTCCATGGATTGGCCCAAAAAGTTGACCTCGAAAAGGCCAAGTATATTTATGTAGAGTATAAAGGAAAACCTTATAAAATCCTTCTGGCCTCTGATAAGGTTGCCAAGAAACTAGATAGTAATAAAAGAAATTGCTACGCATTCAGCACTCATTCCAAAAGACATACTCCTGGTGGAATCAAAAACTCACCTGTTGAAAGGCCTTACAACGTTAATAAAAAGAATTTGAAAAAGGCCTTAAAAATGGATCAAGGTATTTTGCTTGGGACAGGACCTAAACTTAAATACTTATCAAAAGAGACCTTCAATAAAAAATCAAAAAATCAAAAAATCAAAACATTTATTTACTTATTGCTGGCTTTGTCACGTGGGAAGAGTACCATTTCGTAGGGGCCTTTGAAGGTGGATGGTGGAATAAACCCTCTAAAGTCGGTAAGGCCTTTAAGCTTACAGATACTTTTAAGAAGCCAACTTATCGTATCTACAATAGACTAAAGAAACTTGGGAAAGGTGCAAAACCTTTTAGCAATGTTGGCTTTTATCTTATTCCTTACAAGCCTCAATACGATTAAAAATTCGGTAAATAAATAATATTTATTCAATTTCAAGAAATTAGAGTAAAAGACATCCAAACTGTCTCAAATCTATCAAATGCAAAGGGTAATCTTAGCGTTACCACTTTGCTTAAAATGACCTTAAAATAGAGCTAAGGATTCGAAAAATGAATGAGACATCTGGGTTTATACCTCTTATTCCTCAGTATATTAAATACGCCATTCCTCTATTTAGCGTAACCATTGTCATTGAGTTTCTATTCGCGAGAAGACAAAACAAACAAGACCATTATAGAGTTAATGATACGATTAATAATCTAACCATGGGAATTTTTTCTCAAATTACAGATATTTTGGCGGGACTTTCTCTCTTCCTTACTTACGCCTGGATTTATCAAAATTATAAAATCGTCACACTCGAAAACACCTGGTACATTTGGATTATATGCTATATAGCGCATGACTTTCTTTACTACCTTTTCCATTTAATCTCACATAAGGTTAATATTATTTGGGGCTCCCATGAACCCCATCATTCAAGTGAGGAGTTTAACTACTCAGTCGCTCTCCGCCAGGGGGCCTTTCAAACATTTTTCTCCAGCCCCATTTTCTTTTCTCTCGCTTTTCTAGGTTTTGACCCCGTCATGTGGCTCATTTGTGGACAGTTGAACTTGATTTTTCAATTTCTTCCTCATACAAGGCTCATTGGAAAGATGTGGTGGCCGATCGAGTTTGTTTTCTCTACGCCCTCTCATCACCGTGTCCACCACGCGAAAAATCCAAAGTATATTGATAAGAATTTTGGAGGAACTTTTATTATTTGGGACAGAATGTTTGGAACTTTTAAGGAAGAGGAAGACGATGAAGTTCCAGTTTATGGCATTATTACACCCCTAAAAAGCTGGAACCCTATTTGGGGTCAAATTAAAAACTGGGTTTTCTTGTTTAAGAGGTTTTGGTCAATGCCAGGTTTCCTAAACAAAGTTAAAGTCCTCTTTTTTAACCCTAGTTGGACACCTTCTGGCCAGGAGGCCACTCCAGAAGTCCATTTTAAAAGTTATGAGAAACACGACCAAGGAGCAAAAGGTCTTCATAAAAATATATACCTCACTATAAGCTTTTTATTTTGCTCAAATACATTTCTCTATTTTGATCTCTTTGTAACAAGTAACCTTGATAAGGGGCTAACTATTTCATTTCTGATTATTTCATTATTGAGTGTAGGTATTTTATTAAATAACCCATATTGGGCAAGAAAGCTTGAACTCATTCGCATTATAACTTGTGCTCTTATTGGTTTTATCTATTCTTTTTTCATCCTAAAATCAACTTTTGCCTCTGTTTTCATTTTATCATCAGGAATCATTTTTCTTTTCTTATTTTACTATTTGTATGAAAAAGATTCCCCGTCAAGACTATCCTCTTAATATTTGATTATCAATTGTCTTTAGGCCGATTCATCTTCCAGATAATTTATCCACTTTTCGGCCGTATTTTTTTCTTCAATACTTGCATCTCTCTTTTCTTTCCATGTTTTTTGGAAAAAAAAATAGTTTTTGCCTTCTCTTTTTTTTCTATTTATTTCAATAACAATATCAAAAAAAGGTCTTTCATTAAATGCCATTCTTTTATAAAAGTTTTCAAGATCTCTCCCAACAGGCAACTGAGCGCCTCTAAAAACCATAAAATAAGGACATGATTTTTTATCTCGAATTTCCTTTAAAAGGATAAAATTAAAAATAAAAGCTTCCCTCGCCTCTATTTTTTTTCCTTTTAAAAGTTCTTTTTCTTTTTCACTTTCCAAAAAAGGAATCGAATGAGAATATCTATTATTTTTAAAAATCTCGTATTCTTTTCTATAATCTAAAAAGAGAACATCTAAAGGTTTCCCCAACTTTTCAACTAGTTGTCCGTTATCAAAATTATAAAAATCTCCAGGCTCAATTTCTCCATCAAAAGTTACTTGTGAACTTTGTTCAGCACATTTAATTTCAGAAATAATGATTTTATTTCCCAATAAATACTCCTTGATACCCCTAAGCTCTATCTTTTAACTTCTTTTGTCCTATTAGGTGCATATGCTTCATCATAAAAAGAAGGCCAAAAAAGTAAGGTATGAAAGTAAAAGTCCAGCCACCAACAACAAGGTCTGATTTATATAGACAAGCCACTTCTCCAGAAAAGCCTAGCGGGTAAAGAATAAAAAAGAGGCGGTACCTTAGCCAAACAATAAGATAAGGAACGTTGCTTTCTACTTCATCAAACTTTACTTTTAAAAAATAATAAAGGTAGCGGACAATTTCAATTATTGACCAGCTTGCAACTACCATCAAAGGAACCCAACCGATTGTTGTTACATCGTACTTACCCAAAATAAGCCATGTAAAAATCAGTCTCGTCGATGTCTGCATTATCGCTGGTAACTTTAAAGAGGAAGATAGACCTAAGTAACTATGAAATATATCAAGAACTGCCATTGTCTGAGCAATTTTCAAAATTAAACTTACATCTTGAAAAAAAGAGAAAGGGTTCATTACCACATGAAAAAGGATGTAAAACCAGAGTAAAAATGAAATCAGATTATAACTTAAAAGGTAAATCCTTTTCATCGAAATATTAACTGTCCTTTAATTTAATAGTTACTTCCTGACCCTTTTTAATACCAAACTCCTGCGAAGCTGAGAACTCTTTTAAAAATATCTCTAAATAACCGTGACTTCCCTCTAAAATTGACAGTTTTCTAAAAAAGCCTCCACCATAATTTTCAACTTTATTACAAATATTTATTCCACAACGAATTTCACTTATCAGATCTGAAAAATGATTATTTGGTATATTGGTAATTAAGTTTCCAAAAGTGTCTATATAAACAACTTCACCTTTAATTTCAGAAGTTCTGACTTTAGGTTTGGTTAAATGCAGTGTTATTGGCTGCTTAAGAACAGAACCAAAATCTTTTAGCTCTTCCCCTAAACTTAAATGAGCTGCGACAGGAGCGAATATGTCTCTTCCATGAAAATTACAACTTATATTTTCTAAGAAATATTTTTTATTTTTTATCTCTCTTGCTTCAATAAAAATATCTCGGTTTTCTATGATTGGAGTTAAAACACCATTATCCGGCCCAACAAAAATCCCTAATTTTGTTGAAACAATGATCGGTAGCCTAGAAGACCCCACACCTGGGTCAACAATGACTAAATGAATTGCATTTTCTGGTAAATAGTTTAAAGATCTTTCAACCAAAAATGCTCCATTAAAAAGGTCAAACGATTTTACTTCATGAGAAATATCAATGAACTGAAGGTTTGGGTTAATTTTTAACATGACCCCTTTCATAATTCCAACAAAACCATCTCTATTCCCAAAGTCTGTTATAAGAGAAACAAATTTTGTTGAAACACCCATGCCTTCCCTTCTTGTAAGAATCAAAATAATGTATGAATTATAAGCTATAAACGACTTTTTTGCCACACTACTTTTTCTTGATGCGTTTCCAGTGTTAAGTCAAAAAAAAGCATTATTCATTAAACATATGGCACTTTCCCACCGATAGTTATTTGAATGACAAAAACCATTAAAAAGCAGAACTATGGAAGAAGTCGAGCTCAAAAATAATGCCTTTCTTATTACCAAGACAGACAAGGCTGGCATTGTTACTTATTCCAACTTATCTTTCCAACAAGCAACAGGCCTAGAGGAAGAAGAAATTATTGGGAAAAGCTATACATTTTTCCTTGATAAAGAAACACCGAAGGCAATTGTAAGACAGTTGTGGGAGAAGGTCTCCTCTGGAAAGAGTTGGCAAGGAGTTGTTAAAGTTCATGGTTCAGATGCAAAATATTTTTGGGTAGATTCTTTGATTTCCCCATCCTATATGGATGACGAAATGATTGGTTTTTTGCTTATAAAGAGAAAAGCATCTTCTAAACAAATTGCAGAAGCTCAGCTTTTACATCAAAAATTGCGGGAAGAGAATGGGGAAGGTTAACAACTAATGACCAAGCATCTTGAAAAAACAAAAGACTTGGAAAAGATCTTAGATCTTTTAAAAGATATATCAGGTGGTAAACTTGAAGTAAGACTTACTCATTTTAAAAAAGAGACACTAGAAAAAGACCTCGCAGATGGCATAAACAATATTTTAGATCAGACAGAAGCTTTTATGAAAGAGGCAATCCTTAGTCTCTATGAGCACAATAAAGGAACATCTAGAGTAAGAATTGACCGAAGAGGCTACTCAGGAACATACTCCCATGCTCTTTTTCAATTTAATCTAGCTCTCGATAGAAGCCTTCGTCAGAAAGAGGAAATTGAGACAATTCTTGAAAATCTAGGTCAAGCCTATATGACATGCGACCGTTTTGGAGCTATCAAAGGGCAGCCTTCCAGCATATCGAAACAAATTTTCGGAATAGATCCAGTAGGAAACAATTTTGCAGATATTCTAGAGTTAAAAGATGAGGAAAGAAAAGGCGTTCTAGAATGGGTTAAACTTGTTTTTGATGAACCTATTGACTTCGAAGACTTAAAACCAATTGGCCCGAAAAGCTTTGATAGAGTTGGCGAGAAGTATATAGAGCTCGATTACCAAGTCATCAGAAATAAAAAAGGAAAAATAGCAAGACTTGTCATTATTGGAACAGATAAGACAGAAGAAAGAAAGTTTAAAGAAGCTGCGGCAGAAGAAGCTGCTTACGTTAAGGCCATTCTTTCAATGGTCACAGATAAACAAAACTTTATTGATTTCATATCAGAAGTCCAAAACATACTTGATTATCTCAAAAAGACCTTTGCAAAAAGCAGAGGAGAAATTGATGTAAGCCACTGCTTCAGACTTATACACTCTGTAAAAGGCGGTTCAGCGTCTTTCGGTCTCAGAAAAATAAGTCAATTGGCCCATAAGATTGAAAATGAGTTTACAAATCTCAATATAACTGACACGAAAACTATTAGAGAAGAAATGGCCAAAAAGAGGAAGCCAATTTTGAGCTCTCTTAAAATTTTGGACAAAGACCTTAACGCCTTTTTGGACAAAAATGACAATATCCTTGGTCTAAGAAAAATATTGGAAAACCCAAGTAAAGAACTAACAATCAAAAAAATAGAAAGCCTGGGAAGAAAACTTAAATTATCGGCTGGAGATGAATCTAACCTTTATAAAGAATACCTTAAGGATTTTATCCTAGAACCCATTGGAGATGCATTCCAACATTTTGAAAGAGCAACTGTTCAGGTAGGTGAAAAACTTGGAAAAGAGGTCTCATTTGAAATGTTCAATGGTTCAATTAAGTTTTATAGGCACTCTTATAAACCTCTTATATCTAGTCTTATCCATGCCTTTAGAAATGCCGTGGACCACGGAATAGAAAGCTCTGCCGAAAGAAAAAAATCCAGAAAAAAAGCATCTGGCAAAATTAAGGTCCACTTTAAAACAAAAACAGTTAAGGGTAATAAGTGGATACTTATAGAAATTGAAGATGATGGTAGAGGTATCGATCCTGACATTATTGGACCATTAGCTGTAGAAAAAGGCGTCATCAAAGCGGAAGATCTAGCATTATTAAAGGGTGAAGAAATTATCCAACTTGTCATGGCAGCAGGGTTTTCATCCAAAGAAGAAGCTACTGATATGTCAGGAAGAGGTGTTGGCCTGGATGCGATTAAATTCGAAGCAGAAAGACTAAAAGGAAAGGCTTGGGTCGAAAGTGAATTAGGTAAAGGAACAAGACTTTTCGTAGAAGTGCCACTTATTCAAGAAGCAAAGAAAGTCCGCTAGAAAATACTAGCGGACAAACGGTCACAATCAGTTACAACGTTTCCATTTTAAATGATATTTAAGACCTGATTCAACATCGACACTGTCAACGGTACCTAAAGCACTTTCCATTGAACTATTTGATCTCGCCATCATTGAACTATTTATTCTTAGGTTAACATCCTGACCACATTTGGACCAAACGACTGCTGCAGCCTGAAGGTTATCTGTGAAAAGGTATTCATCATCAAAGCTTCCGGGGAAATTTCTTACAACTCTCGGTCCTCTCGAACCTGCAAAGAAGTAATTGACACTTAGTCTAGCATTTCCACCAGAAGGAGTTGAAACGAAGCCTCTATAATCCAACTTAAAAAGAGAAACACTTAATCCTTGAGGAACATGAACTGGTATGGCCATATTACAAGACTTCCTATCAATTCTCTTCCCAGTCCCTTCCCCTGCTTCGGCCATATACTCATCAAATATGATACTTAAAACTTTTTTATCTGGAGACAACGTGGTCGAAGTCGTTCCTGCGGGACAGCCATTTCCACCTACGCCAGGATAACCTAAAGTAACATCATCAAGATCTATAGAATCATCATGGTCTAGGGAATCATCATGGTCTAGGGAATCATCATGGTCTGGTCTCGAAATTGGAGGAAGAATAGGCCTGATAGGTGCTGGTAAAGGTCTCACTGGCCTCACGCTTGGCGGTAATATTGGCCTAGGTGACACCACCCCGGGATGGGCTGACATTGAAGCTAAT